>NZ_JACJKP010000167.1 GCF_016901605.1 Gemmiger formicilis
CTGGACTTCCCGTTTGCGCTTCGGGGCGCTCACCGTTCCGGCTCCTTCTTCTTATGGGTCAGAGCTTTGGCAGCAGTCTGTTTCGGTTCCTGCTTCAAATGTTCCCGAACCGAGGCACGGGGGTTACGCAGCTCTTTGGTTCGATCTTCACTGGCCAGGATGGTGGCATAGGTTCCCGGCAACCCTTTCATGCCGGTAAAAGCCAAGCTGCGGAACGGCAGGAGATTCATCAACCGGTCATGGTCTTTGCTCCCGGCACGATTCAGAAACTCCGGGGAAATGCGGGCCATGTAATGTGTCCCGTGAGGGCTGTTCGGCACATCCGGTGCGCGCAGCTCCCACAGAATCCGTTCTGCCTCTGCCTGGATGTCCGCTGCCGTCAAGGGCTGGCGCATCTGTTCCATACGGACCAGATCTATAAACCCATCCAGCACGGCGGGATGGCTGTTTACGGCATAGCCGTAGCGGACAGTATCGGAGTTGTCGTTGGGAATGGTCTTTGCCCACGCCTTGTTGCGAGGCGAGTAACGACCATCCCAGTCCTGGAGCTGGACGGTATTGGCCAGAACAAACATCACCCGGTCAATACCGTAGGTCTCAATCACATCCTTGGCAGCATCACGGCTGAGATACATCCCGTCGAAGTGCTCCCGCACCGCCGCTTCAATAGCCTCCTTGCATTGGAGATTGGCCCGGTTGGAGGCCCGGTACTGCTCAAGCTCCCCATGCTCTTTCGCGTAGGCAGCGGAGTGAGGGTAAATGGCAGTATTCATATCGTTTGTTTTCATGTTTTTATCGCACCTCCTCATGCTGTTTCGGTTTCTTTTCGGGGTTGCGAGGCGGCACTGGACGTTTCAAGCTATCCAGCACCGAGGACCGGGCGCTCTTGGCGATCACGGCCTCCGGCTGAGAGCGGCCCTTGCCATCCAGATTCAGAAGCGTATCCAGCTCCACCAGACGGGCAGACTTTATCCGCAGATCATCCTCATAAGGGAAAGGCTTGCCCACTTCCTCCTTGGCAGCGGCCTGCTGCTGGTACAGATTGTCCAGCTGGGCCTTGGTCGCCTCCAGGCGCTGGGACATCTGCGCGAGTGCATTGTCAATACGGGTCAGGTTGCCGCGAGGGTCCGTGCCGAGGCTTGCCCGGTGGGTCATCTGGCCTTTCAACAGGAGCGTATATTCCTGTTTCCAAGCGGAAAACTCCACGGACATAGTAAAGCCCCGGTAACTGCCGATCTGCACCGGTTCGGAGCCTTTGACCTCCTTACAGGCGTCCAGCAGAGCTGCACCGGCGTTTTCTTTGTCAGTCAGCACATCGCCCCGGATCTCCATCCCCGCAAAGCCATCCTCCGGGTGAGGATGGGTGGCCAAGGTCTCCAGGTCCGCTTCAAAGCCTTTAATAAACCCCTTGTTAGTTTCGATTTCCTGGGGGAAGTATTTGAGCAACTGATCCTCCAGGCGGTACTGCTTGCTCTGATGGTCGGCTTTCATCAGCTTCAGACGCGCAACCTCCACATCCAAATCCATGCGCTCCTTGATACGGGGGTCTCCAGCGCACAGGGCCTTGATCTCGGCAAAGGACAGCGCCGTTTCGTCCACATCATCGCAGGAGCGGACCGGCGATTTAGAAGTCATAATCTGCGAAATGAATTTTTGCTTGTTCTCAACTGTCTGCCAGAGATAAGCGTCAAAAGTTCCCTCGGTGACATAGCGGTACACATGGACAAGAGGGTTCTGGTTGCCCTGGCGCTCGATACGGCCTTTTCGCTGGGCAAGGTCTCCCGGACGCCACGGACAATCCAGGTCATGGAGGGCCACAAGGCGGTCCTGCACATTGGTGCCAGCGCCCATTTTGGAGGTGCTGCCCAGCAGAACACGCACCTGCCCAGTGCGGACCTTGGAAAACAGTTCTTTCTTCTGCACCTCGGTCTTGGCGTTGTGGATAAAAGCAATCTGCTCGGCGGGCATTCCCTGGGCGATGAGCTTCTGGCGGATGTCCTCATAGACGGTAAAGGCAGGCTCCGGCTCATCCAACGGCACAGCTTGTTCCAGCGCATGAAGTGTGGGATTGTCCAGCTGTTTGGCTGCCTTTTTGGAGGGAGCTGCCTGGGGCGTGGAAATGTCGCAGAATACCAGCTGGGTTAGCTTGTCAGCCTCGCCGTCTCGCCAGATCTGCATGATATTACCCACACACTGATTGACCTTGGTGCCGGGTTCATCCGGCAGCAGCTGGTTGATGATACGCTGGTCCAGACCCAGCTTGCGGCCATCGCCGGTAATCTTGAGCATATTGTCCTCTGAGGGGTCAACGCTGCCGCTGTGTACTCTGGAGGCGCGCTCGGAGAGAACCTGCACCATCTCTTTTTGATGTTCAGTAATCAGGCCTACCCCATTGCCCGTGAGATTGGAACCACGGGATGCCCTGCGCCTGACAGGCGGAAAAGCGTGGTTCGGACAGTCCCATCTGGCCATAACACCAGGACACAAAGCAAGCACACCACTCCACACGGGAGGTAAAACCAAACCAGCGCCAATAAGGCTCACCGCCCACATTGCCCACCTGGCTCTTGGCAATATCGACCACGGCCTGATTGCCGGGGCGGGTGCCGTTGACAAACTGCACGCCGGTCAAGCTCTCGGAATCGCTGGTGTCGGCAGACCCACCACCAAAGATCAGCGGTTTGTTGCCCAGCGTGCTGCGGTACACCTGATACATTTCCAGCTGTTCCGGAGTCAGCAGCTCCGAAGCCACAGAGGATATGGGCTTGCTGGTGAGCTTCACATTCAGAATGTAATACTCGTAGGGAACTTCTACCTCGTACTCGTATTCTTCCGTTGTGACCTCGCCGGTCTCCGGGTCAGTAGATGTGGTGGTGCCGGTCCGGGTCTCTGTCCGGTATCGAGTCTCCACTTCCTCGGTAAGCGTCAACTCGTACTGTGCATCAAACACACGCTCCAGCTCCGCCTGGGCGCTTGCCTGCGTGTAGCCTTGCAGCACGGCGGAGAGATAGGCCGCCAGCTCATGGGGGTCATGCCCGATCATGTCCAGATCATAGCGGTACTCGTCATACCCAGGATGGCTGCTTTCGATGCCGTCGATCTCCGCTTGCAGTGCCGCCTCCTTGGCTGCATAGTCGGCCTCTACCGCCACCATCTCCGGGTCATTCGACGGATAGGTGGTGCCGGACACCACAGAACCGATACTCTGTGCCATCATCGAGCAGGAGGACATGGTGTTGAGCAGCAGACAGACAATCAGGAAGATTACCCCCACGAGGATGAAACCTCTTTTGTGGCGCATGACAAACGCACCCGCCTGCTGGGCCTTTTCCTTGGCAGCCTTGGCCGCCTTACCGGTGGCCTCCGCAGTCTTGGCAGCACTTCCGGCAGACTGACCGGCGCGCTTGGCAGCGGCATACTGCTTCTTGATGGTCCGTTTCTGCTGCCAGCGGGAGAAAGGATTGCTGGCAAGCTGGGGATTTTCCTGCAAAGATTTCTGGTACAAGGCGTTCACATTGGCCTTTTCCAGCTTTTTCTCGGCCTGGGCTGCTTTACGATAGGGCTTCAACTTGTGACTGCGATAGCCCTCCCGAACCAATCGTGCGCCGGTCTCTGCGGCCTCCTCGGACTTGTGGGCGCTCTCCACGCCCACATTGTCCTGTTCAGCCTCCTGGATTTCCTTGTGGAGTTTCCCCAGCGCAGCATTGGCGGGGGCATCTCGTACCGCATGGGACAGCTTGGAGGGCGGCTTTTTCTTGTCCTCCAGCACCAGCTTCGTGGTTACTTTGCCGATTTCCGGGTCCACCGTCTTTTGCCGGACCTTCTTTTTCGGAATTTTGGCCTGCGCCTTATCCGCTTTGGCGGTGGCCTTGTCCGCCTTGCGGATGGGCTTTTCCAGCGCCGGATCAGCCCGTTCCTCGTCCGTAAAGCGCAGGCGTGGCCCCTTACGGCAGATTTGAACACCCACTTGAAGATCATCCAGGTGTCCACATCATGCAGATTGTTTTTGTCGGTAATCATCTGAATCAGCTCCATCGTCATCACGATAGCCAGAATCACACCAGCAATCGGCACCATGATGCTGTTGGAGAGGTTCTGAATCATACTGAAAATGCTGCCGTTCCAGCCCTGGGGAGTCTGACCTACCTGTGTGGCAATGTCTCCGACCTGCTGGTTCACACTATCGAACATCCCCGTTAGGTTGCTCATAATGCCGCCGACAAGCATTTCCTTCAGCCAGTCAGTAAGGGCATTGAGTAAGGCATCCATACGGTGTCAACCTCCTTTCAGCCGCCCCCGCTTGGGGGCAGGGGCGGCAAGGATGTCTTAGGACTGTTTAACGGGGGTAACGATCAGACGGTGAACAGAGAGGAGAGCAGCGGCACGAGGATATATCACCTGCCTTGCCGTTCGTGTTTCATCGTGTTACAGGTCATAAAACACATCATCCACTGAAACGCCTCTGACCGTTTTGTCGAGATCGGCAATCAATGCATCTAACTGCGAACTGACTTCACTGTATTCCCAATTGACCCCTTTGTAGAGGCGACACTCTGTAACATACTCATTACCATCCAAGGCGAGATAAAAATCAGCGGTGACAAGAAATCCGGCATCATGTAATAGCCATAGATTTATAGTTTGAGCATCAATTGGGCTACCGGAACCATTTTCAGAATATAGAAGCGTTACCCACTTCTTGAAAAGCTCTGATTCGCAATACTCCATGCACTGCTC
This sequence comes from Gemmiger formicilis, assembly GCF_016901605.1. GTDB lineage: Bacteria > Bacillota > Clostridia > Oscillospirales > Ruminococcaceae > Gemmiger > Gemmiger formicilis_B. The sequence goes on from NZ_JACJKP010000167.1 coordinate 4,738, forward strand.
TCTGTTTTTTTCAGTGCGAAAAGAGTATATGGTCTCGGAGTTTTCCCAGATGGTACGAATAAGAGACCGCGGATCAACTTCTTCCAAAAGGTTTTCCAGTTCGACTTGCTGGTTGTAAGTCGATTCAGTAGTTATAAAGATATCCTTCAGTGTGTTTTCCAAATCTTCAACTGTGTGCATATATATCCCCCAATCTCGCAATGGTCTATTTCTTCCAACATACAACATATCAAGGGTGATGCTTTCTTTTAGGCTTGAAGTCGAGGACATGGCCCTCGATCACATGGGCATACCGCTTGATTTTGATTTCCCGGCGCTGCTGACTCAGGAGAGCGGCCTGATACCCGTCCTCTGTGAGAAACAGCCGCATTTCATCACCGGGGCTACCGTAAGAACTGGGACGCTGAACGGAAAACTCGATCATCCAGCGGGTGTTATCCTGAAAACGCTCTACGGCAAGAATGTTGTGCCCTTTCAGCTCACGGGCTGAAATATCCCTCATAGGCGGCTCCTTCATCGTTCCTGGTCTCTCTGGCGCTTCTTCTGCCACGCCTCCAGCAGCTTGATAATGGTTTCCTGCATCCGCTGGGGCGTGTAACTCTTGGGAAAATACTTCCGCAGGGTGTCGGAGGTGAAAGTCACCCGGTCCAGATCGCTTTTCTTTTCCTCGCCCATGATGACGCGCATCATATCGAGGGTCAGATGTCCCTCCTGGCTGTATCTCTTGAGCCGCTGGGCCTGGGAAAGAGAGGGGGTAGACTGTTCGCTGTCCATCGCGTCCAGCAAATCCCGCTGTTCCTCTTTTTTGAGGAAAGACAGCTCATAAGCTGGATTGAGTGCGATTTTCCGTTCATCAATCATATCCAGCAGTTCGGGAATCAGTTCTGTCAGGCGGATATAGCGTTGAATTTGATTTCGGCTCTGACCAACTTGCTCGGCCAAAATATCACGTAACTTCTTTCCATCCGACTTGTGCCCAACTTGGGCACAAGTTAAATCGGACCGTTCCCCTTGGTGCTTCATAGCCTCTAGCTTCATCTTGTAGGCAAAGGCTCTCTCGCTGGGAAGCAGGCTTTCCCGCTGCAAGTTGCTGTCCACCATGATGATGGTGGCGGCATCATCGTCCAGGTCGCGGACAATGACCGGCATGGTTTCTTTCTCGGCCAGTTCACTGGCCCGGTGCCGCCTGTGACCGGCTACCAGCTCATAGCCACCCTCCGGGTCCGGGCGAGCAATCGCCGGAACCAGAACACCGTACTGCCGAACACTGTTGGCGGTCTCCATCATGGCTTCGTCATCCTTGACTTTGAAGGGATGGTTCTTGAAAGGATGCAGTTCAGACAGCGGGATTTCCCGTACCTTCTCCAGCTTGGCATCCTGGCGGCTTTCTTCGGTGGAAAACAAGTCATCGTATGGAGCAAGCTCTACTTTTTTCGCGCTGCTTTTCAAGTTTCATCACCTCCTGGGTCAGATTCTTGTAACCCTCGGCCACTTTGCC
>NZ_JACJKP010000168.1 GCF_016901605.1 Gemmiger formicilis
AGTCGCTCACGTAGGGCATCAGCGCCATATAACGGGCACGCTTGATAGCGACCGTCAGCTCACGCTGATGGAACGCGCAGGTACCGGTCACACGGCGGGGAATGATCTTGGCGCGCTCGCTCACGTACTTGCGCAGGCGGGGCAGATCCTTGTAATCAATGTGCTCAACGCGATCGACGCAGAAGCTGCAAACCTTCTTGCGGCCACGATGCATCGGGCGGGAAGAACGATCCATAGCCATTGTGGTAACCTCCTTGTTGGAATATTACAATCGATTTGTCAGAACGGCAGGTCGCCTTCGTCCTCAATCAATGCAAAGTCATCGTTGCTGCCGGCAGAATAGCTCGGAGCAGGTGCCTGCTGCATAGCGGGGCGGGCGGCGGGGTCTGCCATAGGTGCGCCGTAGCTGGCGCCACCCATGCCGGGTGCGGCGTTGGCGGATTTGGGTCCGGCAAAGTTGACGTTGTTGGCCACGATTTCAATCGCGGTGCGGTTATTTCCATTTTTGTCCTGGTAGGTCCGGCTCTGCAGACGGCCGTCGACGGCAATCAGCGAACCTTTCTGGAAATACTTGCACACAAATTCCGCCGTGCGATCCCACGCAGTAACGGGAATCCAGTCGGCCTGGCTCTGGCCGCTGGCATCGCGCTTACCGTTGCGGTCACACGCAATGGTAAAGGAAGCCACGCTTTTGCCGGTCGTAGTCTGGCGAAGTTCCGGGTCACGCGCAAGGCGGCCCATAATTGCAACAACATTCAGCATTTCGGTACTCCTTACTCCTCCTCAGCAATGATAATGCTGCGAAGAACGCCTTCAGTGATCTTGTAGATACGGTCCAGCTCAGCCGGGAAATCGGGCTCGCTGGTGAACTTGATCACCGTGTACACACCCTCGGTCTCATCGTTGATGGGATAGGCGAGACGCTTCTTGCCCCAATCATCAACAGAATCGATCGTGCCATTCGCCTCGATCAGGTTCTTGAACTTGTTCACGAGAGCGGCGGAAGCCTCCTCGTCGAGGTTGGCGGTGGTAACCATCATGGTTTCGTACTTAGCCATATTCTGTGCACCTCCTTTTGGACGTATGGCCCTTTGCCCACGCAAAGGGCAAGGATAAACTGTGCCGTTTGGCACAGCAACTTATTATAGCAGGCTGTCCACCTTTTTGTCAAGGCAATATTCGCATTTTTTGTGCGTACAGCGCACAAAAATAGCCCAAAATACCTTGCTGCGGCAGGCAGTTGCAAAATAAGCCGCTTCATGATACCATAAAACGACCGGGCCGCACAAGGCCCGTTTTGGTGTATGGGGGAGTGTAAACAAGTTTATGGAGAATCTGATTTTCAGCCTGGATGCTACGCTGCCGGTCTTTCTGGTCATGGTTGCGGGCGGTATTCTGGGCAACCTGGGCTTTTTGCCCAAGGAGTTTTGTAAGGCGGCGGACAAATTGACCTTTAAAGTCACATTGCCGATCATGCTTTTTCTGGATATGGCCGATGTGGACATGCTCCATGATTTCGAGCCGAAGTTTGTCTTGTTCTGTGCGGGAGCTACGCTCATCAGCATTCTGGTGATCTGGGGTCTGGCGCGGGTGCTGATGCGGGACAAAACCATCATCGGTGAGTTTGTGCAGGCTTCTTACCGTAGCAGTGCTGCGGTATTGGGCGTGGCGTTTATTCAGAATATTTACGGGGATGCGGGCATGGCCCCCCTGATGATTCTGGGCAGTGTGTCGCTGTTCAACATCTTTGCGGTGCTGATCCTGATGGTGGAATCCCCGCAGGGGAAGGGCGCACCTCGCCCGGCACAGCTGCTGCGGGGTGTAGCTACCAATCCCATCCTGCTGGGCATTATTGCCGGTACGGTGTTCAGCCTGCTGCCGGTGGAACTGCCTTCCATTGCGGCAAAGACGCTGGACAGTCTGGCCAGCCTGACCACACCGCTGGCATTGCTTTCCATCGGCGCCGGTTTTGAGGGAGCCAAGGCTTTGAAAAAAGCGGGCCCCACCCTGACAGCGGCCCTGATCAAGACGGAGGGGCTGGCAGCTGTGTTCATTCCCTGCGCTTTGGCCTTGGGATTCCGGGAAAAAGAGCTGATCGCCCTGCTGATCATGCTGGGCAGCCCCACCACCCCCAGTTCCTACGTGATGGCCAAGAACATGGGCCACGAGGGCGTGCTCACGGCCAGTGCCATTGCAGCCACTACGCTGCTTTCAGCTCTGACGCTCACCGGTTGGATTTTTATTCTGCACGGCGGGGGCTGGTTGTAACCTTACATATATAAAAAGCGGAACGCTCCCGGCAGGGGAGTGCTCCGCTTTTTGATTTAATAGGTTTTGCGGGTGTAGAGACGAACACTGATGGCCCAGCTGATGACAATGCATGCCAGCGAGAAAAGCAGCAGAGCTCCCACCACCGCTACCGTAAACGATGTTTCTGACCAGGTGGCGGTGACGGTGGCATCCAGGGAGGCAGCAGCGCTTTTTATGGGGACGGTGACCCCCTCCGGAAGCTGAGTGAAAAGCAGCACCGGACCAAAAGCTACAATGAGGATCGAAATGGAAACCCAGCTGCGGGCTTTGGCTGCGCCGAACTTGTAGGACAGAGGAATCACAAAAGAAAAGTAAAACAAAGTGACCGTGCAGGCGGCAGCCAGACCCAGTGCAGCTTCCAGGGGAGAGGGTTTGGGGTCCGGTATCAGTGCGATGAGAAGGAACGACAGAGGAATGCTGGCGGCAGTCAAAAGCAGGGTCAGCCAGTATTTGGCAGCTACCAGCTGCCCGGGCGTCACAGGCAGGGTGTGGGCGTAAGCGTCCCAGTGGCTGTTTTCATCCATGCTGATGGTGGAAGACGCATACATACCCATAACAAACACCATGGCATAGGCCAAAAAAGTCATTCGGCCAATCACGGTCAGCAACCCGTAGAAAACCAGCAAAAAGAGAAAATTGGCTTTGTATCCGCCCGCGATCAGAGCCCAATCCTTATATAGCAAGCCTTTCATTGTGCGTCCCTCCCACTGTAAAAGCGCATGATGTCATCGATGGTTGCCGGGTCACAGACGGCTTCGGGCAGCAACCGCTGCACTTCCGCCCTGCCTTTGACAAGACTTTCGCAGCCGAAAGTGCCTTCCCGTGTATGCACCACGGTACCGATGGGCAGTTTTTCTAACTGGGAGCGGCTGCAGCGCAGCAGGCCGTATTCCTGCAGCAGGGCATCCTTCTCCTCGTGGAAGAGCAGCTTCCCGTGGTGCAGGTAGGCGATGGAATCTGCCACCTGTTCCAGGTCGCTGGTAATATGGCTGCTCATTAAAATGCTGTGATCTTCATCCTGAATAAATTCCAAAAACAGGTCCAGCATTTCGCTGCGCACCACCGGGTCCAGGCCGGCGGTGGCTTCATCCAGCACCAAAAGATCGGGGTTGTGGGCCAGGGCTGTGGCCAGGCTCAGCTTCATCCGCATGCCGCGGCTGTACTCCGATACTTTTTTCTTGGCGTCCAGCCCGAACCGTTGCAGATAATCGGCAAACTGCCCGGCATTCCACCGGTCACCAAAAATCCCGGCCATACTTTTGCCGATTTGTTCGGCGTTCAACCCGCTGTAAAAGTAGGCATCTTCAAATACCACGCCAAGCCGTGCCCGGATAGCAGGGTCGGTGGGGTGGCTGCCCAGCAGCGTGATCTCCCCGGCATCGGCAGGGTTCACGCCGCACAGCAGTTTCAGGGTGGTGGTTTTACCGGCACCGTTTTCACCAACCAGGCCCACGATGGTACCGGTGGGGATAGTCAGGTCAATGGGACCCAGCGTAAAATCTTTGTACCGCTTTTCCACGCTGCGCAGTACGGCTGCGTTGTTCGTCATGTTCAGCCCTCCCATAAAAGGCGTAACGTCTCGCATACTTCCTCATAAGAGATCCCCCCCAGCCGGGCGGCATCCACCGCACCCTGCAGGCAGGTTTCCACTTTCTTCAAATGTTCTTCGCGTACCAGCGCGGGATTCTGGGCGGCCACAAAGCTGCCCCGCCCCGGCTGGGTGATGATGAACCTGGCAGATTCCAGGTCCTCGTACGCACGTTTGGTGGTGATAACGCTGATGCGCAGCTCTTTGGCCAAAAGGCGGATGCTGGGCAAGGCGTCCCCCGCGTGCAGCTGGCCGGACAGGATCTGTTCCTTGATCTGCCGCGTGATCTGCGCGTAGATCGGCTCCTGGCCGGAATTGGACAGATAAATTTCCATGAAGCGCTCCTTTATATCGAACTGTACATATTCGATATTTACAGTATATACACGATATACACAGTTGTCAATAGCAAACTACAAAAAAATCCCGCCTTCTGCAAGGCGGGGCAGTCATCTTATCGGGAAGGGGAGAAGTGCCCGGTTTGGCATCGCCGTGCGGGACTGGTTCTCTCTTCGCAAAAGTTATTCTTCTTCCGGCTCGGCCACGGGTACGCCCCGGTGCTCCACCGGCGTCGAAAAGACGATTTGGGTGTGAGTACGGCCGAACTGCTGCAGGTGATTGATAAACTGGTCCAGCTCCTGGGTGGTGCCGAACAGCACTTCGATCAGCATGCTGTAGTCACCGGTGACGCAGTTGCATTCCACCACCTGGGGGCATTGTTGTATATAAGGATAAAACTCCGGCTTGCGCTGGGGGTCCATGTCCAGATTGATGAAAGCCTTGACCATGTAACCCAATTTGGGGGCGTTGATCTGCGCCTGATAACCGGTAAGAATACCGGCGTTTTCCAGGCGGGAAATGCGTGCCGAAACAGCCGGGCTGGAAAGAAAGACACGGTCGGCAATCTCTTTCAGCGGGGCGCGGGCGTCTTTTTGCAGAATGTCGATGATTTTGCGGTCGATGCGGTCCATAGTTTTCCCCCTGCAGCGGTGTACTGCCGGCGAACCAGAGCGCGGCAGCTTCAGAATTGAAAGTATTGTACCACAAACCACCCCTTGCGTAAAGTCAACCACAAAAGAAACGTAATGGAAAAGGGTGGAAAACACCAAAAAGTGACACTGTTCTGACAATCGGTCCCACACAATTGAAAAAGCACCGCAAACATGCTACAATAAACTGATATAATTGCATAATAGGCTCTCTGCGCCTGAGGCCAGAGAGGGAAACAGGAAAATATCCATGATCAATAAACGGGAAAAATTGCAATATGCCTATGTGTTTACGCTGGATTTGGTTACGCTGTTCATCAGCGTGCTGCTGGCGTGGCTGATCACCGATGGGTTGCTGGGACGAATTGTACCCTACAGCATCAGCGACTGGGTGCAGACCATCTGCCTGGTGGTTGTGGCTTTTATCATGACCTTTTTCTTTTTCAATCAACGGGAAAATATCGTTACCCGCAGTACGGGCAGGGAGTTTGCCCTGTCGGTCCGGTTCAATGTGCTGATGGCCGCTGTCTATTCCTCCTTGATGCTGCTGGCCAAGGCGGAAATGCTGGACTCACGGTATTTTGCGGTGGCGGTACCGTTGGTGAACGCCCTGATGATGCCCGCGGCCCACATGCTGCTCAAACAGTATCTGCTGCGTTCCCAGAACCGAAGCGGTATGGAAAGCCTGGCCGGGGTCTTGTCCACGGTGGACCACGCAAGTGCGGTGATCCGGGAACTGCGGGATGACTGGTCCAAGCGGGTGTGCGGTGTAGTGCTGCTGGATGCACCTGCAGAACAGGTGGGTCAGGAATTTGAAGGCGTACCGGTACGTGCCAACTTTGATAATTTCATGGATTGGATTCGCCGTGCCGCGCTGGATGAGATTTATGTGGACATCCCCATGGACAGCGGAGAATCTTTTATCCCGTATCTGGAAGAGATGGAAAGCATGGGCCTGACGGTTCATTTCCGGCTCAAGATGCTGGACCGTATTGAGGAAGTCTGCTGTGACGAAACCAGCGCGGCCCGCCTGCGCCGGGAACTGGGCCGCTGCGCCGGCGGCAATATCGTGACAATGGGCACCATCGAGCTGGAACTGCGGGATATGATGCTCAAACGGATCATGGATATTGCGGGGGCGCTGGTAGGCTGCCTGATCAGCATTCCCATCATTGCCATCGTTGCCATTCCTTTAAAACTGGAAAGCCCCGGCCCGTTGATTTTCAAACAGAAGCGGGTAGGGTTGAACGGCCGGTATTTCTATATCCACAAACTGCGCAGCATGTATGTGGACGCCGAA
>NZ_JACJKP010000169.1 GCF_016901605.1 Gemmiger formicilis
CACCTGCGCCTGCAAAGGCTCTTGAAAAGCAGATCCTAATAAGACACCGCCCACTCCCAGCGCAATGACCACACAGGCGGCACTGTATCTGGCCGGTCAGGTATAGTAGCCGGGCTGCTGACCGGCCAGATACAGTGCCGCCTGAATAGCACCATCTGCAAAGACACCGCGGCTGCCCGCGCCGGAACCCACCCCTACCGTTGAGACCGTACGGTTCTCTGCCACGGGTGACAACTTGATTCATGACGGAATCTTCTTACAGGCGCGTCAACGTGGAGAGGACGGATATTACGACTTTTCGGAAGCATACGAGCCTATGCGTGAGTTCTACACGCAGTTTGATGTAAACTGGCTCAACCAGGAAACCTTGGTAAACGATGCTTTTGAACCCAGCGGATATCCCCGCTTTTCAACCCCCGGAGACATCACCGACGCATTGTATGATCTGGGATTCCGGGTTTTCAGCTTGTCCAACAACCACAGCTATGATAAAGGCGCCGAAGGTATTGCATCTTCTTTGGAACATTGGGCTTCCCTGCCGGAAGATGTAGCGTACATGGGCTTTTATAATCTGGAAACCTACGACGAATACGTCTACCAGACTGTAAACGGGATCACTTTCGGTTACCTTTCCTATACGGAATATACCAATGGATTGCCTACGCCGGACGGTTCCAATTATGGAGTGATTTATCTGGATGATCGGGAGAGAATCTCACAGCAGATTCAGGCTATGCGTCCCAACTGTGATGTGTTGGTAGTCAGCTGCCATTGGGGTGTAGAGGGCAGCCACGAAATCAGCGATTTCCAGGCCGAGACCGCTCAATGGCTGGCCGATCAGGGCGTGGATTTGATTATTGGTACACATCCGCATGTAACTCAAACTGCGCAGTGGCTTACCGGTGCCGGCGGCAACCAGACCTTTGTAGCTTACAGTTTGGGAAATTTCATCAATGCGCAGTCGCAGCCCGATAACATGATCGGTGCCGTGCTGGATATCACTTTCCAAAAGACCACTCAGCCGGACGGTACCGTTCAAATCGAAATGCTGGACCCCAAACTGCATGGTGTTGTCACCCAGTATGAGGCCGGATATAAGAATATTCGGGTATATCCCTACAGCGATTACACTGATGAAATGGGAGCTGCTCATGGGGAATTCACTTTATCCCGCGAACAGATTGAGCAGACCCTACGGGACTCTATCGACGAGCAGTTTCTCACCTTAGAATAAAGAATAAGAAAGGGTGTTTTTCTATGTATGGCGTCAGCAAAATCCGCAGTGAGCAGAATATTCTGCTTACAACCTTTCCCGGTGCTCAGTACAGTGCTCAAAGTCTGGCAGAGCATCTGGATGTATTTGCCAAAGCCGGTATTGTGGTGGATATGATCTGCCAGAGTGCCCCGCGCGGTACAGCGGTGGATTTCAGCTTTACAACCAGCTACGACAATTTCGCCGCTGTGATGAAAGCCTTGCCTGCTGCCGCCAAAAAGCATCCGCCTCTTGTGTCCGGCGGGTACAGTAAAATCAATCTTTTCGGCGAGGAGATGGTCACTAGCTGCGGCGTGGCTGCCCGGGCGCTGTCCGCACTGGCCGGTGCCGGAATTGAGATTGTGCTGATCACAACCAGCGACCTGGACATCTCCCTTCTGATCCGCCAACAGGACGAAGACGCCGCGCTGGAAGCCCTGCACAAAGCCTTTGAAGTCTGATTTTCACCTGATTACCAATCAAACCCGGTGTGTTGTTTCGTAAGGAAACAGCACACCGGGTTTTTCCTTTTGCTAAAATCTCATGTATGTACAACGCTCTGCGTCAAACCCCGAAAGAATGTTCGGTTCTGAAGAGTGGTACTTTATGCCAAAGAAAAACGGATAGCACGAAAAACCGTGCTACCCGGAAAGAGTATCGTCTTACTTCTGCGCCTGATGGGCTTTGAATACCTTGCTTGCCAAAAACGGCAGGAACAACAAGCCATACAACACAGCCGAAATTCCCACATCCGCCCAGGTGTAGACCTGATTGCTGATATCAGCCGTACCGTTCCACACGATAATCATATTGTTGTTCAGGTAGTGCAGCAGCACCGGCACCCAGATGTTGCGCCCACACAACTCATACCCATAGGTGAAGAAAATTCCCAGTGTGATGCACACGATAATCTGCGCAGCAATACTCTGCAGCGAGGTTTCCGGACTGTAGAAGAAAAGATTCAGCGGCAGATGCCAAAGTCCCCAAACAACGCCTAACAACAGTACGCCCTTGCGCTTGCCGAAACGCTGCTGTAATACAGGAGTAAGGTAGTAACGCCATCCGTATTCTTCCCCGAAAAACGGCAAGAAGCACAGGAAAAAATTAGGGATGAGTATCAAAAAATTGACCCACGGCACATAGCTCTGCCAATAGGCCAGATATTCGTTCCAAGCCTCTGCACCCGACATGGCCACCGAAATAAAGACCGCTACTGTTTTCAGCACCAAAAACAGTGCGCAGATGCCCATGGCTTTCAGGAACTTTTCGTGCCAACGCAGACCGTAGGCTTCCCGTTTTTCCTTCTTATCAGTGAGCAGCAATACCCATGCCAGTACGGAACCTACGATAATGACCAGATTTACAGCCAACAGCCACTGACCGTCAGGCAGCTCCACAAACGCGGACAACAAACTCGTAACGAGGCAAACTGCGGTAATCAAAATATGCAAGATGTAAAAACGAACCGGTATGTTTGGACGGCGGGCCAGCAGGAATGCCAGCATAACGCCTGCGGCCGGGTAAAACATCTGGGCGTTGGCAAAGAGGCTGGTGTCCTTACCGGCAGCCTGGCAGATACCCAGAGGAATTCCCATCAGATACGGTACTGCGAACGCGACTAGAAGAAATGTGACAAGTTCCCGCTTGTTGGTTTCAAATTTATTGTTCATCTTCAGACTCCTCCGAATGTTCCAGTTGGTTGTGTCGCAGGTGGTAAAGCCATGCGGTAAACTGCAGGACCGCAAAACAAAGCAGCGCGCTACACAGGCCCGCACACAGCGCACCGGGCCAGTATCTGCCCTTCAGATAAACCCAGACAAAAACGGCAATCCCTGCAACAGTCGACCCAAGGATATTGGCACACAAATTAGGCTTGACATGCCGATCCCAGATGCCGTTGCGAATGCATTCCACCACCATGTACAGGCTGGCAAGCATAAACAGCACCCATTCCCCGATGGGGGCTTTTGCGGTTTGTCCCACCAAGCTTTGCACGATAATTGCCGCCAGCAGTCCCCACCACAGCAACCAAAATCCGCGGCTTTCCAGTTTGCAGAGTTTCTGCTCCTGCATTTCATCCAATTGGCTGTGCCTGGTATAGAAATCCAGCTTCATCCTTTATTCCTCCCAAAAAAGATCATCCAGTGTTTTACCCAGTACCTTACAGATGCTTCGGCACAGTTGAATGGTGGGATTGTACTCCCCTTTTTCGATGGCATTTACCGTCTGGCGGGAAACTCCCACAGCCTCAGCCAGTGCCGCTTGGGTCATATCTTTCTCGGCCCGGGCTGCTTTTAATTTCAAATTCTTGGGCAAATATCTCCCTCCTCTTACAAAGATGGATGTACCGCAGCAAATACACTGCACATAGATAGGAAATCGCCTGGCGCTGTGTCGCGGATTTTCTCGTCTTATGTAAATATCGGTTTGCTTCGGCGTTCCCGGCGGGGATTTTTTCTTACAGGTGCAGTATAGTATCTACATTACATAATGTCAACTATATTTTATAAAAAGTCATCATGCTTGCGGAGAAGTTCCGGCTGTGCTATGATAGCCATACACTCTATAAAGAAAAGGAAGTTGAGCCATGAAGTACAGCTTTCCCGCCTTTGAGAACGGCTTTATTCGCGCAGCCGCCGTCAGCCCGTCCCTGCGGGTAGCAGATTGCGCTTATAACGCCGAGCAAATTGTAGAAGCCATGCAGGCGTTCTCTGCAGAAAATGTTCATCTGCTCTGTTTACCGGAATTCAGCTTGACCGGCTATACCTGCAGCGATCTGTTTTTGCAGGAGCCTTTGCTGCGTGGTGCCGAAAAAGCCCTAGTAACGATTTTGCAAGCCAGCAAAGGGCTCAATCTGGTTACGCTTGTAGGCTTACCGGTTCGCCACAACGGCAAACTCTACAACTGCGCAGCGGTAGTCTGTAGCGGTGAGCTGCTGGGGCTGGTTCCCAAAACCTGTCTGCCTAATTACGGCGAATTTTACGAAAAGCGCCATTTTCAGCCGGGTATGGAAGAGGCCGAGGTCATCGAATATGCCGGGCAGGAAACCTTGATTGGCACGCACTTACTGTTTGCCTGCAAACAGATGCCTTCCTTTGTGCTGGGAGTGGAGATCTGTGAAGATCTTTGGGCACCGGTACCTCCCAGCTGCTCCCATGCTTTGGCAGGGGCTACTGTGATTGCCAACCTTTCGGCCAGCGATGAAACCATCGGCAAAGCCGCGTACCGGCGAGAGCTGGTATCCGGTCAGAGTGCCCGCCTGCTTTGCGGTTACCTGTATGCGGATGCGGGGCACGGCGAAAGCACCACCGACATGACGTTTGCCGGGCACAATCTGATTGCCGAAAACGGTACCGTGTTGGCTGAAACTGCGCCGTTTGCAGCGGAGGAAGCGCTTACAGAGCTGGATCTGGGCCGCATGGTTCAGGAGCGGCAGCGTAACACCACGTTTGTTCCCCAAACGGAAGGATATACTACGGTGGAGTTTGAGATGATGCCCTGTCAGTTCTCCCTGACGCGCGAAGTTTCTCCAACTCCTTTTGTACCGTTGGATGCCACCCGCCGCGCAGAACGCTGTGAGTTGATTTTGCGCATTCAGGCAGAGGGCCTTGCCAAGCGCATGGAGCACACCCATGCCCGGTGCGCCGTAGTGGGGATTTCCGGTGGCCTGGACAGCTGCCTGGCGTTGCTGGTGGCGGTACGTGCCTGCAAAGTGCTGGAACGTGATCCCAAGGAAATTGTGGCTTTGACCATGCCGTGCTTTGGTACCACCAAACGTACACGCTCCAATGCCGAGATTTTGTGTGAAGCCTTGGGTGTTACCTTTGATGAAATCAACATCACCAATACAGTTAACAGCCATTTTGCGGACATCGGCCAAGATCCCAACACCTATGATGTCACTTTTGAGAATTGTCAGGCTCGGGTACGGACTTTGGAACTGATGGATTACGCCAATAAATACGGTGGTTTTGTAATCGGTACCGGAGACTTGAGCGAACTTGCCTTGGGGTGGGCCACTTACAACGGCGATCACATGAGCATGTACGGTGTAAATGCCGGCGTTCCCAAGACGCTGGTGCGGCACATTGTGCAGTATGTGGCGGACACCTGCGGCAACGATACGCTGCGCAGTGTTTTGCTGGACATTCTGGATACTCCTGTAAGTCCGGAGCTGTTGCCCACCGCCGAGGATGGCACCATTGCCCAGCAAACGGAGAAGCTTGTAGGCCCCTATGAACTGCACGACTTCTATTTGTACTACGTGCTGCGCTTCGGGTTTGGTCCTGCCAAAATCTATCACCTGGCCCGGACTGCCTTTGATGGTAAGTATGACCCGGAAGTTCTTCTTCACTGGCTTCAGAATTTCTATCGCCGCTTCTTTGCGCAGCAGTTCAAGCGCAGCTGTCTGCCGGACGGTCCCAAAGTTGGTTCTGTGACCCTCTCGCCTCGCGGGGACTGGCGCATGCCCAGTGACGCCTGTAACACTTTGTGGATGGCAGAGCTGGACCAGATCACTTTGTCTTAACAAGAGCGAAAAGCACCGCTGCCAAGCAGCGGTGCTTTTTTAATATTCAATTCCTTTTCTTGCTGCCACACCCTTTGTATAAGGGTGCTGACAGGCTCGCATTTGTGTGGAATAGTCTGCGGCGGCTTGCATCCAATCTGCGGGGGTGCGTCCCGTTAAAACTACCTCAAAGCCCGTCTCAGCGCATGCAACGGCTTGCTGCAGCAATTTCTCATCCAGCAAATCATTTTCATAGGCGGCGCAGGCTTCATCCAGCACCAGAAGATCCCAGGACTGTTCCAATGCCTGGCGCAGCGCGACGGTAGAGTTGCGGCGAGCCTCCGCCTTTTCCGCTTCGTTCATCAGCCAGGTGAATTTAGCGTTGGGGCAGGCATAGACAACCGC
>NZ_JACJKP010000170.1 GCF_016901605.1 Gemmiger formicilis
GCTGGGCACGATCATGGCCAGTACCAGCGTCAGCACGCTGCTCAGGCCGTTGGCGATGGACAGGCCGGCGGCGCTGCCGAAGTAGTTGGGGTAGATATACTGGCCCATGCTGGACAGCGTCAGCTGAGAGAGAAGCAGCATGATGGCGGCCACAATAATGCCCACCAGTGCCCGGTTGGTCACCAGGGATTTGAGCAGCTGCACCAGATTGAAGCTCTGGTTGATCTTTTCGATCTTGACACGCTCGGTGGTCAGGTGATAGCAGATCAGGTAGCAAATCACGGCGCCGATGGAGCAGCCCAGGGCGGCCAGGGACATGCGGGAACCGGAAAGGACCGTGTTGCCGTTAGCGTCCGAGTAGTAGACCACCAGGGGCAGCACCACGCCGATGGCCACGTTGGCCAGGGTGGCGCCGATGGTACGCCAGCTGGAAAGGCTGGCACGGTCCTTTGCCTCGGGAGAAATGGCAGAAGCCATGGAACCGTAGGGAATGTTGATGCTGGTATAGAACACGCTGCCCCACAGCAGATAGGTCAGGAACATCCAGAAAATCTTGAAGCCCATGGCCATATCCTGGAACCAGGAGGCGTACATCCTTTTTTGCTCGATAAATCATGTATATGACTCTATTCATGATAAAACTTGCACAAAGTGGAAGGCTATGATAATATAACCTAAAAGTAGCACAAAAATTCTTTTGTAAAAATGCCTATAAAACTGTGTTGATTTTTGTGCAAGTTGAAGGGAGGTATCCGGGATGGAACCACGCAGTCTGGAAATCTTCGATAAAGCGTTAAGTGTGGTCGGCCTCAAAGTGCAGGTCGTCCGCAACCGGGAGGACGGCCTCCCCTTGCTGGATGGCCGCCTGCGCGGGATGCTGTTTGAATCTTTCTCCTATGCGGCAGCTTTTGACTTTTTGCTGCGGCGGGTGCAGAACGATATGATGATCCACCTGCGGGACGAATATGATCTGCAGTATTTCTACCTCTCGGTGCCGCCGGAACAGACCGATTCCCAGGAACAGGAGATCCTGGCCATCGGTCCCCTGCAGAGCAAGCCCCATACCCGGGAGGAAACCCTGGCCATACTGGAACGCAACCATCTGCCGGGTAAGCTGCTCACCGAACTGTGGGAGTTCTACAATACGCTGCCTGCCATCGAGGATGTGGATGCGGTGGAGTGCCTGATCCTGTATCTGGCGTCCGGGGTGTTTGCGCGGCCTTATCACCTGAATCGCTTCCCCGAACTGGACGGTGCCTTTCCGGTCAGTTACGAAAAAGTGCGGGAGGTGCACGAAAATCTCCGGCATGTGTGGACGGACATTGAACAGCGCTATTCGCTGGAAAACCGCCTGCTGGAAGCCATCGGCGCGGGCGACTTCGAGAAAGCCCGGGAACAGTACGGCAAACTGCAGCGCTGTAATATTCCCGCCCGGGCGGAAAATCCGCTGGATGACTGGCGCCACCGCACGGTCATTCTCAATTCCCTCTGCCGCAAGGCGGTGGAGGTGGCGGGCGTACACCCGCTGTATATTGACGATCTTTCCACTCGCTTTGCCTACGAGATCAGCCGGCGGGGGACTGTACAGGAACTGGACCAGCTGATGGCTAGCATGATCCGCGGTTACTGTACACTGGTCAATGACCATGCCATGAAAGGATACTCCCCCATCGTCAAACAGATCATCTCGTATATTGATTTCCATTACATCGAAGAATTGAGCCTGGCTTATTTTGCCAAGATGTTCAATATGTCCAAAACCTATCTGTCCAATCTCTTCCGCAAGGAAACCGGCAGCACCCTGACGGAATTCATCCATCAGGTGCGGCTGCGCCGGGCGATCCTGCTGCTCAACGCATCGTCCCTGTCCATCACGGCCATTGCCACGGCCTGCGGCTATAACGATATCAACTACTTTATCCGCCGCTTCCGCAAGGCGTACGGCCTTTCCCCCAAACAGTACCAGAAGGTCATGCAGCAGACGGCTTTCCTGTATGAGAAGGAGGAAAACCCCGGCGGCGAAGAGGAAAAGCAGTCCCCGGATGCGGCGGAGGCGGAAGAAAACTGCGCAGATTGCACAACTTTGGAACCGTGAATTTGTAAGAGTTGCTCGTTGACTTGCTGCGGACAGTTTGCTATCATGGTACCAAATCAATATTGGCTGTTACTGGTAATGCAGGCAAGACCACACAAAAACCATCTTCCCGATGGTGTTTTTGGTGTGGTCTTTTTTTATGCCTGTGGGGCGGCAGGCGCGCGGCTGCCCGGCGGGAACACCAATAGAAAGGAATCATGTATGGATTATAAAAAATTGGCCTATGATCTGCTGCCGTTGGTGGGCGGTGCGCAGAATATCAGCAAACTGACCCACTGTGCCACCCGGCTGCGGTTTGAATTCCACGACCGCAGCAAGGTGGACGAAAAAGCCATCGAAAAGACTCCCGGTGTCATCAGTGTGGTGGAAAAGGGCGGCCAGTTCCAGGTGGTCGTGGGCAACGATGTGCCCATCACCTACCGCGCCCTTATCAACGAGATGGGCGGCACGGCGGCCGGCGGTTCCTCGGCAACCGACCCGGAACCGGAGAAAAAGCAGTCCATCATCAACCGGATCGTCAGTGTGATCTCCACGACCTTCACGCCGGTCATTCCGGCGCTGATCGGCGGCGGTATGATCAAAGCCGTGCTGTCCATCCTGGTGCTGTGCGGCCTGTCCGATACCAGTTCTACTTATCAGATCCTCAACTTTGTGTCCGATGCGGCCTTCTACTTTATGCCGGTACTGCTGGCTTATGGTGCTGCCATCAAGTTTGAATGCAACCCCGTGCTGGCCATGACCCTGGCCTGCGCTTTGCTGCACCCCACCTGGACCGGAATGGTCTCGGCCGGGGAAGCAGTGGACTTCTTCGGCATCCCGGTGCGGCTGGTGGATTACACCTACTCGGTCATTCCCATCATCCTCAGCATCTGGATCATGTCCTATGTGGAGCGCTTTGCGGAAAAATACACCCCCTCGGTAATCAAATTCTTCCTCAAGCCGCTGATTATTCTTTTCATCTCGGCCCCCATTGCACTGCTGGTGGTCGGCCCCTTCGGCGCTTTCCTCAATACCCTGATCGAAACCGCGGCCAACGCCATCAATGCCCGCGCCAGCTGGCTGCTGCCCATGCTCATGGGTGCCTTCCAGCCCTTCCTGGTGCTCACCGGTACGGCCTGGGCCATGACCCCCATTGCCACCGTGCAGATCTCCTCTCTGGGATATGAGATCGTCAACGGCCCCGGCATGCTGGCTTCCAACATCGCCCAGGGCGGTGCTACGCTGGCTGTTGCCTGCAAGTCCAAGAACCATCAGCTGCGCCAGCTGGCCGCTTCCTCCGGTTTCACGGCCGTCATGGGCATCACCGAACCCTGCCTCTACGGTGTTATCCTCAAACTGAAAAAGCCCCTGATCGCCTCCATGATCGGCGGCGGCATCGGCGGTATCTACGCGGGTTTGTCCGGTCTGGTGCGGTATGCCTTTGTTTCGCCGGGTCTGGCGGCGCTGCCCGCTTTCATCGGCGAGAACCCCATGAACATCGTCCACGCCATCATTACCTGCGTGATCTCCTTTGTGGCGGGCTTCATCGCCTGCTGGGTGCTGGGCTTTGACGACCCTGCCAATGAGGAGGACGCTGCCCCGGCGCCTGCCCCGGCGGTGCCGGCCGCTCCCAAAGCGGAAGGCAAAGCGGCTGCCGCTGTGGCCCCTGTGGCCGGTCATGCGGTGGCTTTGGAAGAAGTCAACGACGCAGTATTTGCCCAGAAGGTGCTGGGGGACGGTCTGGCCATCCAGCCCACCGAAGGCAAGGTCTGCGCGCCGGTGGACGGCGAGATCACCTCTTTGCCCGACAGCAAACATGCTGTGGGCATCCGCGGCGACAACGGCATGGAACTGCTCATCCATGTGGGCATTGATACCGTCAACCTGCAGGGCCGCTGCTACGAGGCCCATGTGAAGGCAGGGGACCGGGTGCACCGGGGAGATTTGCTGATCTCCTTTGACCGGGAAGCCATCGAGGCCGCCGGATACGAAACGGTGACCCCGGTACTGCTGACCAACTCCGACGAGTACAAGCGCTGCACAGCAGTCACGGGCCGTGACGTTGCCGTGGGCGATACCGTTCTGACCGTGGAATAAGAAAGGAAGTCTTTTCCGATGATCTACCAGAAACTGCTGGATTTCCCCGCGGATTTTCTGTGGGGCGCTTCCACTTCTGCTTATCAGGTGGAGGGCGGCTGGAATGCCGACGGCAAAAGTCCCTCCATCATTGACCGGTACGAACACCCGGCGGGCTATGCTGATTTTACGGTGGCCAGCGATCATTACCATCGCTTTGAGGAGGATATTGCTCTCTTTGCGCAGATGGGGCTGAAAGCCTACCGGTTTTCCATTGCCTGGACCCGCATTCTGCCCGAGGGTACCGGCAAGGTCAATCCGACCGGTGTGGAACATTACCGGGCGGTGATCCGTGCCTGCCGTGCTCACGGCATTGAGCCAGTGGTCACCATGTACCACTTTGACCTGCCCTGGTGCCTGGAAGAACAGGGCGGCTGGGCCAACCGTGCCACCATCGATGCCTTTGAAGCCTATGCCCGGGTGCTGTTTACCGAGTTTGGCGCCGAGGTCAAATACTGGCTCACCATCAACGAGCAGAACACCATGATCCTGCATCCCGGTGCCATCGGCCTGCCCAAGGGCGGTGTGCTGCCCAGCCGCAAGACTCTCTATCAGATGAACCATCACCTGATGCTGGCCCAGGCCCGGGTCATGAAACTCTGCCATACGATGTGCCCCGACGCCAAAATCGGCCCGGCTCTGAACCTGACCGCCATGTACCCCGAGACCTGCCGGCCCGAGGATGCCATTGCCGCCCATAACTGGGAGGTGCTTCGCTGCTGGAACTTTGCCGATGTGCCGGTGTTCGGGTGGTATCATCCCCTGGCGGTGCGCTACCTGGAGGACCGCGGCCTGATGCCGGAGGTACAGCCCGGCGACCGGGAAACACTGGCCGGGGCAAACCCCGATTTTATCGCCATGAACTACTACTCCACCGCTACCATTGCGGCCAGCCACGGCGATGCCTCGGATGTGTCGGCCCGGGCCGGGGACCAGCAGATCATGCTGGGGGAGCAGGGGGTCTACCGCGCGGCGGAAAACCCCTACGTGGGCAAGACCAAGTACGGCTGGGTCATCGACCCCACCGGGTTCCGCTACACCCTGCGCAAGATATGCGAGCGGTACCACCTGCCCATCCTCATCACCGAGAACGGCATCGGTGCGCCCGATGTGCTGGAACCGGACGGCACCGTGCATGATGCCTACCGCATTGAATTCTACCAGCAGCATCTGCATGCCATGCGGGAAGCCATTACCGACGGTGTCCAGATGCTGGGGTACTGCCCCTGGTCCGCATTGGACGTGGTCAGCACCCACCAGGGATACGGCAAACGGTACGGGTTCATCTATGTGGATCGCGACGAAGAGGAAGGCGGCTCCCTGCGGCGTATTCCCAAGGACAGTTTCTACTGGTACCAAAAGACCATTGCCGAAAACGGCAAAAACCTGTAATATAGTAAAAAAAGGAGAATCATGGTGCAGAAGGGGTGCCTGGCATGATCGTGCAAAAGATCCTGAATAACAATCTGGTCCTGGTTGCCGATGAAGAGGGTCGGGAACAGATCGTCATGGGCAAAGGGCTGCGCTTTTTCTGCCAGGTAGGGCAGGAACTGCCCCGGGAACGGGTGCAGAAGGTTTTTGTCCTGCAGGAGGCAGGCGCAGCGGAACGGTACATGCAGCTGCTGCGCGATGTGCCGGCTGAATCTGCCGAAGCCATTGAGGAAGCCCTGCAGCTGGCCTATGAGCAGTTCCCCGGACGTTTGAACGATCAGTTGTTTGTCACGCTGTTCGACCACCTGGTCTATGCCATTGAGCGCAGCCAGAAGCATATTGTGCTGCCCAACCGCCTGCTTTGGGAGGTGCGGCGTTTTTACCCCCGGGAGTATGCG
>NZ_JACJKP010000018.1 GCF_016901605.1 Gemmiger formicilis
TCCGCAGGGGCTCTTTCAGGTAGCGCAGTTCGGTGCTGCTGGTGCAGCCGATGTGAAACAGCCGCACCTGGGTCTGGACGGCATCGTGCATCTTTTTCTGGGCAATTTCGATCTTGGCCAGGATCTCTTTGGCGTCGTTGTAAAAGCCCCGCCCCGCATCGGTCAGGCGCACCATCTTGGAATTGCGGATGAACAGCGGGGTTTTCAGTTCCGCTTCCAGCGTCTGGATGTGATGGGTCACGGTAGGCGGCGACAGGTACAGTTCCTCCGCCGCCTTGGTAAAGTTCAGCCGGTCTGCCACGCAGACAAAGCACAGCAGCTGCTGGGTATTCATAGGCGGAATCCTCCCTCTGTGATGTTGGGATCAGTATAGCGCACTTTTTCATCTTTTACAATATTACATTCGATATTTGCTAATGTCGAACATCTATTTGAAATTTTAAATCATCGGGGAACATGGTATAATCCATTACCGAAGACAGGGTCTGCCGCCCCGTGCGGCAGCCGTAAGAGAGGTGAGGATATGAACACAGACCCCCTTGCGTTGGTGCTGGACAATCGCCGCATTGTGCAGGCGCTGGAACGCCGGGCCGATGCCGCCCTGGCACCGGCAGGCCTGACAGCCGCGCAGGGGCATGTGCTGCTCCACATCTTAAAACAAGGGGAGGCGGGCACCTCCCTGACGGCGATCCACCGCCGGTTTGGCACCTCCATGGC
This sequence comes from Gemmiger formicilis, assembly GCF_016901605.1. Taxonomy (GTDB): domain Bacteria; phylum Bacillota; class Clostridia; order Oscillospirales; family Ruminococcaceae; genus Gemmiger; species Gemmiger formicilis_B. The sequence continues at coordinate 718 of NZ_JACJKP010000018.1, forward strand.
CACCCTCAGCGGCATCCTGAAATGCCTGCGCCGGGACGGTTATGTGCAGGCGGTGCCCTGCCCGGGCGATGAGCGCCGCAAGCTCCTCTTCGGCACCGAAAAAGCCCGGCAGCTGCAGCCGTTTCTTGCCCGCACACTGGAGGGCGGCAACCGGCGGCTGTACCGGGATTTTTCCGAGGAAGAGCTGCGTACCCTGGCCCGCCAGCAGCAGAAAATGTTGTCCAACCTGAATGTTTCCGATTCAAAGGAGTGAAGAAAGTGAAGAAAGTACTGCAACAGCTCAAACAGTATAAGCGCGATGCCTGGACCTGTATCGCGCTTACCTCCCTGGAGGTGGTGATGGAAATTCTTCTGCCCTTCGTCACCGCCCGCATCATCGACGAGGGCCTGCAGGGCGCCAACCTGGGTGCGGTATACCGTTACGGCATCCTGATGGTGGTCATGGCCTTGGTCAGCCTGGCCTGCGGCGCCCTGGCGGGCAAAGCCGCGGCTGCGGCCTCGTCGGGTCTGGCCGCCAACCTGCGGGAATCCATCTACGCCCAGATCCAGACCTTTTCCTTTTCCAACATTGACAAATTCAGCGTGCCCGGCCTGGTCACCCGTATGACCACCGACATCACCAACGTACAGAACGCCTTCATGATGGTCATCCGCGTGGCGGTCCGTTCTCCTCTGACGCTGGTGTTCAGCTACGCCATGTGCCTGTACATCAGCCCCCGGCTCAGCGCCATGTTTTTCCTTGCCGTGGTGTTCCTGGTGGCGGTCATCGGCAGCATTATGGTGGTAACGCTGCGCATCTTCAACGAAGTATTCCAGAAATACGATGACCTGAACGCCAGCGTGCAGGAGAATATCTCCGCCATCCGGGTGGTCAAGGCCTTCGTGCGGGAAAAGTACGAGAACGACAAATTCAGCAAGGCATCCCGCAATCTGTACCGGATGTTCGTCAAAGCCGAGGGCCTGCTGGCCTTCAACAACCCGGCCATGATGGTGGCGGTCTACTTCTGCATCATTTCTGTGTCCTGGTTCGGCGCCCAGTACATTGTGGGCGGTTCCATGACCACCGGTGACCTGACCAGCCTGTTCAGCTACATCATGTCCCTGCTCATGAGCCTGATGATGCTCTCCATGGTGGTGGTCATGATCAGCATGTCGCTGGCCAGCATCCGCCGTATCAGCGAGGTCCTCACCGAGACCCCCGACCTGCACACCCCCGAACGACCGGTGGAAAAGGTTGCCGACGGCAGCATCGATTTCAACCATGTGAATTTCTCCTACAAGCACGGCAGCGGCAAAAACGCCCTGACCGACATTGACCTGCATATCCGTTCCGGCGAGACCATCGGCGTCATCGGCGGCACCGGCTCGGGCAAATCCAGCCTGGTAAACCTGATCTGCCGCCTGTACGACGTGGACGAAGGCTCGGTCTGCGTGGGCGGGCTGGACGTGCGCCGCTATGATATGGAAGCCCTGCGCAATCAGGTTTCTGTGGTGCTGCAAAAGAACACCCTTTTCTCGGGCACCATTCTGGATAACCTGCGCTGGGGCAACCCCGACGCCACCGACGAAGAGTGCATTGCCGCCTGCAAGGCAGCCTGCGCCGATGAGTTCATCGACCGCATAGCGTGCAGGACGCCGACCGCATTCTGGTGCTGGATAACGGCCGGATCAACGCCTTTGACACCCACGAAAACCTGCTCAAGACCAACGCGATCTATCAGGAGATCTACGAATCCCAGGTCAAGGGCGGCGGTGACTTCGACCAGCCGGCCTGAAAGGAGGAAACTTCATGAAACAACCCAATCAGACCCGTCCGGCGCCCATGAAGGTGCTGAACCGCGTCTTACGCTATATGCTGCACTACTACGCGCTGCCCTTTGCGCTGGTCATCTGCTGTATTCTGGTGGCCATGCTGGTGCTCAACCCGGCCCTGACCGTGATCTCGGTGCTCACAGCCTGTGTCATGGTGCTGGTGACCACCAGTTTCACCCGTCTGTCGGGCAAATACTACATCCGCCAGCAGCACGACCTGGGCGTGGTAGACGGTTTTATTGAGGAAATGCTGGACGGCCAGAAGGTGGTCAAGGTATTCTGCCACGAGGACGCCGCCCTGCGGGATTTCCGCGCCGTAAATGACCGCCTGCGGGACAGTGCCAACATGGCCAACCGCTACTCCAACCTGCTCATGCCCATCAACGCCAACATCGGCTGGCTCAGCTATGTGCTGGTGGCCATTGTGGGCGCGGTGCTGGGCATCAACGGCCTGGCGGGGGTCACCCTGGGCACCGTCATCAGCTTTTTGAGCCTGAACAAGAGCTTTACCAACCCCATCACCCAGATCAGTATGCAGATCAACTTTGTGGTCACCGCAGCCGCCGGTGCCCAGCGTGTGTTTGCCCTGATGGACCAGACCCCCGAAACGGACGACGGTTACGTGGAACTGGTCAACGCCCGGGAGGACGCCGACGGCTTTATCCGCCGCCTGCCGGACGGATACAACACCATGCTGACCGGCGACGGTGCCAACCTGAGCCAGGGCCAGCGGCAGCTGCTGGCCATTGCCCGGGCGGCGGTGGCCGACCCGCCGGTGCTGATCCTGGACGAGGCCACCTCCTCCATCGATACCCGCACCGAAAAACTGGTACAGGACGGCATGGACGCCCTGATGACCGGCCGCACCACCTTTGTGATCGCCCACCGCCTGTCCACAGTGCGCAACTCGGACTGCATCATGGTCATGGAACAGGGCCGCATCATCGAGCGCGGCACCCACGACGAACTGATTGCCAAGCGCGGCAAGTATTACCAGCTCTACACCGGCAACTTCGCGGAACAAACCGCCTGATTGCCCCCAACTCACTTTCCCCTCCGGCTTTTCGCCGGACCTCCAATTTCCCATACAAAAAGCCCCCGCCGGGCCGGAACTTCCGGTCAGGCGGGGGCTTTTATACTGTTGTTACTGCGGATTACCGCTCTTCTTTGCGCCGTTTATAAGCCAGCACAGCGGCCAGGCTGCCGGACACTGCCAGCAGCACCACCCACAGCATGGGATGGCTCTCATCGCCAGTCTGCGGGATCACCGCAGCTGCGGCGGGCTGTGCTGTGGTGTTCTTCACTTCCGCAGGCTGCGCCGTGGGCGCCGGGGTGGCACTGGTGGTGCCGCCGTTGTTGCTGCCGTTGCCGCTGTTGCCGTTATTGTTGTTGTCACCCTCATTGTCTCCCGGTTCGGGGGGCGGGGTGGGTTCCACAGGTTTATCGGTGTTCCACACCAGCACAAACGGAGAGAATCCGTCGGTGGTAAATTCGATGTGAGTCGCCGTCTTGGTCACCTTTACAGGACTTACCTTCGCATTGGCGATGGAGTTTGCCACATCGTTGGCGGCCATGTCGCGGTGCAGGTCCTCAAAGTGCAGCAGGGTGAAGTCGGTATTCTGGTCGGTCCCTTCCGGATAGGGCCAGCTGACCGTCACAGGGTTGGACGCCTTGACCCAGGCGTTGCCGTTCTGGGTATCCACCAGGTCCAGATACTTCATTTCAAAGGCGCGTACCTTGTCGGCAGGCACCGTCACGTCTTTCAGCACTTCGTCGACTTTGGCTTCCAGCAGGGCCTTGCGGTTGGACTCGCTCTGGGTGTTTTCGATGATATCGTCAAACAGCAGCGCCACGCCATCGGCAGAGGCCACCACGTTAGATTCGTTGATGGTAAAGGTCGTTCCCTCGGGTGCCGACACAGCGGGCTTGCCGGCCTCCGCTTCCTTGTTCAGTTCGCCGTACTGCACATTGGCAGTGGTACCGCGCACCGTAAGCGTACCCGGAACCGTGACGACCTCTGTGCTGTCTATCTGCACGTGCCCGTTATCAAGCACCGCTATCACAGTTCCCACGGACCCATGGTAGATATCCATGGCAAATGTCTGGTTCACGGCATCGCCCACATTGAACTTGTCGCTGACAACCGTTTCTCCCGCCGTGTTGGTAAACTGCACACGCAGCGGGTCCTGGTCCTTGGCAGGCACAATCTTGAAAATATTGTGGTTCTCTGCACCGTCATAGGGCTCCAGATACCAGGTCTTACCGGTGGCGGGTTCTTCAAAATGCAGCCAGCTTTCTATCCATCCTTCGGGGATGGAAATATAGAATCCCGGTTCAGGCAGAGAGTTGCTGCCCACGATGGCGCCATCGGACACAACGCCTTCGTAACCGTGCTCACCGCCCATATAAACGGTGATGTCTGCCGCGGTAATGATAACATCGTTTGACATTTTGGTCACCGCAGCCATAGCCGGCACATACACCTCAATGGGATCGGGCTCACTGGGCACCGTAGCCCTGAAAGCGCCTGTGGTTTCCAGTACATCGCCTTCCGTGAATTCCCAACTGACTAAAGTTCCGGTCCAGTTGAGGGTAGCCGTCATATCCGCAGCCTTTTCCCAGCCCTCTTTCAGGGTACAGGTCAGAGTCAGAACCCCATTCTCGTACTTGATGTCCGAGGCCTCCAGTACATCACTGGTCAAGGTGACCTTAGATACATCAATGCTCAGTTTGGGGTCCACTTCCACCGTCAATGTCATATTGTCGGGCTTCTGGGCCTGCAGCAGAGTACGCAGGTTGCTGCTCATGGTATACACAGCCGTACCGGGGACTTGGTAGATATCCTTCACACTGCTTTTTCTATCCAGTTTTTCCGGCACGGTCAGCGTCATGGAACCGTAATCCACACCGGGCTGGACCAGCCCCAGCACATATCCGTTGGCATTGTCGCCGGGAACCTTTATCTGCAGCTTACCGTTTTCTTTGGCCACACCGCAGAACACAGCTTCCGCGTCTGCCACGGGGTTGCCTTCTTCATTCGCAGGCAGCACCACCGCATACACGGGCAAAGATTCCTTCATACCGGCAGGCTGGCTCATTTCCAGGCCAACTTCACCGGAATCGCCGTGTACCCACAGGGTAGCCAGCATGTCGCCCCAGCCCTGATTGGTGGCCTGGGCTTTCAGTCCTGCCACCGAAGCATCCGACGCATTGCCAAATTTCACATCTTTGGCGGGGCGGTTCAGGGTAATATCGTATTTTTCCAGATAAATTCCGGTGTTGCCCAGGTCCACAGACTCAGAAATCTGCATGTAGCGGTTGATATTGGCGAAGGATGTTTCTCCGTTTTCACCCACCAGGGTGGAAATGGCAACGTTCATTTCCTCGCCGCCGGCAGCCGTATACTTCTGGGTATCAGGGTCCTGGGTGATGGCAGCACTCATCATATTGCCAGTGATGGTACCACCCTTCAGTTCCACTTTAGGCAGGGTTGCCGTAGCCTCACCGTATACATCGGCATCAAACAGCACCGCGCCGCTGGTCTTGTTGTTGGTATAGTTGCCGGTGATGGAACCGCCGTCCATAATAAATACGCCGCTGCGGCGTACCCAAATGGGGGCAGCCTGTGCACCGGCACCGCTCTGGGTAGCCGCCACAATGTTACCGGAGATGACGCCGCCCTTCATCAGGAAGGTGCCCATCGAAACATTGATGGTGCCGCATTCATTGACGGAGGAAACGTTATTGCTGATCTCGGCGCCCTCATACATGGTAAAGAGGGAGCCGCCCTTATGGTTGTTGGCAAGCCAGACTGCGCCGGGGCCATTGGGGCACACGTTATTGGTGATCTTACCGTAGAAGTCCACCGTAACGTCTTTACCCTGCATATAAATGGCGCCGTTGCTCAGGGTGTTGTTTTCAAACACCGCCTCACTGCCGATGGTACAATGGATTCCGTCGGAGTTGTTCAGGTTCACCACGTTGCCGTTGGTAATACCGGTGACCTTACCGTTGATATTCAGGTTGATGTTGTCATTTTCCGGGCGCTGGTCACTGATTTCCACACCGGTACCCTGCGCAGAGATCGCGGTGGTTGCCACATCAACGATCTGCGCGCCGGCCTCCATGGTAAAGGCCGCCTTGCCGGTCTGCAGACTGACTGCTGCATAGCTGCTTTCGATCTTTTCGATCTTTCCGGTAGCGCCCATGACCACATTCGCATTATTGCGGATATGTACAGCCGTACCGTTCTTGCCCTGCCAGATATTGGTATTGCCGGTAATATCATGGATGTAGCCGGAAATCTGCGCCTTGCCGCCGTCCATATACACAGCACGGCCGTTCAGCTTACCGATCTGGGCACCATCCTGCATGGTAAACACTTCGGTTTCACTGTTGGTGCCCTGGACCCACACAGCACCCGCAGGGCCCAGACTGTCTTTTTCGGTGCCCTTGTCGCGGGTAATCTCCGTATCGTCCAGAATGGCGGAACCGCTTTCCATCTTCAGGTATGCCCCTTCGGTCAGGCGCACAGCGGACATACCGCCAAAGTTTTTCAGCGTAGCACCCGCGCCCATGGTCACGGTCGCAGTATGGGAAGCGGTGCCGTACACGGCAATCATGGCGTCCTGTACAAAGCGGGTATTGTTCCAGCTACCGTCGGACGGAAGATTGCCCTCGCTCACAGCCTGAGCAAAAACCGTTCCCTCATACCGTCCGGCATCGTCCAGCGTAACGTTGTTCAGCGTCAGGCTGGCATTCGTTCCTTTAGCCACCGTCACTTCAATAATGGCCGGGTTGTAGGTAGAACGGTTGGTGTCCTGGATTTGTTTAAAATCCTCTCCGCGGGTGATGGTATACCCGTTGCCGTTCAGAATGATATCTTTGCCATCGATCCGAGCACATTCGTTCACGGTCAGATCAGACTTCAGCTCAATGGTGATGGTCTGCTCCAAAGAATCATTGGCTGCCGTCACCGCATCCGCCAGGGTTGCGTATGTAGCGCTGTCGCCTACGGTCAGAACTGTTTCTGCCAACGGTGCCGCTTCCAGCATCAATGCCATGGCTGCTTCCGGCGTAGCGGGCTGGGGCGCCGGGGTTTCTGCCGCAGGTTCTCCGCTTTCAGCCGGTACCTCTTCCTCGGGTACTTCGCCCTCGGGCGCAGCCGTTTCATTGGTAGCCTGGTCCTCTGTGCTGTCCTCGCCGGTCCATTCTTCCGTCACAGCCTCTTCGGCCGGGGAAGTCACCTGGTCTGCCAGGGCACCGAACGGCATCGCGCTCAGGCCCATTGCCAGTGCCAGTGTCACCGCAAGGACTTTGCTGCTCCTTCCCATGATGATTTCTCCCTTTTCTTGCAGGATTGCTTTCCGGCTTGCGGGCAGGGCCGCCTTCCGGAACCGGTCTTTTCCCATCACTGCAGCCGCACATTTTTCGTTGCCAAACCCAACTGCCGTTGTATTCAGCACCGGAAAATACCGCTTCAAGCGATGGTACTGCTAATTCATGGTACCATGTTCTCCACAGGAATACAATCAAATTTTACTAAATACAAATATTTTTCCTTATTTTAGACTTTCCTACAAAATTTCATTCCAAAATATGGTTATACCACACAAAAAGCGAAAGTTTTTTCAGACTTTCTTTTTTCCTTCTTTACAACATTTTCTTCCCCAATCCATCTTTTTCTGATACAATAAAGACATCCTACACCCGGATCTCTCGGGTGGCATCCCCGTGCAGCCCGGCAGCCCTGCCGCCGCAGTCTGCGCCCGGACGGGTACGGTTTTTACGTACCGGAACAAATTTCGATTTTGTGTCATAAAAGGGGAGTTGTTATTTATGTATTGTGGAAAATGCGGTCACAAAATAGAAAATCCAAATGCCCACTTCTGTCCCAAATGCGGTGCGCAGCTGCCCAAGATCGCGGCACCTGCCGCGCAGCCCCAGGCAGACGCTGCCACCCCACCGCCACAGACCCCGTCGGCAACTGCACAAATTCCCGTACCACCCCGCCCGGTTCCCTCTGCCGAAGCACAGCCTCCCATCCAGCCCGCTCCGGCCAAAAAGCACCGTCTGCCGGTAGTTCTTCTGATCCTATTGCTCCTGGTGGTTGCAGGCGCAGCCGCCTGGTTCCTGTTGGGGATGGATGTGGACAAAGTAAAGACCATGCTGCCCTTCCTTTCCAAGGAAAGCACCCAGGCTTCCGTGGATCTTCCTGAGGTCGACGAGCCTTTGCTTCCCGCCACCGCAGAAACCTCCGAACAAGCGGTTGCTGCCACGGCTACTCCTCAACCCACCGCCACACCGCTGCCCACCGCCACGCCCGCACCCGAAAAAGCCGTTGCTTCGGATACGCAAACCGTCCTGCGCGGCATCCCGGAAGACGCCTCCATTACAGCCAACGGCATCGGGATTCCTTTTACCCTGGTAGGTAAGGACGCCGTAATCGATTCCTCCCTGCTGCCTGTCCCCTGCCAGCTCCGCGTCACTGCACAAAAAGATGACGGCAGATACTCTTCGGCAGTCTGCTTCTTTACCGAAGACTCCTCCAACGACCTGGACTTTAGCGCTTTCTCCTGGCAGGATTCCACCTCGGACGGATTCTCAACACCTACCGCCGGTACAATGCTTTCCCTTGCCATTGACTACTACGAAGGCTTCCTCAAAGCCATCAATGCGCAATCTCTGGACCCGCTGGTTTACAGCACCGCTGACAATACAGCGGATCAGAGCGAACACGTATTCAGCGACCTGAACAACCAAAGCGTCTGGGATACGGAGACCTTTACCTGCCAGATTGACGAGTCCTCCCTGACCACCAACAACGACATTGCACTGTTCAATGTAACCTATTCTGCCTACCGCACCAGGGATGAGGACGGCGAAACGGTTTCCAATACCAACCACCGCACCATCCGCGCCAGATGGGACGGTTCCATGTGGAAAGTAGACGCCATTGCTTTTTTGAGCGACGCCGACTTTGCAGCACATAAGTACGCCGATTTCAAGTAATTCTTTTTACAGCAAAAGCGCAGCCTTCCCGCCGGGAAGGCTGCGCTTTTCTGTTTTTTCTTATAACCGTGCTTGTGCGCTGTCACACACCGGTGGTTTTGGTCGTTTGGGCAGTATCCAGTGGTTTTCCGCACTTACCACAGAACTTTGTTCCGGGGGCGCACACGGTACCGCAATGCGGGCAGATCCCCTCCGCCGGCAGGGAGCGTCCGCACTGGATACAGAAGCGGGCATCCCGTTCGTTCACCGTTCCGCAAACCGGGCAGACCGGTCCATCCGATTCCATCGACACTGTAAGCGGGGTACTGTTATCCGGATGGTTTTTCCTTGAATTTTCTGCCGGGGCAGGCGGGATTGGCGGTGCATTTTGTGCAGGGTTCTGTACAGGGTTTATCGTTCCCGTATTTTGCAGCGGCACGCTTTTCCCCCTCATCGGGGCGTCGGCCACTCCCTGGCGCGCCTTTTTGCCGCGGTATGTACGGCATCCTGCGCGTACCACCAACGGCACAGCAAGGCAAAGCAGCAAATACCCGCCAAACGCCAGCACATACAGCAAAGTATGACGCTGCCAGTTCTGGAGCAACGGCGTAAAGGCATAGGTGCGGCTTGTTCTTACGATCGCATTTCTGTCCTGTGTGCTAATTTCCAGTGTGCCCGCCGCCACAGCACCTTCACTGCGCCAGCGATACTGGCCGGGCAGCACATCAGGCAAGGCAAGGCATCCCTCGGCGTCCGTGCGTACAGTAAACAAATAGCCATCATCGTTGTAAAGGTGAACGTTCTCATTGGGCAGACTGTCTCCAAAATCGGCTTCCACTGTCACCGTCTGGTTCAGTTCAATCTGTTCGATGGACTCTACAATAGCATCCCCTACCTGAGAAGCTTCCTCTACACCGGCATAGCTGCCGCCGGTGCTGTCGGCAATTTGCTCAAAGAAATCTGCTGCTTCTTCACTGGCGTCAGCGCCAATGGAGAACACGTTGATTCCTCCTGTTTCCATGGAATCGGTCACCCGCTCGTCGGAAGCCTCAAAATCGATGCCAATATCGGCTCCCAACAAAGCGATCAACACATCTTCATAGGTATAGTCGGTATATGGTTCGGGGTCCAACGGCGGGGCATCTCCCAGAATGATAATTACTTTTTTGGCGTTATCCCGCCAGGAAAGGTTTGCGGCCTGAATCAGTGCCGTATAGACAGTTTCTTCCGTATCACCGCCTGATCCCAGATCCAGGTCATTGATGGCTGCGGTGATGGCTTCGTTTTTATCGCTGAAATCCAACTGCAGTTTCCAGGCATAATCCTCCGAAGCATGGCTGCGTTCCGGGAAATCCCGGTAATCCACGATTGCTACCCGATAATCCTCGGTTTTTTCTGCCAGATGCTGCAAAATCGTTTCCATGTTGGCTTTGGCATCGTCAATGTCATCCCCCATAGAACCGGTCGTATCTACCACAAAGCAGAGATCAAGTCCCTGAACGGTTTGGGCTCCCACCACCTTTTCCACCGGAGTCTCCCGTGTTTCCAGTGCTGCTTCCACCGCCTGCCGGGCGTTGACCATACCGCTGTAACCGCCGGTATAAGTATAGCGTCCCTGTACGGTGGAACGCAGTATTTCCTTCACTTGGGGACCGCTCAATGACGGATTGCAGGCAAATACCAAGCCTGCCACGCCGGTCACATGCGGGGTTGCCATGGAAGTGCCCGACATTCCTTCATAACCGCCGGGCACATTGCTCCACACATCCCAGCCGGGCGCCACAATATCCACCCGGTCGCCTACATTGGAAAAATAGCAGTATTCATACCGGGTTTCTGTTTTTGTGGAAAGCTGTTCGTCGATATTGACAGCACCCACCACGATGACCCGGTTTTTGACTTCCGGTTCGTCCATCAGAGAAAGAAAGTTATTGTACAGTGCCAGGGAGTCGCCTCTTTCTCCCTTCCAGCCAAACGCCATCAAAAAATATTCTGTCAGCGTGGGATTTTCGCGGTAACCATAAGGCTGTTTTTCATCCTTGTAATATTCTGTAGCGTTGCTGTTGCCTGCAGCCACACAGATCACAAAATCGGGTTTTCCTGCCGCCTGCCGTTCTGTAATAATGCGCAGCAGTGCCTTTTCAGCCAACGTTGCCTGACGGGTCAGGTAATCAATGGCATTCTGGTTCCCCCGGCTGGCTGCAAACCCAATCAAACGGCTGGTATTCTGGCTGATATTAACAACCTGCACATCCTGATCGATCAGTGTTTTCAATTCCAGCACATAGCTGAATGCCGTACCGTAGTTGGTCTGTGCCTTCCCGTTGGACAGATAATACAGCGCACTGTAATACAGGTCGCCTTTGCCGCCCATCACGCCCGAAACACCGGTGTCATTGTTCCAGTCAGCATCAATGGTGCCGGCAACATGGGTACCGTGGTCGTCAGCCGGTATTGCACGGATATTGGCCACCGTTTCTCCGGAATTCATATCGGTAAAAAAGACCGTACTGTGTACGTCCGGCAGATCTTCATGACCGGCATCCACCTGAGAGTCGATCAGACCAACCCGCACCTGCTGCATCTGATCCCGGTAAGCCCATGCTCCCGGCGCATCGATGGCTTCCACGCCCCAGTTTTCATCGCGGGGCACGCCGGTATCCCAGGACGCCCCGTTCCAGGGATCGTCGGGGCAAACCGGATCACGTGCCGTTTCTTCTGCGCCGCTTCCCGTATCGGTACCGGCGGTGATTTCGTCCGTTCCCTGCTCTGTCAGTTCGTTCAGGTAGGCATCCTCTACCAGCGGATCTGCCTTGAGCTGTTCCACCAGCGCATTCAATTCTTCATAGGTCATGGCCTCCGGATAAATCAGCCGATAGACCGCAATATCCGCCATAGATTTGTCTACTTGCGCGCCCAGACCGCTCAGCAGGCCATTGATCTGCTCCTCCGTGGCACCCGTACCTGCAAAAAGAATAATCTCGTTGTTGATATAGTAAGTACCAGTCTCTTCGTCACAATCCACTGTGGGCTCGGTCTCAGCCAGTTGCTGCAGCACACTGGCGCCGGTTTCTCCGGTCTGAACCGGCCCATTCACCTGGGCCGGTTCTTCCTCCGCAAAGAACAGCACCCGTACAGCCCCTGCCACTACCAGCACAAAAAGCATTGCCAGAACCAGCAAACCGATTCCTTTAGCTATTTTTTTCATGGCGTCCCCCTTTCGCAGCGGCAATACAGGCATATACCGACAAAGCCGTGGCGCTGACCGCTGTCAACGCCAACGCACACAGTGCCATACAAGTTCCAAACACACGGGTAGTTCCCACCAGGAGCTGCTGCCATTCCGCAGGCAGCCACTGCAGCAGCGGCACTGCCCGCCAGGCCAGCAGAACAAGCAGTGCGGCTGTCGCAAGGCACCATACACTCAGCGAAAAGAAGATTCGCCGCGCCCGCCGCGTCTGCAGCAAAACCACGCAAATCCCGAATACAGCAGCGGGTACCGCTGTTGCCGCCACCGCGTAGGGTGTCTCAAGGAAGGCTGTCAGCCGTCCACCGGATATCGGTCCAGCCGCGGGAAGTGTCATTCCCTGGGTAACCCCTTTTACAAACAGCAGAACCGCCGTAGCCGCAAGGCACAGCGCCATGGCCAGACCCGCCAGTATAGCGCCGCAAGTTCTTGCCGCCCCCGGCATGGCCTTTTCAGTCGGTGCGGCGGCAGGCACATTTTGTTTCACACCATATTCCTCCTTTTGATTTTTTACCGCAATTTGTAGAACTTCCGCGGTCTGCGGCTGTTCCCGGCGGAAACTTCCGGCGCAAGGACTCCGGACACGGAAGCTGTGCAACGCATCAACTTTTTTCCGCCTTATACATGCAAAGTATACCATATCGCAAGGGACATTTCCATAAAATAAATGACACGCAAAAACCGCCCCCGGGGATTTTTCTTTGTTCCGGGCGGCGAATATGCTATAATACAAAAAAAGGATGCAGGAAACGAGGACTCACATGGCAACGATCAAAGACATAGCGGACGAAGTCGGCATCTCCAAAGCGGCGGTATCCCGCATACTGAACAACAAGGGTTCTTTCAGTGCCGAGACCACCGAGAAGGTCTGGCGGGTAGCCAAACGGCTGAATTATCTGCCGTCGGGCGGGCAGCATGCCGATGACGCCGACGACATCAAGGTGCTGGCGGCCATTTTCCCCCAGGAAGGGCTGCTGCTCAACGAATCGCCTTATTACAGCATCATGGTCTCCCTGCTGGAAAAAGCCGCCTACGATTACGGCTACAGCCTGATGCTGTGCGGTGCCCTGTATAACTGGGAGGACGAGGAAAAAATCTTCCGCAGCCTGCGCCAGCGCAACGTGCGGGGCGTTATTCTGGGCAGTTTTTCCCATGATGCGGCCATCTTCCATAACCAGCGCATCCCGGTGGTGACCATCGGCACCAAAGCCAGCGACCAGATCCCCTGCATCCGTTCGGACAACTACGCCAGCGGCCAGGCGGCGGCGCGGCATCTGCTGGGCAAAGGCTGCCGCCGCCCGCTGTATATCACCGGATACTGGCGCGGCCTGGAATATGATGAGCGCTACCGCGGCTTTGCGGATGAACTGGCCCGCCATGAGGTAACGCCCAAAGCCTATCACCTGGGAATGAACGCCACCCGCCTGCAGGATATTGAGGGCATCATCACCCGGATGGCGCTGGACAATCCCGATGCTGACGCCCTGTTTGCCGAAAGTTACTCCCTCTCGCTGGAATGTCTGCGCACCTACATCGGGTTGGGCTGGCGTATTCCCCAGGATCTGAAGATGGTGGGGTACGGCAATGCCTTCCTGACCGCGTACAGCAACCCCCGGATCACGCTGGTCAAAGAGGATTCCTGGCAGATCGCCCGCCGGGCGGTTTCGCTGCTGGTGGATCTCATCGAAAACGGCCCCAGTGCCGAGGCTTCGGCCCGGGACATCCTGGTTCCGGTCTCTCTGGAAGCCCACCAGACAACCTGATTGTTTCCCTCCCGCCGCCGGTTTCCGGTGCGGGAGGTTTTTGTTTACCTTTGTTTACTTGTTAAAATGACGATATTTCGCCCCCGTTTTTGGGCAAATGAGAGAATTTCCCGAAATTTGTTGACTAAACTAGTAAACAAGGTTTATGATATTTACGAAATTTCCCGGGAATGTTTACTAAATTACTGGTGAAGGAGTAAAATTATGGCAAACGGCAATTTCCGTCAGCTGGCCGAGCAGGTCGTTGCACTGGTCGGCGGCAAAGACAATGTGCAAAAGGTCATCCACTGCCAGACCCGCCTGCGGTTCAACCTCAAGGACAACGGCCTGGCCAAAATCGATGAATTGAAAAAGACCAGCGGTGTGCTGGGCGTTGTGCAGAGCGGCGTACAGCTGCAGGTCGTCATTGGCCCCACGGTAAGCCAGGTATACGATGAAGTGTGCACGCTGGTAGGCCTGGAAGGCGAAACGCCGCTGGACGAAAACCTGGACGCTGCCCCCAAACAGCGCTGGACACCCAAGCGTGTAGGCAGTGCCATTCTGGATGCGCTTTCCGGCTGCCTGGGCCCGGTGATCCCCGTGATCACGGCCTGCGCCTTCTTCAAAATGCTGACCTCTCTGCTGGGTCCCGACATGCTCAACGTGCTGCCGGCCGAAAGCGACCTCTACACGCTGTTTACCTTTGTGGGCGACGCCGGATTCTACTTCTTCCCCGTGATCGTGGGTTACTCCGCCGCCAAGAAATTCAACCTGCTGCCGGTGCTGGGCATCCTGATGGGCTGCATCCTCATGCACCCCACCTTTGTGGGCATGGCCGACAGCGGTGAATCCTTCACGGTGTACGGCATCCCCTGCATGGTGCAGAACTACAGCAGCACCATCCTGCCCATCATCCTGTCCGTGTGGGTCATGTCCTATGTGTACCGCTTCTTCAACAAGTACATTCCTTCTTCCATCCGCTCGGTCTTTGCTCCGGCCTTTACGGTGGCGGTCATGCTGCCCATCTCCCTGTGCCTGCTGGGACCTGCCGGTGCCTTCCTGGGCAACTACGTGGTCGGCGCCCTGCTGGGTATGCAGAACGTAGCCGGCTTCCTGGGCATGGCCATCATCTCGGCCATCTATCCGCTGCTGGTCATGACCGGCATGCATATGGTGCTGATCGCCGCCCTGTTCCAGGTCTTTGCCACCCAGGGGTACGACGGCTTTGCCGGTCCCGCCCTGACTTTTGCCAGCTTCTCGGTCATGGGTGTCTGCATCGGCGCCATGCTGCGCATCAAGAACAAAGAACAGCGCGCCCTGGCCGCCAGCTTTGCGATCACCGCCATCGTGGCCGGCACGTCGGAGCCCTGCCTCTACGGTATCTGCACCCGGTATAAGCGTCCTTTCATCGGTTTGCTGGCCGGCGGTTTTGCAGGCGGCCTGTACGCCGGTATCATGGGCGTCATCTCGGCCAACCTGGTGCCCGCTTCCAACTTTGTGGCGGCCCTGGCCTTCACCGGCGACACCACCTTCAACCTGGTCAACGGCTTTATCGGCTGCGGCATCTCGGTGGTAGTGGCCGCCGTCATCACCTACTTCTTCGGCTTCGAAAAGGACGAACCCGCCCTCAAAGCCGACTGACCGTATCCGCAGGGAGGCCATGCCATGTTGTGCAAAGAGATTCCGCTGCAGCAGGGATGTGTGCTGCAAACCTATATCATGGACCCGCAGACTTCCTTCCATGTGTATAAAAAGCGTCCGGCCATGATCATCTGCCCGGGCGGCGCCTACCTGATCCACGCCACCAAAGAGGGCGAGCCCATCGCCCTGACTTTTCTGGAAAAAGGGTACAACTGCTTTGTGCTGCGTTACACAGTAGGCACCGACCGGGAACACCCGGAAACCGGCTTCAACGAAACCGCCCGGTACCCGCTGCAGGCCCTGCAGCTGATGGAAGCCATCCTGACGGTGCGCCGCCATGCCGAGGAATGGTATATCGACGCCGACCGGGTGTTCGTGGCGGGATTTTCCGCCGGGGCGCATGTATGCGCCACCGTGGGCACCCGCTGGAACGACCCGGCGCTGCTTGACCGGCTGCCCTTTGCCGCCGAACCCGCCCAGGTACGCCCCACCGCCATGGTGCTGGGGTACCCCATGCTGGCGCTGAACCCGCCGGCCTTCCAGCAGCAGGCGTCCGAACTGCAGCGGCAGCAGACCGCGCTGGTAAACCGGGTCGTCACCGGCACCGAAACACCCACTGCCGCCCAGTGTGACGCCGCCGACCTGACCCTGCGGGTCACAACGGATACCGTGCCCACTTTCCTGTGGCACAGCATCGACGACCCCGTGGTGGACTGCAATGCCTCGATGCGGTTTATCCAGGCAATGCTGGGCTGCGGCTGCAACTGTGAGTTCCATCTGTACAACCACGGCGAACACGGCAAGGGCCTGGCAGGGCCGCTTTCCGCCCAAAGCGCCGCCGACACCGACGAAGCCCTGCATCTGTGGGTGGCGCTGGCCGAACAGTTCCTACGCAAGATACCTTGCCCATAAAACCGGAAAAGGGGGTTCCTTATGCGCGCCGAAGATACAACGATCTTTGACTACCGAAAAGAGAAAGACCTGAAAAACACCGACGCCGTGCTGCATGAACGGCTGCACGGCAAGTTTGAGAAATATTCTGTCCGCACCGAAGTATCGGGCTATGTGGATTTCTGCCTGTACCGGCCGCAGAACGCCGACCCGCAGGCGGTACTGCCCGCGGTGTTCAGCTTTCACGGCGGCGGGTTCGTGCTGGGTTACTACGAAACCGACGGCCCCTACTGCCAGGAACTGGCCGACCTGAGCGGCTGTGCGGTCCTGAATGTGGATTACTGCCTGGCGCCGGAATTCAAATTTCCCAAGCCCATCCTGTCCACCTACCAGGCGGTGTGCGCCATTGTAAAGGACGCCGCCCGCTACCGCATCGACCCCCACCGGGTAGTGGTCTGCGGCCACAGCGCAGGGGGTACCATTGCGGCCGCCCTCTGCCTGCTGGACCGGGAACAGCGCCAGGTAGGGTTCCGCGGCCAGATTCTGGACTACGCGCCGCTGCGCCAGAGCCTGCGTCCCGAGGACCGGCTGGCCCTGGACCCGGCCAAAGCCATCAGCCCCAGCCGGATGCTGCAATACATCCAGTGGTATTTTGAGGACCTGGCCGATATGGATGACCCGCTGGCATCGCCCCTGAACGCCGACCTGGCAAACCTGCCCCCCATGCTGGTGCTTTCGGCCCAGTATGACTCCCTCTCCGGGGAAGAAAAGCAGTTTGCCGACAAAGCCGCAGCCGCCGGCTGCCAGGTGGAATACCGCCTTTACGAAAACTGCCAGCACGGCTTTACCCATCGGGAACTGAAAGAATATAACCCCGCCCAGGCAGAACGCGCCTGGCATGAGATGGCCGACTTTATCCGCCGCCACACCGCCGCGGAATAACCCTATACCTTATATATAAAAAACTGCCTTGCAGTGCCCCTCCCGCCCCCCGAAGGCTGCAAGTAACCCGGTTATCAAACCAAAAGACCGTACCTTTTCAGGTACGGTCTTTTTTGTGGCCGTTATGGGGTTTTTATACGGTTTGTTTGGCTTTTCATCCTCGTCCACCAATGATCATGCAGCCGCCGCAACGCCGTATCCTGTTCCCCACAGGATACGGCCTTTTGAAAGGATAAAAAGGGCCAGTTTATCCATTTTGTATTTTTTCTTTAAATTATACAATTCACCAATTTTCTTTGTGCTGTTTCTCCCGAACCGCTTCCCGCACGTTACTCAAGGTTACCGGTGTCATATTCAGGAACGAGGCAATATATTTGTGGGGAATCCGGTCGATCAGTCCCGGGTAGGTTTTCAAAAACCATTGATACCGCTGCAAAGCGTCGTACTGGTACACCGCAATTTTCAGGTCCCGATGCATTACTGCGGAGCGCAGTACAAGATCCCGGTAAACCTCCACCAGTCTGGGATACTGGTCCATCAGTTTCTGCACGGTTTCCAACGGAACGGTCAGCACTTCACTGTCTTCCAGCACCTCCATAGTCACGGATGCGGGTCGCGTATAATCGCTGTCCGGCATAACGGAATCCCCATACCGGCAGGAAATGCAGTCGGTCACATCTTTTCCGTTGTGGTTAGGCAATACGCCGCGTATGACACCTTTCAGCAAAAAGCACAGGTTTGTGGGGACTGTACCTTCCCGGATCAGAATCTCTCCTACCCGCAGTGTCAGAATCCTGGAGGCAGGGACTGCCGCCTGTACAAGCCCATCCTCCTTGATCTGCAACGTTTCCCGGTAGAATTTTTCCAGCCGTTCCTGCATTTCTTCCTGCTTTTTCACTTCCATGGCGTATAAATCCCTTTCTTCCCAATATGTCACAGGACATTATTGATAGAATCCAGTATTTATAGAGTATTGTACCGCAACTTCCCCGCTGTGTGCAGCCATTCCGCTCATAAAAGCAGCCTTACCGGTCAAAAAAAAGGCCGGGCAGCACCGCCCGGTCTTTTCTTGTTTTTCTTTTTTGAGCAACCCCGGCACAGCACTCCTTACCCATGCCGTTCTGTTTTCCCAGTCAGTAACGGAAGCGAACCCTTTTCGCCTGTTGCCATTTTGCCCTGTTCCGGCTATTTTTTTGCTGACTCGGTTTACCCTGCATCCCGTTCTTTCAATTCCCGCCGGACTTTGCTCAGGGTCACCGGCGTCATATTCAGGAGGGAGGCAATGTATTTATGTTGGATTCGATCGATCAGCCCGGGGTACTCCTGCAAAAACCACTGATACCGCTGTGCCGCCGTATACTGGTAGGCCACAATTTTCAGTGTTCTATGCTGATTTTCCGACTGGATCAGCAATTTTTCATGGAGCTTTATCAGCTTGGGGTGATTTTGCAGCAGCCACTTCACATGTTCGATGTCCACACAGACGATCTCGGAATCTTCCAATGCTTCAATGCAGATGGAAGCCGGCCGCCAGAACTCACCATCCGGCATGACCGATTCTCCGCACCGGAAAACAATGCAGTCGGTAATGTCTTTTCCGTTTTCGTTCAGCAGAAAGCCCCGTACCACCCCCTGCATCAAAAGGCACAGCTGCGTGGGGATTTGCCCCTGCTTGAACAGTGTTTCGCCTGCTTTCACCTTTCTGGTCCTGGAAATTCTTACAACTTCTCTCAGCAGGCTTTCGTCTGTAATTTTAAAACACTCGCGGTAAAAATCTGCCAACTGCATTTATATGTTCCTCTCAAAAAGCATCTACCGTAAAATAATACGCTCCTTTCCCCTTATGTTGCATTATTCTAGATTAATTCAAGATGTTTTCATTGATTGTATGCTTTTTTGTTTCTATCCACCACACAAAAACCGCCGCAGGGCAAAACGCTCTGCGGCGGTTATAGGTTTTAGTGCAGTTCGGGCCAGTATGCTTTGTTGGCTTCGATCAGATCATCCAGGATCTCCTTGGCCACCTTGGCGCTGGGTACCGTCTTGCTCAGGGTCAGGGCCTGCCACAGCTTCTGGTAGCTGTGTTCACAGTAGGCCTGGACCACCAGTTTTTCCACGGCCACCTGCTGCTGCATCATGCCCAGCTGGAAGGTCGGGATCTCACCCTGGCACAGGGGTTCGGGGCCGTCGTTGCCCACCAGGCAAGGCACTTCCACCATGGCATGGGGGTCAAAGTTCTCGATGGCGCCCTTGTTTTCCACAATGCAGAGCATCCGCTCGTGGGTGTTGTAGGCAATGGCACGGGCCAGGTCCACGATAAAGGAAGCGTGGTTGTCGATCTCGAACTCGGTGCCTTCAAAGGTACCGGCCTCGATGATGGCACGGGCCGCACCGAACACCTTCTTTTCCCGGCCGTCGATGACTTCGTTGGCGCGGGTGTAGTTGGGGTCGGAATGCTCCACCACATAGTCGGGGTAGAGGTAATATTTCAGGTAGGTGTTGGGCAGGCAGTCCGGCGTAACGGCCAGCAGGTCGGCGGCCTTCTTGTGGGTGGCCTGCCAGCTTTCGTCCATGTGCTGGGTTTCGATGGCCTTCTGGGTCAGGTAGCCGTTCTTGCTCACGTAGTCGATCAGCTGGGCGGTGTAGTCGGTGCCGTCCTTATCCTTCACGCTGGTCCACCAGCCAAAGTGGTTCAGGCCGTAGTACCGTACATCCAGGTCCTTGGGGGTCTTGCCCACAATGTAGCTCATGCGGCGCAGGGTACCCACGGGCATGTCGCAGATGTTGATGATCTTGGCCTTGGGGCGCAGCACGCGGCAGGCTTCCGCCACGATGGCCGCCGGGTTGGAGTAGTTCAGCATCCAGCAGTCGGGGCTGTACTGTTCCATGTAGTCGATCAGCTGGATGATGTCCGGGATGCTGCGCATACCGTAGGCGATGCCGCCGGGGCCGCAGGTCTCCTGGCCCACCACGCCGTGCTGCAGGGGGATCTTTTCGTCCTTTTCCCGCATGGGGTAGCCGCCGCTGCGGATGTGCGCCATGCAGAAATCCACATCGGTGAAGGCCTCGGCGGGGTCGGTGGTGTACGAGAAGGCCACCTGGGGCGCCAGTTTCTTCAGGGCGATGCCCACCGCTTTGGCGATGGTCTCCTGGCGGGCCGCGTCGTTGTCATACAGTTTGAGGCTGCGGATTGGGAACCGCTCCAGGCTGTCCATCAGCATCATCACGATGCCGGGGGTATAGGTGCTGCCGCCGCCAGCGATCACAACAGAAAATTCTTTCATGGCGAACTCCTTTCTCTCAGTCGGTCTCTTTGATGCCCAGTTCCTCATCCACCGCTTTGCGCACGGCGTTGACCTTCAGGCCATAGACGACCTGGACATTTTTGCCTTTGCGTACAATGGCGGTAGCGCCGGTGCGGTTTTTGAGGGTATCCTCATCCACCAGATCGGGGTTGGCCAGTTCGGTACGCAGACGGGTGTAGCAGTTGGTTACTTTCAGGATGTTGTCCTTGCCGCCCAGCGCCGTAACGATCAGCGCGGCGTCAATGCCATCCTCGGATTTGGCGGTGCCGTCAGCCTCCACCTTGGCCTTGTACTCGGCCTTGGAGTGGAGTTTCATCTCCATGCCTTCGGTCTCACGGCCCAGGGTGTGGAGGTTGAGCTTGGTGATCAGGAAGCGGAACACCACATAGTACAGGCCGAAGTAGAGCACGCCCACCAGGATGTACAGGGGCCAGCGGGTCTTTTCCAGGCCCAGGGGCACGTTGTACAGCAAAAAGTCGATGAAGCCGTTGGGGCCGATGGCGCGGCAGCCGATGAGGTTGAGCACCACAAAGCTGGAACCGGCCAGCACAGCGTGGACCACGAAGAGGATGGGGGCCACAAACAGGAAGCTGAACTCGATGGGTTCGGTAACACCGGCAATGAAGGAAGTGGTCGCGGCCGCAATGAGGATGGCCTTGATCTTGCCGCGGTTTTCGGGGCGGGCGGTATGGTACATGGCCAGGCAGGCGCCGATGAGGCCGAACATCTTGGAGATGCCGCGGGCGTCCCAGATAACGGACTGGCTCAGCACCTTGATGCTCTCATCCGCAATTTCCGCATAGTAGATGTTGCGGGCCCCCTCGAAGACCTGGCCGCCGATGGTCTCCACACCACCCAGAGAGGTGTACAGGAAGGGGGTGTAGACCAGGTGATGCAGGCCGGTGGGGATGAGCAGGCGCTCCAGCATACCGTAGATGAACAGGCCGAAGTTGCCGGTGCTCTGGATAAAGCCGCCCAACGCATTGATGCCGGCCTGGGCGAAGGGCCAGATGTAGGTCATGGCCACCGCAAACAGGACCATGATGGGAATGAGCACGATAAAGACGAAACGGGTACCGCCGTAGATCTGGAAAGCGTTGTTGAACTCGGTTTCACAGAAGCGGTTGTGGACGATGGCCACAATGATGCCCAGCATCAGGCCCAGGAAGACGCCCATATCCAGCACCTGAACGCCCAGAACCGTCGTCTGGCCGGTGCCGCTGAGGCTGCCTTCCACCAGCATGCCCTGCAGGCCCATGAACTTGTTCATGGCGTTGATAAAGACCAGGAATGCCAGCAGCGAGATGAAGCCGGCTTCGCTCTTTTTCTTGTTGGCCAGACCTACCGCCAGGCCCACGCAGAAGATGATGCCCAGGTTGGTAAGGATGGCGGTCAGCGAACCGGAGAGCAGGGTGCCGAAACCGATGGTCACCGGATTGTTCAGGAAGGGCAGGACTTCCTGCAGGCGGGTATTGGTGAACAGGTTGCCCACCGCGATCAGAATACCGGCGATCGGCAGGATCAGCACGGGGATGAACATGGCTTTGGAAAATTTCTGCAAGCCGTCCATTACTTTTTCTTTCATTGTTTTCTCCTTTTACACACCGTTTAGAGAATTTGCGGGTGCGTCCACCCATCCGCGACGCTCACGGCCGTATCGCTGCACACACTATGCCATAAAAACCCCCGCGCTGTAAACCGTTTCGGGGACACAAAAAACAGGTTACCACGATTGATAACCCGTTACCTTGTTTTTTCGTCTTTTTTTACAATTCCGTGCCGGTTTCGTTTTGCGAAATGCACAAACGATGGTATTCGTACGCGATCAGTTCAGCCAGCATCAGCGCCTGGGGGAAGAAGGTGTTGGGCCGCACATTCTGGTCGTCCAGCTTGCAGTGATCCTCCACCCGGAACCACAGATCCGCAAACTGGCTGACGCTGTTGGGCTGTTCCCCCGTAATGGCCACGGTGGGCACACCGTTCTCCCGGGCGGTCTTGATCTTGTCCCGCACCATGGCTGTTTCGCCGGATTTGGAAACACAAAGGAACAATCCGATGCTGTCCAGGCTGTTCTCAAAGATGCCCACCGAATCCCCGCCGCTGGCAAACAGGCACAGCCGCCCCATGTTGGTCAGTTTGTTGGCCAGATAGTTGCCCACCAGACCGGAAAATCCCGTGGCATACACAAAGATGAACTTGCCGTTCAGCCCCGCAATATACTGGGCGCATCGTTTCAGCTGGTCATAGGCGTTGTATTCCAGCAGGGAATCCAGATTGAACCCGTCCAGAAAATTCTGTGCCTCGCTGATCTGTTCGGTGTGTTCCTGGGTCAGGGTGCGCAGCTTGTAGCACATATCCACAAAGCCCGCATAGCCCATCTTGTGGGACAGCCGCATAATAGTGGAGGTCGAGGTATAGTTTTCCCGCGCAATGTCCCGCACGCCCTGGGCCAGCGCCCCGTCCAGATGGTCCAGAATATACTCCAGCACCTGGCGCTCGGTATCGGTCAGTTTTTTGTCTTGGATCAGTTTGCTGATGTCCACTTCCATCCCCCGGCTTGCTGTTTTTGGCGGTGTGCGCCGCCCGTTTTACCTGTTTTTTACTTATTATATCTTTTGTCCCCATCCCCCGCAAGATACCCCCGGGGAAATCCTTTTTTCCAAAGGCAAATGCTCTGCCCCACCTAATGCTGAATCAAAACCACCCGTTGAACGGGTGGTTTGAACAGGCCCTATAAGGGCCTATCTCCTGTGGTCGCTCCCTAAAGGGAGCCCTGAAAAGTCTGGCAACCACACTTTTACCAC
>NZ_JACJKP010000171.1 GCF_016901605.1 Gemmiger formicilis
CCAGGAACTGCAGGCCACAGACGGCGTGGTGGCGGACGAGCAGGCGGCCATGGATATTCTGCAGGCGGTGGGCCGCCGCGGCTGGGACAACGACGACAAAAACAGCTGCACCGTACATAGCGCCGTGTACAACCTGACCCAGAAAACCGTGCTGTGGGTCACCAACGAAAACTACGACGATCCCAACGCGGTGTTCACCTTCTCTCTGGCCCGGTAAAACTTCGGTAAATACGCCCGGTTTCCGTTGTGTCGAGCCGGAGCGGATGGTATACTGTGGATAGAAACTGCTGCCGGCCGGCGGGCCTTTGATACGGGCCCCGCCGGCCCCTGCACAGAAAGGATGCGATGGCATGAAGCAAACCTATGAAGCGCTTTTTACCCCCTGGAAGATCGGCAAGGTGGAGATCAAGAACCGGATCGTCCTCTGCCCCATGGGCGGCACCTCGCTGTTCGGCTGGATGGAGCCCAACCATTTTGACAAGGAAGCGGCCAACTTCTTCCTGGAGCGGGCCCGCAACAACGTGGGCCTGATCATCCCCGGCATTGCCCCCATCCGGGACACCATCGGCGGCCGGTGGCTCTACCAGAACAAAAAGATGTTCCGGGAACTGAAACCCTACATGGAAGAGATCCACCAGACCGGCGCCAAGCTGTTTGTGCAGATCACCGCGGGTATGGGCCGGTCCTGGGGCATTTCCGACCAGGTGCTGCCCCTGCACAAGAACCCCGTGCTGCGCACCCTGGCCAAGCCCATTCTGGACACCAACTATCAGCTGGCCAGCCCCAGCCCGCTGCCTTCCCGCTGGGCGCCGGAGATCACCTGCCCCCAGATGACGGTTCCCCAGATCGAGGAGATCATCGAAGCCTTTGCCAAAACGGCGGTTTTGTGCAAGGAAGCCGGGGTGGACGGCGTGGAGGTCCATGCGGTGCACGAAGGCTATCTGCTGGACCAGTTTGCCATGAAATACACCAACCACCGCACCGACGCCTACGGCGGCAATTTTGAGAACCGCTACCGCTTTGCGGTGGAGATCGTCAAGGCCATCAAGGCGGCCTGCGGGGCGGATTACCCGGTATCGGTGCGGTACAGCGCCGTGTCCAAGGTGAAGGATTTCTGCTACGGCGCCCTGCCCGGCGAGACCGACTACACCGAGATCGGCCGGGATATGCAGGAAAGCGAAAAAGCCGCCCGCTATCTGCAGGAGGCCGGCTACGACATGCTCAATGCCGACAACGGCACCTACGATTCCTGGTACTGGGCGCACCCGCCCATGTACATGCCCCAGAACTGCAACCTGGAGGATGTGGCCCACATCAAGAGCTGTGTGGATATCCCGGTGGTCTGTGCGGGCCGTATGGAACCCGACGTGGCCGCCCAGGCCATCGCCGAAGGGCGTATCGACGCCATGGGCGTGGCCCGGCAGTTTTTGGCCGACGGCGAATGGGTCACCAAGCTGCTGGAAGACCGGATGGAGGATATCCGCCCCTGCATCTGCTGCCATAACGGCTGCTTCAACCTGTCCCACCACAAGGGCCACGCCAACACCCAGACCCTGCCCGATACCCGTGGCATGGCCCGCTGTGCCCTGGACCCCCGCACCATGCAGACCAAAAAGTACCGCATCATCCCGGCGGATCGCAAAAAGAACATTGCGGTCATCGGCGGCGGCATCGGCGGTATGGAATCCGCACTGGTCTGCGCCCAGCGGGGCCATACCGTGACCCTGTACGAAAAGACCGGCGCCCTGGGCGGCGTGTTTGTGGCGGCGGCTGCCCCTTCCTTTAAGGAAAAGGACCGGGAACTGCTGGCCTGGTACGCCCGGGAACTGACCAAGTACCCCAACCTGACCGTCAAGCTGAACACCGAAGTCACCGATCTGGACGCCTTGCAGGCCGATGAGATCATTGTGGCCAGCGGTGCTAAGGCCGTGAACCTGCCGGTGCCCGGTGCCGAAAAGGGCATCCAGGCGGTGGATTACCTGCTGGGCCGCGCTCCCGTAGGGGAGAAGGTGGTCATCGTGGGCGGCGGCCTTACCGGCTGCGAGATCGCCTATGATCTCTATCTCCAGGGCAAGCAGCCCACCATCGTGGAAATGAAGGACGATCTCATTGCGGTCACCGGCGTCTGCCTTGCCAACGCCAGCTATCTGCGGGACTTCTTCAAGACCAACCGGGTGCCCGTCTGCCTGGAAACTTCCCTGAAAGAGATCCGCGACGGCAGCGTGGTGGTGGCCGATAAGAACGGCGCCACCCGGGAAATTCCTGCCGATTCGGTCATTCTGTCGGTGGGCTACCGCCCGGCACCTCTGGCGCCCAAGAGCCGCCGTGTGCATATCGTGGGCGACGCCCACAAGGTGGGCAACCTGCGCACTGTTATCTGGCGGGCGTGGGATGTCTGCATGAAACTGTAAGGAGGCAACCCCATGGAACTGACAAAAGAACAGCAGGCCATGCTGGACGGCGAAAAAGGCGAAACCATGGCCAAGGTCATGAAGACCCTGATCATGTACGGCCAGATCTTCGGCGCCGAAAAACTGGTGCCGGTGACCTCCCGCTACAATCACCTGGTCACCTCCTTCGGCCTCAAGGCCCTGGGCCCGGTGTATGATCTGATGAATCAGCTTATCGAGGCAGGCGCCGTGTCGGGGCAGAAATTCTCGGTGGACCCCCGTCCCCTGGACCCCAACGTACCTGCCAATTTCCTGCAGAATCTGGTTTTCAAAAAGTTCATGTACAGCAAGCAGGATTTCTATGAGAATCAGCTGAAACAGCTGGGCCTGATGAATGAGGACGCTTTTAGCTGCGCCTGCTATCTGGACCAGCAGGGCAACCGCCCCGCCAAGGGGGATGTGCTCAGCTGGGCGGAATCCAGCGCCGTGGTGTATGCCAACTCGGTGCTGGGGGCCCGGTGCAACCGCAACTCCGGCATTATGGACCTGATGGGCTCGGTGGCCGGGTATGTGCCCTACTTCGGCCTGCTCACCGACGAGGGCCGCAAGGCCAGCTGGGTCATCCGGGTGGAAACCACCCAAAAACCCGAAGCCCAGCTGCTGGGCTCTGCCATCGGCATGAAGGTCATGGAAGATGTGCCCTACGTCATGGGCCTAGACAAATGGCTGGGCAATGACCTGGACGATGCGGCCTGCGCCTACCTGAAAGACTTCGGCGCGGCCACCGCCTCCAACGGCGCGGTGGGGCTCTATCATATCGACGGCCTGACCCCCGAAGCCAGGGAACAGGGCACCGACCTGATTCTGCCCGACGCCAAAGAGTATGTGATCGACGACGCCGAACTGCAGCGGGTCAAGGACAACTACCCCCTGGTGTGGAAGAACCCCGACGCCACCCCCAAACTTTGCTTTGTGGGCTGCCCCCACCTGAGCTTGCAGCAGCTGAAGGACTGGACCGAACGGCTGGAAACGGCCCTGAAAGAAGCCGGACGCAGCAAGGTGTGCATCCCCACGGTGTTCACCACCGCCCCCGGCGTCAAGAAAGCCTTTGAAAGCGGCGAGTACGGTCCCCGGCTGGCGGCCACCGGCGTGATCCTTTCCTGTATCTGCCCGCTGATGTACATGAACAACCCCCTGTGCGGGCCCATGCCGGTGATCACCTGCTCCAACAAACTGCGTACCTATACCACCGCCCGTTACTATACCGAGGCGGAAATTCTGGACCGGATCACGAAAGGAGGTCCCCGCAAATGAGAGAGTTTCAAGGACGTGTGGTGGCCCCGGGCTGTGTGACGGCCCCGGCCCTGGTCTCCCACGGGGGACTGAACACCCTGGCTTCCTTCCAGAAAGCCCTGCAGTTCGGGGACAAAAAGGCTACCTGCGGCGACCAGAACAACCCCGACCTTTACGGCAAGCCCATGGCGGGCAAGGCCCTCTGCCTGCCCCAGACCATCGGTTCCACCACCGGCGGCCTGGTGCTCTACTGCGCCTGTTCCATGAATCGCCAGCCCGCCTGCCTGCTGTTCTCCAACCCCATCGACTCCCTGGCTGCTGCCGGTTCGGTGCTGGCCGCCGTCTGGCTGGACGACATCAGCATGCCGGTCATCGACTGCCTGGGCGAGGACTTCCTTGCCTATGTGAAGGACGGCATGACCATCACCGTCAAAGACAACGGCGTGGTCCAGGTGGATTGACCCTTGCGCCGGGCGGTACCTTTGTGGTACGCTAAAGAAAATACCCTGTGCCGGTCCTGCCGGCAAATTTCCGGGAAGGAGCGTCCCCCATGCATCTTTTGATCAGTTCCCAGGAGTACGATTATCACACCCTCGTCAAGGTGGCCGAAATGGCGGGCCTGGCAGGGATTGTAGGCTTTCATCAGGCAGGGGAGGATTATCTCGTTACCTTCCCCGACGGCGAAAACACCGAGGAACTGATCCGGGACTACAAAGCCAGGCTGAAAGGTCTGGAACATAACATCTGGCTGTAAAAAGCAAAAACCGCCCGCAGAAAAACTTCTGCGGGCGGTTTTTTGTGCTGTTTCCGGGAAGCGCGGCCTTCCAGGATAGCCCGGCTATAAATGCTTTCCGGAAGCATCCCCTTGCAAACGGAAAATGTTTTTTGTAAGATGGAGTCAGAAAATGCATTGCAAAGAAAGGATGGGAAACATGACAGAGGAAAAGATGCTGGAAGCCCGTCGGGCTTTCCTGGTGGATACGCTGCAAAAGCTGCTGGGGCAGGACAGCCCCACCGGCTACACTGAAAAAGTGGTCACGGTGGCGGAGGGTATTGCCCGGGAACTGGGCTTTGCCACCCGGCGCACCAACAAGGGCAATCTGGTGATCACGGTGCCCGGCCGGGAGAGCGGCCGCAAGGTAGGACTCTGTGCTCATGTGGATACCCTGGGCCTGATGGTACGCTCCATCACCGCCGACGGCATGCTGATGGTCACCACGGTAGGCGGCCCGCTGCTGCCCACCCTGGACGGTGAATATTGCCGCATCTACACCCGGGAAGGCAAGATGTACACCGGTACGGTGCTCAGCCTGTCCCCGTCGGTCCATGTGCAGGATGACGCGGCCACCCGCCCCCGGGACGAGAAAAACATGGCTGTGCGCATCGACGAGAAGGTGCACAGCAAGGAGGACGTGCAGGCCCTGGGCATTGCTGCCGGGGACTATGTCTGCTACGACACCAAGACCACCGTCACCGAAAGCGGCTTTGTGAAGTCCCGCTTCCTGGACGATAAGGCCAGCGCCGCCTGCTTGCTGACGCTGCTGTGGCAAATGCACGAAACCGGCACCCGCCCCCGGTTCGAAAGCTATTTCACTCTGACTGTCCATGAGGAAGTGGGGCATGGCGGCGCCACCCTGCCCACGGTGGACGAACTGCTGGCGGTGGATATGGGCTGCATCGGCGAGGACTTGAGCTGCACCGAGTACCAGGTCTCCATCTGCGCCAAGGATGGCGGCGGACCCTACGACTACGGCATGGTCAGCCGGCTGGTGCAGCTGGCCAAAGAGCAGAGCGTGGACTACGCGGTGGATATCTACCCCCACTACGGTTCGGATGTGGGCGCCGCCTGGCGCTCCGGCATGGATTGCCGGGCAGCGCTCATCGGCCCGGGCGTGCATGCCTCCCACGGCATGGAACGCACCCATCTGGATGGTCTGCGTGCCACCATGGATCTGGCGGCCCTTTATCTGGAACTGGCCTGATACCGCAAACATGCCTGCACGGCAGTCAGGAGAAAAAGAATGACCCAACAACAGCTTGTGGCGCCTTGCGGGATGAACTGTGCCTTGTGCCAGGCGTATCAGGGCAAGGGCCTTGCCTGCCATGGCTGCGGTCATGGCGGTGAGAGAAAAGCCTGCCAGAACTGTTCCATTCAAAAGTGCGAAAACAAAAAGACATTCTGTTTTGAATGTACACAATATCCCTGCAAACGGCTGAAGGCGCTGGATAAACGATACCGCACAAAATATCACATGAGCATGCTGGAAAACCTTGCCTTGATTCAAGCAAACGGTCTGGATGAAT
>NZ_JACJKP010000172.1 GCF_016901605.1 Gemmiger formicilis
GAGAACATGAAATATGCCGCCGCTGAAAACGCCGGTGTCTTTGGGGACCCGCAGCCCAAAATCTTTGTCAGCGAGCGTACCCCCGAAGGAGATCTGCTGGTCATGCGCGCCCACACCGCCGCCCGGGAGGCCATCCGGGCCATCTGCCCACATGTAAAGGTGGGCCTGACCCTTTCTCTCCATGACCTGCAGGCCCAGCCGGGCGGAGAACCCTTTGCCGAGGCGGCCTGGAAGGAGGAGTTTACCCACTACCTGCCCTATATTCAGGGAGACGACTTTCTGGGTGTGCAGAACTACACCCGTACTCTGTACGGCCCCACCGGCCAGCTGCCCGCCCCCGAAGGTGCAGAACTGACCCAAATGGACTATGAATTCTATCCCCAGGCCCTGGAACATGTGCTGCGCAAGGTAGCCAAGGACTTCCGCGGAGACCTGATTGTCACCGAGAACGGCATTGCCACCGCCGATGACACCCGTCGGGCAGCCTTTATCGAGCAAGCCCTGGCCGGGGTACAGCGTTGTGCAGCCGACGGTCTGCCAGTGAAGGGATACTTCCACTGGAGCCTGATGGACAATTTTGAGTGGCAGAAAGGTTTTGCCATGAACTTCGGACTGATTGCCGTGGACCGCACCACCATGGCCCGCACGCCCAAGCCCAGTCTGGCAGTGCTGGGCAGTTACGTCGGAGAGTAAAAGCCAGAAAGGGCTGTCTGTACGGCAGCCCTTTTTTCATGATATAATAACGGCAAGCGAGGTGGTTCCGATGGAAGTTTTTCAGAGCATGGCATTGCTGGCAGAGCTGGTGCAGTGCGGCGGCCCGATTTTCACCTGGTGTTACGACGAAAAGGGAAACCTGCTGCGCAGCAACTGCCCGGACGAAGCCTTCCTGTCCGGTATTTTTGACCTGTTCGGCTGCAAACAGCAGATGATGGAATACGGCGCCGCCCATGATACCCCCATTACGCTGGGAACCGCCCTGGGAATCCTGTGGGCGGCCGCTTTTGAAAAGGAAAACGGGAAGCTGAAACGTGCCTGGGTAATGGGGCCGGTCTTCTATCAGGATGTTTCCATGCGAGGAATTGAACAGGGTCTGCGCTATTACAGTCATCTGGAAACCAGTGTTTCCTGGACGATGCATCTGCAGCAGGTTCTGACCAAAGTTCCTGTACTGCAAAATACCATCCTGCACCGGTACACCTTGATGATGCACTATTGTCTGACGGGAATCCACCTGGAAATCAGTGATATCAACAGCGAAACTCCGCCCAAAGTCTATGATCCGACCTATACCCCTGCCCATGACCGCCACAAGGTCTGGATGGCAGAACAAGGTCTTTTACAGATGGTACGCACCGGGGATCTGAACTACAAACAGGCACTGTCCAACAGCATGACCTTGAGTGCCGGTGTCCCGGTACACAGCGATGACGCCTTGCGGCAAAGCAAAATTTCGGTGATCGTGTTCACCTCCCTGGTGTGCCGTGCAGCCATTGAGGGCGGGCTTTCTCCCGAGGAGGCCTATGCTTTGGGTGACAGTTATATCCAGACCGCCGAGTCTGCCAAAACCCTGGACGATCTGAATCCGCTGAGCCTGGTGATGTACGATGACTTTATCCGCCGGGTACACAAATGCCGCACGAATCCCAAACTCAGCCGTCCGGTCCAGCAGTGTGTGGATTACATCGAGATGCATCTGGACCAGAAGATCCGGGCCGCCGATCTGGCAGCCGTGGTAGGCTATACCGAATATTACCTGACCCATAAGTTCAAGGCGGAAACCGGGCTTTGCATCAATGACTACATCAAGTTTGCCAAAATTGAGCGGGCAAAGGTCCTTCTGAAAAGCACCGACCAGACCGTACAGGAGATTGCTGCCGCCCTGTGTTTCAGTACCCGCAACTATTTCAGCCGGATCTTTCAGGAAGTCACCGGACAAACACCCGTAGAGTATAGGGGTGGATGAGACTTATTTTTTCCAGCACATCAAAACAGACAGCGAAGGAACTTCTTCGCTGTCTGTTTTCTTCTTTACAGAGAATATGCTGGCGGCGCCACGCTGGCCGCTCCGGCACACAGCGCCGCAATGGCCGCCGCCACCTGTTCCGGCGGCGCTTTCCGGTCACTGTGCAGCCAGTATGACATCACCCCGGAAGCCCCCGCAAACAAAAAGGTATTCTGCATTCCCCTCCAGCCGTCATCCGCCCCGGTGCGCTCTCCAGCGTCCATCCGCAGGTCCATATAGTGAAAACAGCACCCCACCACCCTGTGCAGAAAGGCGTCGTCCGGGCTCTGCCGCGCCAGAACTGCCAGAAAATCCTCGTCGTTCTGCAGCTTTTGCAGCATGGAAAGCAAAACCGCCTGCACGCCCCGGTCTCGGGTACTCACCAAGGCTGCTTCCAGCTGTTCCAGGGCCTGTTCCTCCAACTGTTCCATCAGATCATAACAATCCCGGAAATGCCGGTAAAAGGTTCCCCTGTTGATCTGCGCCAGGGTACAGACCTCTTTGACGGTGATCTTCTCCATCGGCTTTTGCTGCAGAAGTTGCCAGAAGGCGGTGGTGATGATCTCCCGTGTATAACGGGTACGCGGATCAGTTTTCATATTTGTGCTCCTTTTTGCAACAGCCAGACGCTTTATGTCGCACAAAGCAACAGCTGCCGCTCTATTGCTGATTGCGCCGGTTCTTTTTCCTCAGTATACTGAAAGGCAGAAGAAAAAGCAACACGTGTTCACAAAATCACCATGTGTTCTTTTAAAAGGAGGACTTTCTGTGCAGAGCGAACGGCTGTTCAAAGAGGCGCCTGTCTGGCAGGCTATCGGTGCGCTGGTGGGCCCCTCTGTCCTGTCGGTTCTGGTCATGATCATCTATAATATGACCGACCTGTTTTTTATCGGATTGCTGCAGGATACCGCCCTGACCGCGGCGGTGGCGGTGGTGGGGCCTGTTTTCACCCTGGCTTCTGCCGGTGCCACTGTGCTGGGCATGGGCGGTTGTGCCGTGGTGGCCGGTTCTTTGGGCGCTGGCGACCGTCAGGACGCCCGGTGCGTTTCCAGCCTTTGCGGTTGGTGTGGCCTTCTGACCGGCGTACTCCTGGCCGTGGTACTGAATCTGTTCTGTGAACCGATTTTGTATTTGCTGGGCACCAATGCCGAGATCCTGCCTTACGCTACCCATTACCTGCGCATCCTGGCTCTGGGTGCCCCGGCCATGATCTTCTCAGTTTCCGCAGCCACCCTGCTGCGGGCAGACGGCGCCATCCGCCGGGGACTGGTGGGCAACCTGTCCGGAAGCCTTACCAATATCCTGCTGGACCCGCTTTTCATCCTGGCTTTCGGCTGGAACATTGCCGGAGCTGCCGCAGCCACCATGCTGGGCAATCTGGTGGCCAGCGGGCTTTACCTTCACCACATTCTTTGCCGTTCTGATGCCCTGAGTCTGCGACCTGCCGATGCCCTGCGCTGCCCCTCCCGGCTGGGGCGGGTCCTGACTCTGGGCCTGCCCAATGGGGTAAGCAGTCTGCTGAGTGGTCTGGCCGGCAGTTTCAGCAATCGTCTGTTGGCTGCTTACGGCACCAACGCCCTGGCTGCCATGGCAGCCGCCGACAAATCCGCCATGGTCGTGACCCTGGTCCAGATGGGCATCTGTATGGGATTGCAGCCATTGCTTTCCTATAATGTGGGCGGACGGAATCTCCCCCGGCTTCGGGCAGTCCTGAGCAGAAGTTTGGGCCTGACCGTAGGTTTTGGCACCCTGTTTTCTCTGTTCTGCCTGCTGGCACAGCGGCCGCTGATTGGACTGTTTTTATCCGATCCTGAGGCAGTGTTCCTGGCTCGCCAGCTCCTTCCCTGGCTGCTGGCAGGCAGTCCGCTGCTGGGCCTGTACTATCTGGGCATCAATTTCCTGCAGGCCGCCGGCTATGCCGGCAGTGCCACCCTTCTTTCCGCCCTGCGCCAGGGCGTGCTGCTGGTTCCGGCCCTGTACGGGTTCCACCATCTGCTGGGGCTGCCCGGCCTGGCGGCTGCCCGTGCCGCCACCGACCTGCTCAGTGCAGCCATTGCTCTGCTGCTCTTTATTATGGTCTGGCATAAATTGACGAGCAGCCTCCGGCCTCGAACCTGTCTATAAAGTGCCCCAACGTGTTATCCTCACGTCCAAAAGAGCCCGGCACATTTTGTTTTCAAAATGCTGCCCGGGCTTTTCATTTGCAACAGTCTTTATATTGCATGAAAATTCACCCCACATTCCAAATTATCACCCCGTATAATCCCTGTTTTTTCGCTATAATGAAAACAATCTGAAAGGGAAAGGACTGCAGAACCGTGCAAGCAACCAATCTTCAAACCAATCACCTGACGGCCCCTCTTGGAATGGATGGCGGCCCATTGTTTTTATCCTGGCAATGCACCGGCGGATTGCGCCAGACCGCTTATGAGATCCACCTGACGGCAGACGATGCCCTTGTCTGGGAAAGCGGCAAGGTGGCAACCCAAAGTATGCATGCCGATGCTCCCGCCGTAGAAGGGGCCCGGGTCCGGGGCAGCTGGAAGGTCCGGCTGTGGGACGAAAATAACTGTCCCGGCCCCTGGAGCGAGGCCCGGTTTGAGACGGGACTTTCCACCGGGGAATGGCAGGGGCTGTGGGTGGACCCGGAGACTGCACCGTTGGATATTCCCGGTGACGACGCCATCAACGCCTTTGCCCGCCCCAACTGGGAGCGCAAGCAGGCCGAGAAAGAGGCCGCCGGCAAGGGTGCGGCGGAGCCCTACCAGCCCCACCGTCCGGCCTCCTATCTGCGAAAAACCTTCACCGCCCCGTCCGGTCGCGGGCGGCTGTACATCACCGCCAAAGGACTGTATGTAGCCTGGCTCAACGGCGTGCGAGTGGGCGATATGGTGCTGGCGCCTGGCAGTTTTACCGCTGACAAGCACCTAGGCGCCCAGACCTACGACGTGACAGATCTTCTGCGGGAGGGGGAAAACGAGCTGCTGATTGCCTTGGGCGACGGCTGGTACCGCAGCACCAGCGGCGTGGACGGTGACCGCAACCTCTTCGGCGATACGCTGGGCGTTCTCTTCCAGTTGGAGGTTGATGGCAAGGTGTTCTGTGTTTCGGACGATACCATGCAGGCCACCCAGCAAGGCACCATCCGCCAGAATGATTTACAGCAGGGCGAAGTGTATGACGCCCGGCTGGAAGGTTCTCTTGCCGGCTGGCACGAAGTACGAACCTACCGCGATGCCCTGCCTGTCACCGGCATGAATACGGTTCCCATCCGGGAGAGGGAGGCGTTTCCCGGGCGGCTGTTCACCGCCCCCAACGGAGAAACCGTGCTGGATTTCGGCCAGAACATTGCCGGCTATGTGGAGATGACCCTTACCGCTCATGCGGGACAGAAAGTCCTGCTGACTTGTGGTGAAACGCTGGATGAAAACGGCAACTTCACCCAGGAGAACTTCCAGGACCGCAGCCGCCACAATGAAGGCGGCACCGCCCAGATGCTGGAGCTGATCTGCAAGGAAGGGGTAAATCATTGGAAACCCAGCTTCACCATCATGGGCTTTCAGTATGCCAAAGTAGAGACGGATGCAGACCTGACCGGGGCGGTGTTCACCGCCCATGCAGTCTACTCCGATATGGCGGTCACCGGCTCTTTCACCTGCGGGAACAAAGCGGTAAACCGGCTGGTAGCCAACAGCATCTGGAGCCAGAAAGGCAACTTCTGCGATATTCCTACCGACTGCCCCACCCGGGAACGGGCGGGCTGGACCGGAGACATGGGCGTCTTTATTGAGACCGGCCTGACCCTGATGGACTGCTACCCGGTGGTTGCCAAGTGGCTGAAGGAATGCCGCCTGAACCAGTACCCTGACGGACGGATGGCCAACATTGCCCCGCCCAACAGCCGCCCCGGGTATATGACACCCATGCTGTGCATGTCCGCCGGCTGGGGGGACGCCGCCATTTTGGTGCCCTACGCTCT
>NZ_JACJKP010000173.1 GCF_016901605.1 Gemmiger formicilis
TCGCCGCCGCTGCCCTTAATGACCATCATCCGCTGTCCCTTATTGCTGGGGATCAGGCAGTAGCCGATATATTCCTGCAAGGTTGGGATGTCCTCCGGGTAGAGCAGGCCATCCAGAAATTGCAGCCAGAGGACAGGTTTCGGAGCGTTGGGGTTGTAGGCCACGGGGAAACGGTTGCGGACGATTTTCGGCTTTCCCTTCGCAAAGGTCCCATCCAGAAAAAGTGTCCCGTTGGAAAGGTGAATCCGGTCCGGCTCCGGGGGAAAATCCTCCACCAGTGCCGCCAGCTTCATCAGCTCCACAATGTTGCTGATTTTGCGGGGAATATTGCTGACCGCACAGCATTTCAGTTCCTCAAAAATCTCTCCCCGCAGGGGCAGCTCATCGGTCACACGGCCTTCGGGCGTGAAAAA
The DNA here is from genome assembly GCF_016901605.1 of Gemmiger formicilis. Taxonomy (GTDB): domain Bacteria; phylum Bacillota; class Clostridia; order Oscillospirales; family Ruminococcaceae; genus Gemmiger; species Gemmiger formicilis_B. Next base: position 414 of record NZ_JACJKP010000173.1, read on the forward strand.
AGCCCCGTTTGTGAAGATGATCTTGTGTGTCTGCAAGAACTCCTCACAAAACAGGGCTTCGTTGATGCTTTTGCCATCGAACCAGACGGGCATCCCGTCAAGCTGCGTTTTGTTTTTCATGGGCGTTATCCTCCTTTTTCAGCCTGTCCAGCCGTTCCTCCAAACCGGCAATCAGGCCATCCTTGTTCAGCATTTCTACGATTTTCACCCGCTGTTCCAGTTCGGCGGCAATGAGCAAATCCGCCAGATACTCCACATAGTCCAGCATCTGGCAGGCTTCCACAAACCGGTCATCTAAACTGTCATCTGGATTGGATGGGGCGTAGTTCTGTTTCCAACCTTCCAGAAGATGCAGATAATCACACAGCACCCGCAGGCAGCGCACTTGCTCCTGCCGGTATGCTTTCAGCAGGGGACGCTCCGGTTTGGGCAGGGCAGCTGCCGCAGGCGGCTTGTCCGGGCCAATCCCAAAATCCTGGGCCAGCTTCTGTGCTGCCTCGTAGCTGCTCAGGTCAAACAGCTTCGCCACAAGGTCGATCACATCGCCGGTGGCTCCGCAGCCGAAACAGTAAAAATAACGCTCGTTCAGCTTCATGCTGGGGTGCCGGTCCTCATGGAACGGACAGCTGCACATCCCGTTTCGGCTGACTTGCAGCCCATAGTGTTCAGCCGCATCCGGCACACAAATATTCTGTTTTACCAGTTCAAAGAGTGTCATAAAAAATCCCTCCGTTTCAGGGCATAAAAAATGCGGCCTGCCCGGTTTATTTGGGCAGGCCGCAATCCTTATGCAGTTTGTGATGCTTCCGTTTCTTTGGCTTTCCGCTTTTCCTGCCGGTAGAACTTCTCCCGGCAGGCGGGTTTGCAGAATTTAGCGTTGGGGCGGATAGACTGGAACGACTCTCCGCAGCACTGGCACACCAGCTGGTACGGTTCACCCGGAACGATCAGCCCTTCGGCAATCTTCTGTTTGCGCTCCTTCTGGCGCAGATATTTTTCATGGTCACGGATGCGCTTCTGGCGGCGCTTTTCCTCCGCAGCCAGTTCTTCCTCGGTGGGTTCGGGCATGGGCACTTCAAATTTCCCGATAAAGTTCAGGTAAATCTCGATTTCCTGAACCCGTTCCCCGGTGCTTCTGTCCGGGGCATGGACCAGAATCTTCTCCACAAATTCATGGATCATAGGGGCGGTCAGCTCGGTGAAATCTGTATATTTCTGTGCCAGCGCCAGAAAGTGACTGGCACGGTCCGTGTCCTCATGGAACTGGTTCAGCTGCGCCTGCTCGGAGGCAAGCAGCTGTTCCAGCTCGGCCTGTTCCTTCTCATATTCGGCACACAGCAGCTCGAACCGTTTTTCCTCCAACTTGCCCATGGCATAGGTTTCATACAGCTTTTTAATCAGCACGTCCAGCTCGGCGCTGCGCCTGCGCTCCTTGGCGACCTTGCGTTTCAGCTCCTTGGCTGCTTCCTGCTGGCGAACCTGTGAAATGCTGCGAACCTTCTGAATAAATTCCTCCCTGTTCTGGATGGCATAGCTGGCGGTAGTGCGGATGGTTTCCAGAATCAGGGCGTTCAGAGCCTTGGTGCTGACGCTGTGGGAAAAACACATCTGGGTTTCTCGTTCGATGGTCAAGCAGTAGGTGGAACAGTTATAGGTGTCGTTTCTGTACTCCTTGCCATCTGCCCGTGTGTGTTTGCCCCGGTGGTTATACATCTTTGCTCCGCAGTCGGCACAGAACACAAGGCCGGTCAGGGGATTGGCGACGCCAGTGGTATCTGTCCGGCGCACCGTCCGCTTCACCTGCTGGGCCAGCTGCCAGGTTTCCGGGTCAACAATGGCCTCGTGGGTGTTCTCAAAAATCAGCCAGTCGGACGGGTCATTTTTTACCCGCTTATCCCGGTAGGACTTTTTGGAGGAACGGAAATTCACGGTATGCCCCATATATTCCGGTTTCTCCAACATGGAGCTGACCGTAAAGCCGTACCAGTCATAGGGGCGGCTGGTGTCCACGGTATTCTTCCGGCTGCCCCTGCCGTTGCGGGCCAGATAATAGGCGGGGCACTCCACCTTCTCGGCTGTGAGCATTTTGGAAATCTCATAGGGGCCGTGTCCCTCCACCGCAAGCCGGAAAATTCGCCGCACCACAGTGGCAGCTTCCTCGTCCACCAGCCAGTGGTCCTTGTCCTCTGGGTCTTTTTTGTAGCCATAGATGGCGTTGTTGGTGGTTGGCTTGCCCGCCTTGCCCTTGACACGGTATGCTGCCGAAACCTTTTTGGACTGGTCACGCAGATACCATTCATTCATGATATTGAGAAAGGGCGCAAACTCGCCGCTGTCCTGTTCCTCGCTGTCGATGTTATTGGCGACAGCAACAAAATGAACCCCATTCTGCCGGAACATTACCTCGGTGTAAAAGCCGGTTTGCAGGTAGTTTCTGCCGATCCGACTTAGGTCCTTACACAGCAGATGGGCCACCTTGCCCGCCTCGATGTCCGCCACAAGGCGCTTCCATGCAGGACGGTCAAAGTTGCCACCGGACCACCCATCGTCTGTGTAGTGGACGATATTGGTGTAGCCCCGCTGTGCTGCATAGCTTTCGAGATAACGTTTCTGGTTCAGAATGGAGTTCGAGTCACCCGTGAGGTCATCGTCACGGGACAGGCGCTCATAGAGCGCAGTGATTTTTTCTTCCGTCTGTCTGTTTGCCATATCAGGCGCTCCTTTCAGACGGACGGCTCATTTGTGGCAGTTCCATTATACCACATTCCGGCTGGTTTGCCAGCCCGTCATTGCGGATCAGCCGCAGAATTTTATCTTCCATCGTTTCCTCGGCGGTTTCGCTGAGGTAGACACGAACTTTATAGGTGGTGTTGCCAATGTGCCGGGTCAGAAACACGGCGTTTTTATCTGCCATAGAACCTCTCTTTCTTGCGCTTTCGGCGCATCCGGTGTATACTGTTGTTATAGTTCCGTTGCCTGTAACCTGCGATTGTGTTACTTCTTTTTTGTGTCATGCCTGAACATGGCGAAATCCCCCTTTCTCCTGCGTGAACGAGCCGATGTAACCCAAGTAACTTGTTTTCAGATTACTCTTTCACTAATAGGAGAAATCCGGGGTGCAAAACGGAACCATTTTTGAAAAATCGAAAAATATTTTTTTGAAAAGAGGTGGGGGCATGGCGTATCTGTCTGATGACGAGCTTCTGGATACCGAGGGTGGCTTCACCGGATGGGACGCTGGGGCGGAAGAAACGCTGGAACAGGCGCTTGCGGAAGAACGTCTGGCCGAGCTGGAAAGTGAGCTGGAGCAGGACGAGCATCCCATCGACTATGAAGCAGAGCTGGAGGACGAGGAAGAAGAAGCTGCCCCGGTCAGTGATAAACGGCTGAAACGGGAGATGCGGGCCGAGGCCATACGGCGGCTGGAGGAAGCAGCCCGCACCGAAAAGGATTTCCGGGCCGTGGTGGAGGAATGGAACAAGCTGGACCGGAACCGGGAGCGCCGGGAACGGGACCATGAAAACCTCCGTGGGGATGTGCCGCTGGAATATCAGGCGGTGCCGGAACCGAAACTCATTCCCCGATGGATGAACAACCCCACATACCGGCAGCTGATGGCCGGAAACTTTCTGGACATCCTGTTTGACTGCCCCTATGAGATGCACAATCTGACCGCTGACACCTTTATATCCCGAATGGTGGAGGAATTAAGCGAGGAACATAAGGAAGTTCTGTATTTCCTCTCTTTGAGGCTGTACAGCACCACCCGTCTTGCCGCTGTCCGTGGGCAGTCTGACCGCAACATCCGCAAGCTGCGGAAAACTATCCACAAAAAATTGCAGCGCCAGATGTATGACCATCTGTGCGGTAAGCAGGAGCATGGCGGCAGCCTGACCTTGCGGGAACGCCAGTTTTTGGAGGAATACTCGAAAATCGCAAGAAAACAGGGCAAGGACGCCGTGATCCGGCGGGAGAACAAGACCAAGCGCAGAAAAAAGAAAAACCGCCCCTGATAATTGGGACGATTAAGGAGAAAGGGCGTGTATGATGAAAAATTTATTTGAACAGTCCCGTTCCCATTGGGTGCGGTACGATCACTACGAGCTGAAAACAGCGGAAGATGGCAAGCGGTACATCACCCCCGGCAAGAGCGCAAAGCCGGATGTCTACAATCCGCTGAAAGAGGTCCCCAACATTGTGCTGGATGCGCTGAATGTGGGGATGCTGATGATGGGGCGCAAGCCGGAAGCAGAAGTGGAAAAGGCGGTAATGGAGTTTGTCACCCGGTACGGCCTGCTGGGGCTGATGACCGCCCTGCCCACCACGCCGTCCTTTATGGACTATGAGGCGGTGTACCTGCCGAAAAACCACTTTATCAAGGAAGAAACCATGGAGACAGACAAATATCTGTCCCTGTTTTATCCCTTTGACCAGCTGGACTTGGTGAAAAAGGGCATTGAATCCACATGGAATGTGTCCGGTGACCGGACGATGGTTGCCCTGACCATGACCTTCATGGACGAGCCGATGGCGAAGAACATGAGCTTCCAGCGGGAATATGCGGAACCCTATGACTGGGTTGCCCAGCAGTTCAAGGACTGGGCCTTTACGCTGACCACGGCCATTTTATACTACAATGATTATGATTCCATCGACGAGGACGCACGGGGGCTGTATCGCAAGGCTATGGCTGCGTTCGGTGGGATCGCCCCCAGCTACCACATCGAGCTGCTGGATAAGCCCACTATTTATTGGGACTTTCACTCCCTGCTGCTGGGCATCCAGATGATGTTCAGCTTCATGCTGGTGGACGGGGATCAGCCCCTGCGCCTGTGCAAGCACTGCCAGAAGGTGTTCCTGGGCAGCCGGTCCAACGCCGCCTTTTGCAGCCCACGGTGCAAGAACCAGTACAATGTCTACAAGAGCCGGGGAAAGAACCGGACGGATGGAGGTGACGAGGAATGAGTGAGGAACAGGGACTGACCCCGTATGAAACCAGAGAAATCCTCTTTTACAAGACCGAAAACGGAGAAGTGCGGGTGGAAATCCTGCTCTTTCAGGAAAATCTCTGGCTGACACAGGCAAAAATGGCAGAGCTGTTCGAGGTACAGAAAGCGGCCATTTCCAAGCATCTGAAAAACATTTTTGAATCCGGCGAACTGAGCGAGGATTCAGTTGTTTCCAAAATGGAAACAACTGCGGCGGACGGGAAACGGTATCAGACCAACTATTACAATCTGGACGCCATTATCGCTGTGGGGTATCGTGTGAACTCCAAAAAGGCGACCATGTTCCGCATTTGGGCGAACAGGGTGTTGAAAGAGTTCATCATCAAGGGCTATGTGATGGATGACGCACGGTTGCGAGAGCCGGAGAACTTTTTCGGCAAAGATTATTTCGAGGAACAGCTGGAGCGTATCCGGGACATCCGGGCCAGCGAGAGAAGATTTTACCAGAAAATCACGGACATCTATTCCCAGTGCAGCGCCGACTACGATGTGGAAAGCCCCATCACAAAGGAGTTTTTCGCAACGGTG
>NZ_JACJKP010000174.1 GCF_016901605.1 Gemmiger formicilis
GGTGTCCGGCTTGTCCACGGCACGTTCAATGGCGGAATTCATAAGTTCCATTCCCAGAACGGCTGCAATGCACAAGATGATCAACGCCCATTCTACCGCCGAAACTTCTGCCAAACAACAGGCTGCAATAGTGTAGCATGTGGCGCAAAGATGAAACCGAAAATTCCGCTCCTGCTGCACAGCCGCCCGGATTCCGTTCCAGGCGTACACAAAGCCGCGGCCGAAGCGTTTGATTTCAGATCTCATCGCTGGTGTACGAAACAGTGCGCGGCAGACCCAGCTTGATCAGCACTGCTTCCTCCTTTTCGCGCATTCGTACAGCCTCCAGGCCGCTGGTTTCGTGATCATAGCCCAGCAGGTGCAGCATGGAATGTACCGTCAGATAGGCCACCTCACGCTGAAGGGTGTGCCCGTACAGTTCAGCTTGCTCCATAGCACGCTCCATGGAGATGACAATGTCGCCCAGAATCTTGCAGCCGTTATCCTCATCGATGTCGTATTCGCCGTTTTCTCCCATCGGGAAGCTCAGCACATCGGTGGCAGAGTCTTTATCACGGTACTGCTTGTTGAGTTCGTGGATTCGATTGTTATCTACAAAGGTCACGCTGATTTCGGCGGAGCCTTCAAATTTTTCAAAATCCAAAACAGCGTTGCAGCTGCGGCGAATCAAAATCCGCAGCCCGGACGGGATCTTAACAACATTTTGTTCATTGGTGATCAGCACCTTGTTGGACATAGGGCATCAACCTCCTGTACCTGAAACTTTTTATTGCTTTGCCGAACGCTCGGCAGCTTTTTCATAAGCTTTTACGATTTGCTGCACCAGACGATGGCGCACCACATCTTTTTCCGTCAACCGGACCTGGGCAATTCCATCCACATCACGCAGGATCTGCAAAGCGTCCACAAGACCGCTGCGCACTTTATCGGGCAAGTCCACCTGGGTGACATCCCCCGTTACCACAACCTTGCTGCCCACGCCCATGCGGGTAAGGAACATTTTCATCTGTTCGGGCGTTGTGTTCTGCGCTTCGTCCAAAATGATGAATGCGTCATCCAGCGTACGGCCGCGCATATAGGCCAGTGGCGCCACTTCGATGATTTGCTTTTCAAACAGCTTTTGGAATGTTTCCGCCCCCAGCAAATCAAACAGTCCGTCATAGAGCGGACGAAGGTAGGGGTCCACCTTGTTCTGAAGGTCGCCGGGTAAAAATCCCAGCTTCTCTCCCGCCTCCACGGCGGGGCGCGTCAGGATGATCCGGCTGACATCTTTGGATTTAAACGCCTTGACTGCCATGGCAACCGCAAGGTAGGTTTTACCCGTGCCGGCGGGGCCAACGCCGAAAGTGATGGCATGACTGCGAATGGCGGCGAGATATTCCCGCTGCCCCAATGTTTTGGGATGAATAGGACGCCCCTTGGCGGTGACGGCGACAAAATCATCGGTCAGTTCCCGCAGCCGCTTTTCTTCACCATCTCTGGCCAGACTGATGCAGTATCGGACGGTTTGTTCTTCCAATGGCGTGTGATTCTCCATCAAGGTAACCATTCCATCCACCGCGTGTACAGCTGCCGCCACATCCTTTTCGGCACCGCTGAAACGCAGTTCGGAACCACGGCATACAGCCGTGACTCCGAATTCTTTTTCCAGAAGATGAATGTTCTGGTCGCAGTTGCCAAAAATAGCCGCTGCAAGTTCAATACTGTCCAGTTCGACGGAACGTTCAGCCAAATTTCATACCCTCCAATAGTACAATGTCATACTAACCCATTCAGATTATATCACAATTATTTCCAAAAGAAATTGTCTATTATGCACAAAATTTTAAGTTCTGTTTTGACACAGTATCCCACAAGATTTATTTCCAGTCCTCATAGGAAGCAATATTGGAACAAAATCGGTAGGTAACCGTACAAACAGCCTGTTCCCCTTCCACAGTTGCTGCGCGCTGTTCGCTTTCGATGACTGCGTCAGGATATTCTGCATAGAGTTGTTGGCGGCAGTTGCGAAACGCCAATGCCTGTGCTTGTTCCTGTGAATACACGATTGTTTGTTCCTGCTGCAGCCAAATTGTTTCGCACCGGATCATGGCAGGAAGATTCAAACGTCCCAGGTGTAACGGCAACCACTCCACCTGGCTCAATCCCTGCTCCCCTTGATTTTCGTGTTGCTGTGACCAGACACGCCCCAGACAGAAGAGCTGCTGCTTGATCTCTGACGCCCCTGTCAGAATCAGTTGCTGTACCCGGAGCGGCTGGGATGCGGTATAGCTTTTTTCGACCCTGCCAACGATTTTGCCGGAAGCCCCTTGACGTATTTCGTTTCCATCACGGTCCAGCCGGACCACATCTACCAGCAGTTGCCCTTTCTCAACGGATTGCCCCGGAACCACAAGGGAAAAACCGCTCTCGGGTTCCACCGCGACGATTTCACCGCTTTCTTTGGCGTATAACGGCTGCATCGGAGCTTCCTTCTTAATGTTCTGGTATTCGGCATCCGTATTTTCGATGAATAGACACCCATCCGTAAAATTCAAGGTAATCCAACCGAACACATCGCTTTGTTGGGAAACAGTATCTTGTGCTGTTTTCAGCTTTGAGTCATCAACCCAGGCACCCTCGTAGATTTGGCAGTCATACAAAAGACTGCGCATACGGTTTTGCGTTTCCACGTCCATGGAACCGAAGTCGATTGTCCATATAAAGCGACTCATCAACCCCAAAAGCAGAAAAAAGAGAACGCCTCCCAAAAGGATTCCGGGATGATCCAAAAGTCGTTCCAAAGGAATTCCAGGTCCCTTCCTTTGGAACACAGAAAATGTCCAATTCCCTTTTTGGGCCAGATCTTCAAGTTTGGAAAGATCCCGACCAGCCCCACGTGCGGTAAATCCATCGGTTTCCCACCGCAGGTGATCCAAACGGATTCCTTGCTCTACGGCGGTATTTAAAAAGCGCTGGACATTTTTTCCCTGTACGCGAAAAGAAATCCGATCGGCCATCCATACATTAGGTTTCATGCTTTGGTTTCCCCCACTTGTTTTGAAAGGCAATCGTTTCAATCTGACCGGCAAGCACAAGCCTTTTCCCCGCATAGGATTCTATTCGAAGTTCTGCGCCATAGAATGTTACTGTAAAATCGCCCATATCCAGGCAGACTTTTTCCGGTTCAAAATTTAAAACACGGCGGCAGCCATCTGTGGTGAGGTATCCGCCCCGTAATTCAAAATCCGGCAACCGATAAAATTCGCGGGGAAGCTGCAGCATCATCCCGCGCAGGGACGCCTTCGCGGTGCGATTATGATTCGTTTTTCGATTCTGTAGCTTCATGGGCATATCCTCCCCGCAAGAATACCGGTCTACCCAATATACGTCTGTGGAGGTAGGTTCTATGAATCGCCAGAGGAAAACAGCCTTTTTGCAAGGTAGCATCGCCATCGTACTAGCGGCACTCCTGCTTTGTAATCCCAAACTTTCGGCGGAAGGTTTTCTCGATGGCATCCAACTCTGTGTGCAAACGGTTTTACCCGCTTTATTTCCCTTTTTTGTTCTGTGCGAAATGATGATGAACGTACCGCTGCCGGGCAGATTCCTTCGCTATCTGCAGAATGCATGGGGATTTTGCAGCGAAAAGTCTGTTTTTGCTGTGCTGGTTTCCTGGATTGGCGGTTACGCAGTTTGTGCCCAGCTTACGGGAAATCTGTATTGCGAAGGCAAGATAAGCCGTCGGGATGCGCTGCTTATTACCATGTTGGGATGCTGTTCCAGCCCGGGGTTTGTCATTGGTTGTGTAGGTGGGCTTTTGCTGCAAAACGTGCGTCTCGGTGTATTGTTGTATGGATTGCAGATTGTTGCCAACTTGCTGAGCACAGCACTCTGTGTACCGTTCCTATCATCCGTTAAAGGCGACAAGCAACCACGAGAAAATCTCTCCGGCTTTTCAAGAAACGCCGGGTTGTCTCTGGCCATTGGAAACGCAGTCAACAGCAGTTTGAATGTCTGCGGATGTGTACTCTTTTTCCGAACGGTGGGCGCTGTATTGCGCCCCATCTTACCGGAAACGCCATGGTCTGCCGCCGCCCTGAGTATGCTGCTGGAAATCAGTGCCGGATGCGCAGATTTTTCTGCGTTGGGCGGTCGTGTTGCATTGTATGGATGCTGTTTGTGTTTAAGCATGTGGGGATGTTCTGTCTGGGCGCAGTTGTCCCTGCTGCTGCGCAAATCCGTTCCGCTTCCCGTTTTGGCTTTGCAGCGTATATTTTTCATGATCATCTTTATCTTTTTGGTGGCTGCGGCGGTCCGATTTTTGCCGGGAACGCTCATTGTTTACAGCAGTTTAACCGGACGCGTTGTTCAGAGTTCCCGCCTGCCCGCAGATGCGGCTGTTGTGGTTTTTTTGTTCGTATGTGCTACACTTTACAAGGTTCGGCAAAACTTCTATAATAAGTAGGTATATTTATTGCTTTTGGGGTGAGGCTATGTTCAAAAAGGCATATTATGGCAGTAAGATTGCACCGGCGTGTGCCTATTGTCTGCATGGCACACCGGCATCCGACCCAAAGATGGTGCTATGCAAGTTGAAGGGAGTCGTTTCTCCGTATTATTGCTGCCGCCGATTCAGCTATGATCCGTTGATGCGCGTCCCCCACCGGCAAGTGCTGCCTGAACTGGACCCAAAAGATTTTACGCTGGATTGAAAAGGAGTTTTCTATGGAACACCCCAAGCCCACCCGAAGAGAAACCTTCCGCGCCCTGTGGAAGGAAAAGAAAGCCGTTACCATTGTCTATATTTTTCTGCGCACTTCCGTTGTTCTGGTAATGCTGGCGCAAATCTTCAACCGCAATTTTGAAAATGTTTTTCTTTGCGTATTAACCCTGGTGTTGTTTGCAATGCCTTCTTTGCTGGAACGCAAGCTGGACATCGACTTGCCTAACACCCTTGAAATCATTATCCTCCTCTTTATCTACGCCGCAGAAATCCTGGGAGAAATTGGCGCGTATTATGTAACCTTCCCCTATTGGGATACCGTGCTGCATACGCTGAATGGTTTCCTGTGTGCGGCAATTGGATTCTCGTTGTTGGATATCCTGAACCGGCATAATCGTGCCCGTTTCCATCTGTCACCATTGTATCTGGCAATCGTCGCCTTCTGCTTTTCCATGACGGTGGGCGTTGTGTGGGAATTCTTTGAATGTACGATGGATCAGTTTTTCTTTCTGGATATGCAGAAGGATTCGATCGTACAAAGAATTGGTACTATCATGCTGGACCCCACAGGCGGAAACCACCCCGTTGTACTGCGCAACATTACAGATGTAATCGTGGTACAATCCGATGGCACTCAAACGGCGTTGGGGCTGGGCGGGTATCTGGACATCGGCTTGCTGGATACCATGGAAGATTTGTTCGTAAACTTTATCGGCGCACTTCTGTTCTCCATTATCGGGTATTTTTATGTGTTGAGCCGTGGAAAAGGAAAGTTTGTAAAACGCTTTATCCCGGTGGCGAACGATCACCCGACATCCAACGAAACAAACCATAAAGCAGACGAAGCAGAGTCGTAAAAGCTTTGCACTCCCGGTTTGTGATATGGTAAAGTGCATATCATCTGCCAATCGGTTCGAAAAAGAAACCCACCACTCCGCTGTTGTATCAAACAAACAGATAAAAAATTCCCGGAAGCTGTATAGCTTCCGGGAATTTTTTATTCAGTATGAAGTGAAGGTTTCAAGTGGAATTAGTACATGCCGCCCATGTCACCGCCCGCAGGAGCAACCGGAGCCGGCGGTTCCGGTAGATCAGCAACCAGGCTTTCGGTGGTCAGAACCATCGCAGCAACGCTGGCAGCATTTTCCAGAGCAGAACGGGTAACCTTGGTCGGGTCAACGATACCGGACTCGATCATATCCTCGACGTACTCTTCCTTCTGCGCATCAAAGCCGTAGTTAG
>NZ_JACJKP010000175.1 GCF_016901605.1 Gemmiger formicilis
TCAAAAATCACTATCCCAAGGGACTGCGCAACCTGGGTTGACAACAAAAAACAAAAATATCGCGACCGGTTATGTAAGAATTTTCCGGTCGCGGTTGTTTTTTCTTATAGGGCGGGGCTGAGCGGAGCTTCGCACAATTTTCACGTTTTTGTCCGGGGCGGTCCCCCTTGACCGAAAGTGCCCAGCATGGTATTCTTATAAATGTATGACTGTAACCATTACTGGACGTAGCAAGTCAACAGGAGTTTATCAAATGATTGAATTTGAGCATGTTTCCAAAACCTATGAGACGCATAACGATGAAAACGTGGCGCTCGAAGATATCAATATTCATATTGAAGAAGGGGAATTTGTCTTTATTTTGGGCCATTCCGGCGCGGGCAAGTCTACCTTCCTCAAATTGATTCAGATGGAAGAAAAACCGACCGAAGGACGTGTTTTCATCAATGGGCAGGACCTCACCAAGCTCAAGCGGCGTAAGGTACCGTATCTGCGCCGTCAGATGGGCGTTGTTTTCCAGGACTTCCGCCTGATTCCTACCATGACGGTCTATGAAAACGTGGCATTTGCCATGCGTGTGACCAATATTTCCACTAAGAAAATCAAGGCCCGCGTGCCCTTTGCGCTTTCTCTGGTGGGTCTGGAAGACAAGATGGACCGTTTGCCGGATGAGCTCTCCGGTGGTGAGCAGCAGCGTGTGGCGGTAGCCCGTGCGCTGGCCCATGGTCCCAAAATCATCATTGCAGACGAGCCCACGGGTAACATTGACCCGGAAATGTCGATGGACATTATGCAGCTGTTCGAGGCCATTAACAAGGTCAACATTACAGTGGTGGTGGTCACCCACGAACATGAGTTGGTCCAAAAGCTGGCGGCCAAGTACAACAACCGAGTGATTACGCTGGCGGATGGTATGGTGGCTTCGGACACTGCCCATCCGGAAGTCGCGCGCCGCTATGCAGCCAAAATGGCGGCCCGGGAACGGGATGCGTATGATGAATACGATGACGAATAACTGATAGACAAAAGAGGGGAACATCATGCGTTTTTCCAGCTTTACATATCTGGTCGGTCAGGGGTTGCACAACCTGCGCGCCAACCGGCTGATGACTTTTGCTTCCATGGGCGTACTGACAGTCTGTATGCTGCTCATTGGTGCCGCATACCTGCTGGGTGTCAATATTGACGCCATGATCGAGTACATCGGCGACCAGAACGAAACCGTTGTTTATATGAACCTGGATGCCACCGAGGAACAGATTGCCGCAGCCGATGCCACCATTCGCAGCACCGAACACGTGGTAGGGGTGACTTATGTTTCGCCCCAGGAGGTTCTTTCTATTTATAATGAGGCTTTGGCAGATTACATCAATCTGGAAGAGGCCTTTGCAGATGACAATCCGTTTTATCCCAACTATCGCGTGGTAGTAGACAGCCCTGATAACATACCCACTGTAAAACAGCAGCTGGAGCAGATCGACGGTGTATACCAGGTTAATGCTCCTTTGGAACTGTCTAATATCTTTGTGTCGCTGCAAACGGCTATCAGCTATGCCTGCTACGCCGTGGTGGCTGTGCTGGCCATTGTCAGCATTGTGGTAATCAACAATACCATCAAGATTACGGTGTTCAACCGCCGTAAAGAGATCGGTATTATGAAACTGGTGGGTGCTACCAATGGCTTCATCCGTTTCCCGTTCTTTGTGGAGGGCGTCACCTCCGGATTGATCGCGGCAGCCATTGCCTCCGGGGTGGTCTGCGGTTCCTACTATGGACTGTGCCGTTGGTATGCAGAAAATCCCAGCAACCTTTCTCAGATGTTCGGCGGTCAGCTGGTACCGTTGACGGATGTCTGGTATTACATCGTCGGCGGCTTTGCCCTGTTGGGCTTTGTGCTGTGCGGTATCGGCACGGCCACCAGTATCCGCAAACATCTGAATGTGTGAAACAATAGGACAGGAACTACCATGAAACTTTCTCCCATCGTGAAAAGAGCCGTGTCCATGACGTTGGCGGTGGCAATGGTCGTAACGTTGACGGTTTCCACCAACACCATGACATTGGCAGACGATAAAAAATCAGAACTGCAGGCACAAAAAGAAGCCGCCCAGCAGCAGCTGGAAGCTGTGCAGGAAAAAATCAAGCAGAATCAGGAAAACAAAGAAAATGCCGAAGAACTGAAACAGCAATATGAACAACAGACCCAGCTGATCACTACCCAGATCGGCCTTCTGCAGCAATCCATTGCCCAGGTTGAGGAAGAAATCAACACCAAAGAGCTGGAAATTGAGCAGAAGCAGGCTGAGGTGGATGTGAAGCAGGCCGAATATAATGAACGCTGGGAAGGCTTCAAGGACCGCCTGGGCGCTATGCAGATGCTGAACGACGGCGGGTCCATTGCGCTGCTCTCCAGTGCCACCAACCTGTACCAACTTTTGACGTATACGGAAACGCTGGAACAGATCTCCAGCAAAGATGAGGAAATCTGCCAGGAGATCGAAGCGGAACGGCAGGAACTGGAAGCCCAGCGCACCGAGCTGGAAAACGCAAAAGCGGAACTGGAGGCCAAGCAGGCCGAACTGGAAGGCCAGAATGCAGAGCTGGACGGTAAAAAGGCCGAATTGCAGAGCAGTATTCAGCAGCAGGATGCCACTATTTCCGAGGCAGAAGCTGCCGAGGAAGTACTGGCCGCAGAGGAAGAAGAAGCCCGTAAGAACCTCGATGCCGCCGCAGCACAGTTGGACGCTTACCTGAACTCCCAGGTTGATAAGTACAGTGATGCTGCACTGACTTGCTCGCTGAACTTTGGTCCGGCACTGGCTTCCTATAAGTATATTTCCTGTGTGTTCGGTACCGGTGGACACCGCGGCACTGACTTTGCCGCGCCCGGCGGTACGGAAATTTATGCTGTGGCCGATGGCATTGTTACCGATGCCACCTATCATTACAGCTGGGGTAACTATGTGCAGATCTATCACGGCAAAGATGATGAAGGCAACACCTACTCTACCTTGTATGCCCACATGATCAGTACGCCCATCGTCAGCGCCGGTCAAACGGTCACCAAGGGCCAGGTGATCGGCTATGTGGGATCTACCGGCTATTCCACCGGTAACCACCTGCATTTGGAAATGAAGATCAATGGCGTCTTGACCAACGCCGCCAACTGGATTCCGCATTGATTGCGGGGGAGGGACCTACCATGAAACCTCAAAGGCATAAAACGGCTGTGCGCATTTTCTGCCTGGTTTTTGCAGCCATGATGGTTGTCAGCCTGTTCAGCACCGTTATTTTCTCTTTGTCTTACGCCGCCTGATGCGGTCAACAAACAGTAAGGAGCCGTCTGATCCATGAGTAAAAAAATCAGTCTGGGCGTTGCCGCAACCATTGCCTTGATTGCAATGGCGGTCACCTTTTCGCTTACCATGGTCATTTCCATGAATATGTTCAATTCTACCGTGTCCAGTGTCAAGAATAAGGAACGGCAGTATAACAAACTTTCAGAAATTGACCGCTTTGTACGCGCCAATGAGTACTTTACCATCAATGAAGATACCCTCAATGACACGATTGCTGCCGGTTATATGCTGGGCATCAATGATAAATACGCCAAGTATTACACGGCCAAAGCCTACAGTGAAATGCAGGCGGTGGAATCCGGTAAACTGACGGGGATTGGTGTGGCGGTTGTGAATGATCCGTCGTCCGGATATGCCCGTATCATTCGTGTGTATGATAATTCTCCCGCAAGTGAGAACGGACTGGAAGTGCGCGGATTTATCACGGCCATCAACAATGTTTCTACCAAGACGATGACCGATACAGCGACCATCACCTCTGCGCTGCTGGGGGAAGAAGGCACCACCACTACCATCACCTACCTGACACCGGATCGCCAGGAGCAGACGCTGGATCTGGTACACACCAACTACAACACGCCGACGGTGTCTTATCAAATGACCGCCGGCACCTGTGGATATATCCGCATCGATGCCTTTGGCACAAGCACAGCCAACGAGTTCAAGACGGCGGTGGACAGCCTGAAAGAGCAGGGGGCAATCTGCCTTGTGTTCGACCTGCGTGATAACACCGGCGAAAACCTGAACGCGGCCCTTGTTTCGGCGGACTATTGCCTGCCCTCCGGCCTGATTGCCCAGCAGGAGGACAAGGACGGCAATGTGACCGATCTGCGTATGTCAGATGAAACCGAAATTACCCTGCCGGTGGTTTGCCTGGTCAACGGCAACACGGCAGCGGGAGCAGAACTGTTTGCTAATGCGCTGCGCAAAATGGGCGGTGCCACACTGGTTGGTACTACTACCATGGGTAAGGGCGTTGTGATGAGCGAAGCCCAGAGCTTCTCGGATGGTTCCGCGGCATTCATTACCGTTGGCATTCTTCTGGACAATGAGGGGCAGACCTGGAATGACGTTGGTCTGACGCCGGATGTGGACGCATCTCTGTCTGCGGATGAGCAGAGCGCTTACTATGACTTCACGATCGAAACAGACCCCCAGATCAGCAAGGCTGTCAACGCGGCCATGTCTTTGTCGGGCCAGAACTGATCAGTACGAAAAGGATGGATATTGTGCCCAATCTGACCGATCTTTCCACGATCCGCGACCTGTGTGCGCGGCATGACTTTGCTCTTTCCAAAGGATTCGGACAAAACTTTATCATCAATCCGGGCATTTGCCCCCGCATTGCGGAAGCTGCCGGAATCGGACCGGGCTGGGGCGTTCTGGAGATCGGCCCCGGCATCGGGGTATTGACAGAGCAGCTTTGCAAGCGGGCGGATAAAGTGGTTTCCATTGAGGTGGACAAACGGTTGCCGCCCCTTTTGGAAGAAACCATGGCAGGCTATGATAACTTCAAATTAGTCCTGAATGATGTGCTGAAGGTGGATTTGAAGAGCCTTCTGGCAGAAGAATTCGGCGACAAACCGGTGGCCGTCTGTGCCAATCTGCCGTATTACATCACCAGCCCCATTTTGATGCGTCTGCTGGAAGAAAAACTGCCGATTCAGAACATAACCGTCATGGTACAAAAGGAGGCTGCACAGCGCTTATGCGCGGCGCCCGGTACGCGGGAAGCCGGGGCCATCAGCTATGCTGTGGCTTATTATGCGCAGCCTAAATTGCTGTTCAGTGTGCAGCCGGGCAGTTTTTATCCGGCGCCCAATGTGACCAGTGCGGTAATTCGCCTGGATGTGCGTCAACAGCCTCCCGTGACCTTAGCGGCAGAGCAGGAAACGGCTTTTTTTGCATTGATTCGCGCGGCTTTTTCTCAGCGCCGTAAAACAGCTGCCAACGCCATCGCCAATGGTCTGCATCTTCCCAAAGCGCAGGTGCTGGACGCCTTGGAAAAGGCAGGCCTTGACCAGCGTTCCCGCCCGGAACAGCTGACCCTGCAGCAATATTGTGCACTGCAAAGTGCCCTCTATGGCATTGACAACCCTGCCCCAATGTGCTAAACTAATCTAGTCCCGCTAGTATAGCACAATTGGCAGTGCAGCTGATTTGTAATCAGCAGGTTGCAGGTTCGATTCCTGTTACTAGCTCCAAAATAAAAGCGCCGCAGCGTAGTCTTAATGACCGCTGCGGCGCTTGGTTTTATAATTGTATCTGGAATTTGTATTGGGTTATCCGACTGTGGGATAGTACCCATGCCTGTACACCTGAATAAAGGAAAAAGGCCCGACTCCGTGCGTAACGGATGTCGGGCCTTTTGTCATGGTTCAATGCATTGGTAGTTGTGCTGGCTTTACAGCAGTTCTACACCGGCGTTACGGCAGCTGTTTACAGTCTCTTCATCCCACAGGCTGACCTGGACCTCGCCTACATGTACCTTGCCAAGCAGCAGCATGCAAAGGCGGCTCTGGCCGATACCGCCACCCATGGTCAAGGGCAACGAGCCATCCAGCAGCATTTTGTGGAAGGGGA
>NZ_JACJKP010000176.1 GCF_016901605.1 Gemmiger formicilis
ATGGTGCCGATCACCCGGTCAATGTACTCATCCAGTTCCCGGTCATTGACGCAGTTCATCTTGGACAGCTTTTGCTTGATAATACCCTTACACAGCGAGAGCCGTTTTTCCGAGGGCTGGGTGTTAAACCATTCCCGGAAGAAGGCGCTGTCTCCACCAGACAGCCTCCATGCCTTTGCGGTGCTGTCTTTGTTGTCGTCTACGTCCACCCGAGCCATCTCTGCGTTGACTGTGGTGAAATCCACGCGGGCGTCCTTGTCCCTCAGCGAGAACCCGCCCTCCAAATGCTCCAGTTGCAGGGGTTCATAGGCTTCCGAAAACAGGCTGGGGCCGGTCTCCAGCATAAACTGGGGGAAGCGCAAGGCAGCAGCTTCGTCTGCAAATTCCTCGTTTATGCGGAACTGATTCATCTTGTCACGCACCTCTAAAGGAGTCTGGCTCAAAGCGGTATTGTCGGCCTGGTTGATCTCATCTTCATAGGTTTTGTTCTGTTGCAGGGCCTGTGACAGCATGGGATCTGACTGCATGGTTCCATCCTGCACGGATTGCTCCGCCTCTAGCGTAGCCGCTTCAAAGCGCGCCTTCAAATCTGTACCGTCTACCTCTGGGAGTTCCGGTTCATCAACAGAAAGCTGCGTCAGGGAAAGTTGCTCCGATTCCGGGGCAGAGACAGCCGCTGGGGCCTCCACATCCTGCGCCCGGTAATCACGGCTGCTGAAACCGGCGCTGTTCAGCCCGGCCACCACCTTTTCCAGCGTCTGGTGAAAATCGGCGGAGGAGGTAATGACATAGGAGAGGTTCAGCACTTCACTACGATTTTTCTGCGTGTAGGGCAGGCGAAGTACACGCCCCAAAATCTGCTCTACATCCACCGCAGAAGTGCGGTTTGCCACCGTGGCCAGCACATAGGCAAAGGGACAGTCCCAGCCTTCTTTCAGCGCGTTGACAGTGATGATGTACCGAATGGGACAGTCTGGGGACAGCAAATCCACGCTTTTCAGCTCGTCCCTATCGCCTGTTTTGATAGCGATTTCACGCTCGGGAATCCCGCCGTCCACCAGTGTTTTCTTGATTTTCTCATATGTGGTACTGTCTGCATTGTTGCGGGGCTGCGCCTGGAACAAGACGATAGGGCGGATATAGCGTCCGCTGGTTTCCTGTTCGCGTTTGGCCTGAGCCTCCAGCTTGGCACGGATGGCGATGGCATCCCCATATACATCCACCTGGGACCGGCGGTTATAGACGATGACCGGCAGCTTGACCATGTTGGCCTTTTTCAGCCGTGCAGCGTCCACAAAGGCGATGATGTTGCTTTTCTTTTTGGGCGTGGCGGTCAGGTCAAACACAAAGCTGGGGTTGAAATTTTTCAGCATTTCCACGCTCAAATCCGAGGTGGCATGATGGCTTTCGTCCACGATGACCACCGGATTCAGATAGCGGATCACCTGGATCAGCGCCGTCTCATCGGTGTCGGCCAGCAAAACCGATGGGTCGTCCATCCACTTAGAAAAGTCAGCCAGGTAACCGTTTTCCTGGTAAGCTTTGCGCCCTTCCTTTTTGCTGGTGCGGAAGGAATCATAGCTGAAGACAAACAGGGAGAGCTGTTCTGTGACGACAGAAGGGGTGAAATTCTGCCCCATGAGCGCCTGCTCTTTGGAGTACACCTGTACCCGCCCGCCAAAATCCACATCCAGCCGCTGCCGGTAGGGATGGTCCGGGTTTTCAAGCGCCTTGCGGGTCTGGGTCAGAATGGCTTCGGAGGGCACCAGCCACACCACAGCCTTGGCCCGGCGCTGAGGCATGGCATCAAAAATCGTGCGCAAAGAACTGGCGGCGATGTAGGTCTTGCCGCCGCCGGTAGGCACCTTGGCGCACAC
This sequence comes from Gemmiger formicilis, assembly GCF_016901605.1. Lineage (GTDB taxonomy): Bacteria > Bacillota > Clostridia > Oscillospirales > Ruminococcaceae > Gemmiger > Gemmiger formicilis_B. The sequence goes on from NZ_JACJKP010000176.1 coordinate 1,878, forward strand.
ATGAGGCACGCCGGGGAGAACATCCACATAGTTGGGCATACCGCCAAAACCCACCAGAACATTCTTTTCGTTCCAGAGGGCTTGATACGCCTTTGCCGGGCTTTGCAGCTCCACCACCAGCTCCAGATAGCGCGCAAGATCGGCAATGACTTCTTTCTGATACGATTTCAGTTCCATTTCTTCACGCTCCTTTACAGCCGGGCAATATCCCGTGGAATTTTCTTGAAGGTGATATTGTGCTTGCGCAGCGTCTCCTGTGGGATAGCGCACAGGTCAGCGTAGATGGTGTAGCCCTCGGCTTTGGTCTGGATGGTAGCTAAAAAGGCATGATCCAGTGTGGTGACGCTTTCCCGCTTATAATAAAAGTAATAGGCAGTGTTGCGGCACAAACCCATGAAATAGGGCTCGTCCACGGGCTGCTCAGCAGATAGAGACTCTTTGGTCTCCATATAGTAGACGTATTCCCGAATCTTCTGCAAGCCCACTTCCTCGTTGAGGTTTCCATCCGGCATCAAAAGAACTGGTCCTAGCTCGTAGTAACTGAAATTGCCGCCGGTACCCTTCACGGCTTTTTTACCCTCTCCATAGCCGTCAATCACACGCTTGACACGCTCGGCGGTAATGTTGTCGGCGTAGTCCATCATTTCTACCAGGATGAATTTACGGTTGCCGCCGTCGGCCTTGTTCATATTCAGCACAGCATGGGCAGTAGTGCCTGAACCAGCAAAGGAGTCGAGAACTATATCTTTATCTGAAGCTATCCATTTTACAATTCTATCGAGTAATAAAACGCTTTTTTCTGTATCAAATCCAGCATATGAACCAGACAAAAGAATGTCCATCCAGTTGTCGCTCAATAGTTTCCCGGATTGTGGCGGTACATAATACTGGATCGTGCCCGTTTCATTCATTCGGACAAAGTCCAGTTTTTCATTGGTCGCCATCAGATGCTCAATATAGTAATCATCAATGGACATCTTATCTGCATATTCAGAAAGAAATTTTTCATAATTTTTAGTTGCTTTGCTGGCTCTTGTTTTTTCCCATCTCCATTGACCTTTTTCTGGGCAGTATCCAAAGATTTCATATCGCATAGTAGGTCTATCTGTTCCACGCCAAAATGTATCCCATTTTCCTGCTTTTTCAATTTCAAAGTCTTTGGAAAGTTTGGGAAGTTTAGCTTGAGGATTCTTAGAATACAAGTAAATATACTCATGCCCTAGTGATAACGCCTGCACAGTTTCAAACTGGGCCTGAACATTTTTGATACCTCGACGCACAGAAATACAATTTCTAAAATTTGCAACCCCAAATATTTCATCCATGATACATTTGAGATTTGCATATTCAAAAACATCAATACTTACAAAAATAAATCCATCTTCTGCCAAAAGCCGTTGCAACAGCTTCAGGCGGGGATACATCATGCACAACCATTTATCATGCCGAGAAAGATCCTCGCCTTCTCTGCCCACCACTTCACCCAGCCACTTTTTGATCTTGGGATCATTGACGTTATCGTTATACACCCAGCCTTCATTGCCGGTGTTGTAGGGTGGATCGATGTAGATACACTTCACTTTGCCTTCGTACCGGGGCAGCAAGGCTTTCAGCGCCTCCAGGTTATCACCGTGGATAATCATGTTTTCACTGCCATTATCCTCGGTGTGCTGTCCGGCTTCATCATAGCTGTACTGGCGCTCCAACACCCGATAAGGCACCTCCTGGTGGTGATTTACCACCTTATCTTTTCCAATCCATTCAAGTGTTGGCATGGGAATTATCCTCCTGTCGGTTTGGTGCTTGATTGGCTGCGTTAGTATTTATCATTTGAGCAAACGCACCAGCTACCTTTGCAAGCTCTGTCTGTCCTTTTTGGATGATCTGTTGCTGATCCATTGCCTCCATCATCCCTTTCGGAACATACGGATTCTGAATGGTTTCCCATGTGATTTTATCCTTATATCCAAGAGAAATAGCCATTTTCTCAAGTAATTTATCTTGTGCTTGCTGCATTTGCTTTAACTGTATTTCATCTGGGTCCTTGACACAAAGTGCATGATAGTATTCACTCCAAGCCTGTCGAACATTTTTATCATCCGAAAAAACAATATCAATAATGTTCATGGCTCGTGTACTTTCTACAGACCATCCTACTCGATTTATCATCAACGTCTTAAATATATCCATTTTATCTTTCCGTCTTTGAGCCCGCTCTTGAAGATATTGGCCAACAAATACAGCAACCACAGGAATAAGCAATACCGCGATTAAGTTTAGAATTGTCATGATTATTTCAAATATAGTCATTGCGTTTTTCTCCCTTTCTTTTCCTCTTGACATTTCGGGAAAATATCCACAACATCTCCAATATTGACTCCGAGTACGCCGCAAATTTTCCCCAGCGTTTCCAATGTCACTTCTTCATCTCGGTTCAGTTTTGTCATGGTGTTGGGGGCGATCCCCGCTGCTCGCCGCAGATCAGCCTTGCTCATTTTTCGGTCAATGAGCAGTTTCCAGAGTTTATTGTAAGAGATGACCATATTGGTGCCCTCCGGTCAGAGAATTCGACTTTTTTATTATATCAGATATTGACGCTTGGGACAATTGGTTTTCGCACCCCCATGCGAAAATAGTCAACCAAGGCCGAGGGTTCTGCAAGGCTTCTTCGTAGGCTCTGTCCAGCCACCGCTGAACAAATACAGGCACAGAAATCTGCCCGCTATACGGGCAAATCTCTGTGCCTGTTTTGCCTGTTCGGGCAGAGGAGCATCCATTGTGTGGGAACAGGATGGATAGTCACTGCACGGACAGGCGGGGTGTCCAGAGGGGCGCAGCCTCTTTGGCTCTGGGTTTCCAATAGGGGCGAGCAGCATCCCTGTTGGCACACGATTTTCCGTAGGAAAGTCTAGTGTGTTATACCTTTGTGGAGCAGATGGCAGCCGGAATTGTAGCACGCCCCGGAAAGTGTGGCTACAGTTGCGGCGTTCTGGCGGGAAAGGTTGCCCCTTACGGGGCGGCATGAGCGACAGAAAAAGGATGGCAGGCGGTGCGAATATGCACTGTCTGCCATCCTTGTCATCTGCGGAACAAAGGTATATCAAAGCCCCGTCAGCAGCTGCTTACCATCGTATCAGAACCACCACGGCAGCTTCCCGCGCAGACTGTCCATCGCCTCGCCCTCAACCTTCTTCGTCCGGCTCTCGCTGAGATGGAAATGGAGTGCTGTGCCGATCAGCGGGTGCTCAATACCATCGGTAAATCCATAGCGATACAGCAGATAAGTCTGCTCTCTGGCAGTCAGCTTGTCCATCGCCGCATACAATTCCATTAGCTGTTCTTTTTGGATATAGATTTGTTCCGGCGTTTGGGTGTGAGGGTCAGCAATGGCCTCGATTCGCAGCATCCGTTCATCATCTGAGAGAACGTCATCCAGATATACTCTCTGGAAGCCGGGGCCGTCTTTCTTATCCACCATCCGTTGTTCAAACTGAGCGAGGGCTGCGCGAATGCAGTCCGTCATGGCATTGCGGATTGCCGGTGCCGCATAGGTCAGGAATTTCATACCCCGTCCGGCGTCAAATAAAGGAATCGCGTTCAGCAGGCCGATACTTCCCTCCTGCACTAAATCATCTAAATCCATTCCAATATCATTTTCATCCAGACCCATGCTCCGGTATTGCTCCAACGCGATTTTTCGGATGAATCCCAGATTGTTTTCCAGCAAAATATCACGGGCAGCCGTATCCCCTGCCTGCGCCAGCTTGCACAGCCGCTCATTGCTCAGGGCCGGCATTTTGTTTCTCCTGCGCGTGGTCTAAGGTGGATTGGAGAAATTCCGTCAGCGCCTGACCGAACTTGTCCAACGCTTCCTTTTGCACGCCGTCCATTCCTGCCGCGCTCTGGGTAACGGCGGCGGAAATCATTTCGGGTGTGATGGTCGGTGCCTGGACATCTTGGCCTTTTGTCAATTCGGAGAACATCTGCTGGGTGATGCCTTTGGTCAAGGTTTGTGCCGCCGTAAAATCGTTACCAATCTCTTTCTTCACTTCCCGCAGCGCC
>NZ_JACJKP010000177.1 GCF_016901605.1 Gemmiger formicilis
ACAATCGCTTGCGTCCTGTTTGAATTACTTGTAATTTGGAATTGATTTACGTGGGTTTCCAAACCCACGATAAGGTTCCACAAGTTTCAGTTTTGTTCAATTTTCAAGGTCCTGTTCGCTGTTCGCATCTCGCGTGACAGCCTATTTATTATATCTCGCGAAGTTCCCTTTGTCAAGAACTTTTTTGAGATTTTTTTGAAGTTTTTTCGTAAGCCGAAGCTCCCGAAAATCCCTCAAAGGCTGTTGTTATGCGGTTTTCAGCGGTTGTCGCGGTCGCTCTCGCGCCAGACAGCTTGACTATAATACCACCGGGGAAACACTTTGTCAACACTTTTTTCAGATTTTTTGACATTTTTTATTTTACGCTTTTTCCTGTTCAACAATCTGGCATACCAACGCTACATAGATATCTCCCTTCAGGACTATGAAACAACACTATCAAAAACTGTACAGTGACTCAGGCGCAATATCATACACAAAAACAAACCTCTCAAGCCTCTCACACAGTACGCTGTCTTCATTATTATATAAAAAGACCCAGCACTGAACGTACCGGATCTTTTAATTGACTATTTTCTCTTGTCTAATCAAGAAAGCAGCATACGATCGTTTGCAAAATCGCCATCGCTGACTTGCTCAAAACGTTGCAGCAGATCGCCGACCTGCAATTTTGCCTTTTCTTCGCCGCGAACATCGTAGATAACACGTCCCTCATACATCATGATCAAACGATTCCCGTAGCGGATCGCATCTTTCATATTATGCGTGATCATCAAGGTCGTCAGGTGGTTTTCGTGCACAATTTTATCGGAAAGAGTCAGAACTTTCGCCGCCGTCTTGGGGTCCAACGCTGCCGTATGTTCATCCAACAAAAGGAGTCTCGGTTTTTTCAGTGTTGCCATCAACAACGTGACCGCCTGCCGCTGACCACCCGAAAGCAATCCCACTTTGCTGGTCATGCGCTCTTCCAGTCCCAAATCCAGGGTTTTGAGCAGATGATAGTATTCTTCGTGCTCCTTTTTTGTAATCCCGGTCCGGAGAGTACGCGCCAAACCGCGCCGTGCCGCAAGTGCCAGGTTCTCATCAATCCCCATGGTTGCTGCGGTTCCCATCATCGGGTCCTGGAACACACGCCCGATATATTTGGCGCGTTTATGTTCAGACAAACGTGTTACATCCTGCCCGTCAATGATGATTTTACCCATATCCACCGGCCATACACCTGCCACCGCGTTGAGCATGGTAGATTTGCCGGCACCATTGCCACCAATTACAGTAACAAAATCTCCGTCTTCCAATTTGAGGTCCAGGCCATTCAGAGCCACCTTCTCGTTTACCGTACCGGCATTGAAGGTTTTATACACATTTTTGATTTCAAGCATGGTTTTTCTCCCCCTTCTTAACGCTGGGTTTGGTAAAATACTTTCCTTTCCAATACGGCACCGTCAGGAATACCGCCACCACCAAAGCAGTCAGCAGCTTCAGGTCGTCGGTCGAAAGCCCCAGACGCAAGACAAAGGTCATAACCATATAGTAAATAATAGCGCCAATGATGGCCGCCGTCAGTTTGAGTGCAAAATTGCGGAAAATCTTGCTGAAAATCACTTCACCGATAATCACCGCAGCCAAGCCAATAACAATAGCACCACGTCCCATATTGATATCTGAGAATCCCTGGTATTGTGCCAGCAAACCGCCGGACAGCGCCACCAGACCGTTGGAAATCATAAGTCCCAACACCTTTGCCATGCTGGTATTGATTCCCTGTGCGCGGGCCATATTCTGATTTGCGCCGGTAGCCCGCAAAGAGCATCCCAACTCCGTACCAAAAAACCAATACAAAACCGCAACCAGAATTACGCAGAAAATGACCAGCGTAAGCAACGGATTGTTGGCTGCCGTTTCACGCACATACCGTGCCGATACCAACAAAGAATACTTGTCCACACTGATGGGCAGGTTTGCTTTTCCGCCCCCGGTTCCTGCTCCCATAATCCGGAGATTAATGGAATACAGCGCCAGCTGTGTAAGAATGCCCGCCAAAATAGCCGGAATGCCGCAAATTGTATGGAACAATCCGGTAACCATGCCTGCCAGCATACCAGCCAGTGTCGCAGCCAGCAAAGCAATTCCCACCGGGACGCCATTCAAAACCAGTACCACACACACTGCACCGCCAGTCCCCAACGAGCCGTCCACTGTAAGATCAGCAATATCCAAAACGCGATAAGTAATGTATACGCCAATCGCCATAATGCCCCAAATCAGACCTTGCGCCACAGCACCGGGCATAGAATTGAGCAAGGAAGTCAGAAAATCCATGCGGGATCTCCTCCATTCACATTCAAAATCATAAGCACCAAAACAGCGGGGAAAGGGTGCAGGCCCTTTTCCCGCTGTTGCTTTATTCAAATTTTATTCGCTGATTGCTTCGTAACCATCCGGAACCGTCAAGCCAACCGCTTCGCAATTCGCCGCATTGTACTTTTTCGTAACATTGGGAGCAAACTCAACGGGCATGGTGGAGATGTCCGCGCCTTCCGCCAAAATCTTATAGGCCATTGTGCCGGTCTGGTATCCCAGATCATAGTAACTGATGGACAACGTGGCAACGCCGCATCCCTTGCAGATACCTTCTTCACCGGCGACAACCGGAACCTTCGCGGGCAGAACCACATTGGCAATCGCTTCGGTGTTGGAAGCTGCCGTATTATCGGTGGGAATGTAAATCACATCCGATGCATCTGCCGCCGTCTGTGTTACCGAAGTGACATCGTTGGTATCTGTAAAGGCGTAGCGCGTGACCGTGTAGCCCGCATCCGTCAGATACCCCTCAATCACATCACACTGATACACGGAGTTTGCTTCCGCGCTGCAGTACAAAAGACCGATATTTTTGGCATCCGGGAAAAGTTCCTGGATCATAGCCGCCTGCTGATCCAAAGGTGCCAAGTCTGACGTACCGGAAACATTTCCGCCAACCGTTCCTGTCCAATCCGAAATGTCCAAAGCGGTAGCATAGTCCGTTACGGAAGTTCCCAGAATCGGAATATCTGCCGTAGCCTGCGTAGCCGATTGCAAGGGCGCAGTCGCATTTGCCAAAATCAAATCCACGTCCGTGGATACAAAACCATTGATAATCGTCGCACAGTTGGCTGTATCACCGGAGGCGTTCTGTTCATCAAATTCGACATTCCCCTCCCCCAGCTTTTCCACCAGGGCGTCTTTAAATCCCTGCGTCGCAGCATCCAACGCATCATGCTGCACCAACTGACAAATGCCGATCTTATACACAGTTCCCGTCGCTTCCGCAGACGAAGTCTCTGACGCAGCAGCCGAAGAACTGCTTGTTGCGGTACTTCCACAGGCTGCAAGACTCAAACCCAATGTTGCAGCCATTAACAAGGATACAGCTTTTTTCATATCTCTTCCTCCCGACAGGACCGGCATCCGGATCTTTTTCGGATTATGTCCGTCAAAGCCGTTTACCGATTTAGTGCTTTAAAGTATAGCACACTTTACCGCCCTAAAGCAATGTTCATATTGCACAATTTATACTTTTATATTTGCTTGAACCATGTGCAACGTGCTGCATTTAGACAAAAAAACATCTGGCAGAGTACAACTCTGCCAGATATTTTTTCCATCTATCAATCGCCAAAACAAGTGTTTTCTGCTTTTTGCAGCAATTCCAAAAAGCGCAGTGGACTGCTGGCATGGCGCAATGCATCTACCAAGGTAGTGCGGCTTAACAGGTTGACCAACCGTGCCAAAATCTGCAAATGCAGGCCATCCTCTTCCGGCGGCACCGCAATCATAAACAGCAAATCTACAGGCTGGCCATCCGGAGCGCCCCAATCCACACCATGGCGCAACGTCAAGGCCGAGATTCCCGGTGCTGATACGCCCGCGTTCCCGGCATGGGGCAATGCAATTCCGTCACCAATAGCCGTGGTGCCGCCAAAGGCTTCGCGCTGGCATACCGCATTATAGTACGCCGTACCGTTGGTAATGACGCCAATTCCTTCCTGCAATTCTACCAAAATCCCCAGTGCATCCGCTGCATTGTCAATGTTGGCATACAGCAAAATCCCCTTGGGATTCATCAGCTCGCTTACTTTCATACCATCATTTCCCTATGCTGTACACATTTGGATCACACATCGGTGACTCGGCGGATCAATTGGTATAAGTACTCTCCAACCGCACCTTCCGAACAGGTGCAGGTCGTCACCGTGTCTGCATTCGCTTTTACTTCTGCCGGCGCGTTGGCTACCGCTACAGCATAGCCTGCTTCGCGCATCAATTCCAGATCATTGTAATAGTCCCCAATCACAATGGTCTTTTTCTGAGATCGGTTCATCAATGCGCAAAGGTCATGCATCCCGGTTGCTTTACTGACGCCCCCCGGCATAATTTCAAGATAGATATTGTTGGTAGCCAAAAAGTAATTGTCACGACCATAATACTTGGTTTTGGCGTACTGGCCCAGTTTTCGGATTGTTTCCGGATCGGAGGCAAACACAACCTTCACCCACCCGTCAGGCACGCATTCAATAGGGCAAGCAATGCTGCCCAGATGTTCATCCACCTGATGGGCGTGCGTATATTCGTTGGCGTGGATCACATACATTTCACCATTGCCTGCCATCACCTCGATTCCCATTTTGGGAAATTTCGGCAAAATATCCGCAATGGCCGCTGTAGCCTGTTCCCGGTTCAACGTAGCCCTGTGCAACACCGATTCAGTCGAGAAATCATACAGCAAAGCACCGTTGCATGAAATCGCCGGCAGCGAAAGCTGAATGCCGTCTAGCGCCGCACGAATGGACTCCGGCGGTCGGCCGGTCGCCACCGTAAACAGACCGCCCAATTCAATGAACAATTGAATTACCGTCCGGTTACACGCCGGAAGGCCTTCTTTGGCGGTAAGCAGAGTATTATCCATATCACAAATGACCAGATAATCGCTGAGTGCTGATTTCATGCACGGTGTTCCTTTCTTAACCGATTCAGAAATTCCGTAAAATAGGGCGGCAACGGAGAATCAAACTGCATCCATTCTCCTGTTGTCGGATGAACAAATCCCAACTCTTTTGCATGCAGGCACTGCCCTGCCAGATTTTTGATTCCGTTTTTGGGGCCATATACCAGATCCCCCGCCAGCGGGTGGCCTATAGACGCCATATGAACACGAATCTGATGGGTCCTGCCCGTTTTCAACTTGCAGGCAATATAGGTAAAGTTTCCAAAACGCTCCTGTACACGCCAGGAAGTATAGGCATAGCGTGCGCCAGCCGCTTCTTCCTTTACAACAGCCATCTTTTTCCTGTCGTGCGGGTCCCGACCAAGCCAGGTTTCCACAGCCCCCTCCTCTTCCCGGAGGTTGCCGTAAGCCACCGCATGATACACCCTGTGAATGCTGTGTACCCGCATCTGATCGCTTAACGCCTGATGGGCCGCATCATTTTTGGCAACAACCAACAAACCGCTGGTATCCTTATCGATCCGATGTACAATACCGGGCCGAATAGCGCCTCCGATCCCGGAAAGCTGCCCCTGGCAATGATACAGCAGCGCATTGACCAGCGTCCCGTCCGGATTGCCCGGCGCCGGGTGCACCACCATTCCTTTGGGTTTATCAACTACAATCAAGTCCGCATCCTCATAGACGACGGAAAGCGGAATAGGTTGCGGTACCGCTTCGATCGGCTGAGGGTCCGGGAGCTGAATCCAATAACAGCTCCCCGGGCGCACTTTATCTTTTTTGTTGACGGGTCTGCCGCTCTCTGTGATCAAGCCCTGTTCAATCAATGTCTGGACGGCGCTTCGGGACAGATTATCACACTGTGTCGCCAGCCACGCATCCAAACGTCCGCCAGCCTGTTCGCCGGCAATGATTTCAATCTGTTCCATCGGCTTTTTCATCCTGCAGCCGG
>NZ_JACJKP010000178.1 GCF_016901605.1 Gemmiger formicilis
TCACGCGATTTCAACTGATAGTCTGCGCCGCATGAATGACAGCGAAGGATTGATCTTGCAAGGCTGTGGTGGCGATCTGCAGGAATGGCTGGACGGTATCAATGAGATGTTTACCGAAAACGGCATTCTTAAGGATGGCACCAAGTTTCAGAATATCTCCTCCTTCGAGTATGACGGCCTGACCTGTCTGCTCTATCCCTTTGAGGGCGTGAAACTGGACGTCGGAAAACTTGCCATGTGGCGGATACAAACCCATGCAACTTTCGGCGGCACGTGGCTCTCGGATTTTGTTCCGAACCGTTTGGATGGTTTTATCCCGGAAATAGGGCGACCTGCGGATGCGCCGGAAGTCCCTGCACGACCTAAACCGAAAAGGCAACAGGAGCGGTAACCCAAGATGCATTTGTAATAAAGGAGACAGTTATGCCGAATCATTTTATTAAACTCTGGAAACGGGGGATGGCACTGCTGTTGGCAGGAGTTTTGCTGTTCAGCAATCTGAGCGGCTCTCTGGCATTTGCAGAATCCACCCCCTCGCAAGAAACCACAACGGCAACTTCTGAAACCGCAGAAACAGCAGCGGAAGGAGCGCTGAGCGAACAAGCTCAGGCGTTTGTGGACGCTGTTGCGGCGATGAATCGTGACAGCATGGTGGCAGCCAGCAACGCCTGGGGGCTGGCGCATCAGGCATGGATGGCTGACCTGGACAACGCCGTGCTGGAGTCCAAGCTCAATGATGCCATTGCTGCGCAGGAAGAAGCCTGCGCACCGCTGTATGAAGCAGAGGATCTGTATAACCAGATCCCGGAAGCAGAACGCAGTGATGACCGTGTGCAAGACGCCTATGCCGTGTGGGCAGCCATTCTTGCAGCCACCTACGCCGCAATGGAAAACCCGGTTGCTACCGGAGCGGGTGGGGAACCGGATCTGGGCGAAATCACTGAGATGCTTTACGACGATCTGCCGGATGCACCCACCGGAAGCTACATCGGCAGCATGGGGCTTCCCATTGCCACTGGTCAGACTCGTATTTCCGTTTCGGAATGGGTAACAGACTTGTACGACGGTGTGGATGCGCATATCGATGCTGAAGCACTGCACGCAGATGACCTGATCATTACAGTGGGCCGGGAACCTGGAGAAGAATATGCCATCGTTCCCTTGATGGTACAGGTCGAATACCCTGCCAATGGGAGCACATCGGAGATTCTCCTGCCGGAGAACGTGGTTCTCATGGACTTTGAGGGCCAACCGGCAGATGCAGATGAAATCGAATCCATTACCAAGACCGGCTACAAAGAAACTTCTGCTTTTGCCTCCGGTTTCTATGTGAAAGCCGACCATGACTTTTCGGTGGAGTTTCGCTACAGTGCGCAGGATGGCACTGAACTGAGCAAGACCCTGCAGGTGAAATTGGGCGAGAGCAAAGCAACCACGAAAACCGCGGCGAATGCCGTAGCCGGCACCTATGCTGCCGGACCCACACCCCCGTTTACCACCGGTAAGATCACCTCGATCAGCTTCGAAGGTGGAACGTGGCTGGTTTGGTTTAACGGCGTTGAGGCTTACTGCTGCAGCCATGGTCTGAATGGCCAGCCCACGGGTTGCCCAACTTATAGTTTTTCGTATGTGTCGCGGCTGGAACCCGGTCAATATACGCCCGGTAACCACTATGCGAACCAGATCAATATATGGGGCGGGCTGGGGCAGCTTTCGCTGAACCTGCTGGAAGAAAAGCACAGCGGAACGACGGCAGCTACTTACGGTTTGGAGAGTGAAAACGCTGCAGACACAGCATATCGCTACTACGATGACGTTCAGCTGTGGATCATGGCCAACTATCCGAATAGCTTGGCCGCCCAAACCTATCGTGCTTCTGCCCAGGAGCTGTCCGAGCAGGGAACTGATAGCAAGGCCGCTACTTACTCTGGCGAAAACGGATACTATACCTATATCTATAACCCGCCTGCCGGGTATGCCTGGCAGGTCATTGCCATTGTAGGCGAAGAAATTTCGGAGGAGGGTGGCGGTACGGATATCCCGGACGTACCCGACTCCGAATACTATTCCGCAAACTGGGTGGCCCCTGCGCAGTCCGCCAGCGGAAGCTTTGACGTGACCTTCACGATCAACGCCGATAAACAGCAGCTGGAAACCGGCGAGAAGGTAGATGGTGCCAAGATCACTGTGACGCCATCCAAAACGAGCGGCAGTATCGACGGTGGCAGCTGGCAGATGAGCCCCGCCGGTGCGCAGACTATTACCACTTCCGGCCACACAAACGATGACAGCTATCAGAACAACGGCGGCGACGGTACAGTAACCTGGTCGGTGCACTATGAGGTCAGCAAGACCAGCACAACTACGCTTAGCGGCCAGGAAGGCCCCTACAGCAGCCAAGCCGAGGCGGATGCCGCTGCGGATGCAGCCAAAAACGCCGCTATTTCGCAGTTGCAGAACGAAGCGCAAGGCATAGTGGATGCAGCTATTGCAACCGCCCGTGCTGAGCTGGCGTCGATTCGCTTCTCCTACGATGAAGTGGAGATCCCGTATGGTTTCGAGGAATTCAATGGCAGTCTTGGCAGCCACCAGACCATCACCGTGCCTGCTGACAGTTCCAACGACTACATTATGAAGAACGATGAGTGGTCACTTCAGATCAACCTGAAAAAGGTGGACAGCGAAACTGGCCAACAGATTGCTGCCGACGCTGCTTACGAGGTCTATGAATGGGACACCGTGACGCAGAAGTATATCCCGTATGGTGGGTACAATCAGTACACTGTTGTCCGCAATGAGGATGGAACTTACTCTGTCGCAAACGGATCAGCGTATGCTGCCGGTGACCCAATCAAAAGCCGGACAATGTATTACACGCAGCGCAATGAAGGACGATTCCTTATTGTGGAAACCCGTGCCCCCTCTGGCTATTACGGCGATTGGACGGATGTGGAACATCCCGGCACCGCAGGTACTCCTTTGGGCAAGCGGGGCTACTATATCGAAATCACCAAAGCCAACGACGGTAGCGTAATCTGGTTGGACAATACAGATTACAATGCCGACATCGCCTTCGAATACACTGGCGGCACAAAATTGCTGACCTCCGGCGGTGTGGAAGCCACTGTGACGATCAGCGATGAAAAGAAAGATGCTACCCGTGTCTATAAGACCGACAGCACCGGCCTCGCAAACAACGAGGACAGCTACACGATGACTCCGAAGGATGGCAACTTCCGGAATGATCGCGTTTTGGGCGAGATTATTCTGACGAAATCAGATCTGGATCAGCTGCGACAGAATACACCCCGCAGTGCCAGCAGCTCTGCAGTATCCGGTACCGCACCTCACGGTGAAGCCAGCATCGAAGGGGCCGTGTACGATCTTTACGCGGCTGCGGATATTCTCCATCCAGACGGTGTGACCGGGGTGGTTGATTACAGCAAGATTGTGGACAGTAGTGGTAAGCCTATCTGGCATACCACTGTGCGTACCAATAGTGGCTGGGATGAGAGTTATCTTCCCATTCTTGCCAAAGACCATCTGGTGGCCAGCGCCGAGATCAAGGATGGGAAGCTGGTGTTCGGAAACCTTTATCTTGGTCGGTATTATCTGGTTGAACGCGCTACTGGTATTGTCCTGCCGGTGGATACCAACAGCAAGTTCTACATCACCGGACAGTACCCGGAACTGAACCGTGAGCTGGAGCCGACCGGCCAGTATTCTCCCCTGGAACAGTCCGATGGTGAGTATACCGACTATATCTATAAGAATCTATATTCCGCTGTGGCAGAGGGCCGTGCGCTGGACGGCAGCAAAACCTACGATGGCTACTACCTGAGCTACGCCGAAGGGTACCTCTGCGATGAGGTCAATCACTATCAGACCCTGTCCTATGGCGATGAGTCCGGGTATGTGATCCGTGAGAGTGAGCACAGCCTGGATGCAGTGCTGAAGGGCGGTTTTGAGCTGCGCAAGCTGGTGAGCACCACCGGTCCGGGCAGCCCCGCTCCCAAACTGGAAGGCGCGGGCTTCACCATTTACCGCATCCCTGATCTGAGCAAGGCGGATCAGTTTACCCGCAACCCGGACGGTAGCTACAACATCCAGAGCGTGCTGGACGCCTACCGCAAGGACAATTACGATAACGAAACCCTCAAATATGATTTCAGTCAGGAGAGTCAGGCCGTAGCGCGGATGTTTGAGAGCGACACCGATCTGGTGTATGTCTACAATGCGACTCTGACAGAAGCAGGCGACAATGCCAACGGGAGCGGTCTCGGCTGGGTGCCCACCGGCACGACCAATGAGTACCGTCTCGAAGAAATCTTTACCAACGAGGAAGGTGTGTTCCGAGTGACTGGTCTTCCCTATGGGCAGTATCTTGTCGTGGAGTCCACCATCCCGAAAGATGTGTTCCAATGCGATCCCTTTGGCTTTACGGTGGACAGCACTACTCCGCAGAGCGTCATGTGCCAGCCCAACGGAAGTGTGACCGAGCCCAGCAACAGCTACCTGACTTATAACATCCTCGATGAGGAAATGGAAGGTTATCTGAAACTGGTCAAGGTGGATGCCGAGACCGGCAAGGCAGTCAAGCTGGCCAACACCTCTTTCGCCATCTATATGCTGCATGAGGATGGAACCAAAGAGCGCCTGTCCATGGTCGATCCCAGCAGCGGTGATCCGACCGAGAAAACCAACGTGTTCTATACCGACAGCGAGGGCCGCATGAAAACCCCCGAAAAACTGCCCCTGGGCCGATATGAGGTCGTGGAGCTGGAAGCCCCCAACGGCTTCTTCAACGATGAGCAGTATTCGGTGGAGTTTGAGATCTCTTCCGACTCGGTGTGGGAAGTGGTTGGCAATGCTGTCAACGACATGGATGAGTATATCCTTACCCAGGAGTACATCAACCATGAGACCTTGGGCCGGCTGACAATCCGTAAAACGGGTGAAGTCCTGACCGGCTGGGAAGAAGAAAGCAGCGACCAGGTTGACCCGCAGTATAGCGGAGAAGCGTGGCCCGGCCACTTTGTTTACGAGGATCGGCCCATCCCTTACGCCGAATATACCATCACAGCCAATGAGGATATTTACACCCAGGACCATCAGGTCGATGCCGACGGTAACCGTACCCTTTGGTATGCCAAAGGCGATGTAGTTGCAGTTGTACAGACGGGTGACGGTACCAGCGATATCGTTACATTCGCACCCGGCCGCACCAATTCCACCTATGATTTCCTTTCGATTGTCCACGATGGAACCGTAGGCGAAGTGACAGTGACGCTGCCTCTTGGCAGTTACCACATTGAGGAAACCAATGCGCCGTATGGTTATGTTGGCACCAAGCAGAGCTACGATGTGGTATTTTCGTGGGATGTCCAAACCAACAGTGTAGTTATGGCTCAGAGCATTACCTCTACCGATGAGGAAGGCAATGCATCCACGGATACCTTTGAGGTTATCAACGCAGATGAGGCCACCGCCGAACAGGTAGAGGCGCAGGTCCTCAAGTTCTACAACGAGAGGGTCAAAACGGAACTCACCGTCTGCAAGCGCGACGTCAAAACGGATGCATTGGTTGCCGGTGCTGTCTACAACCTGTATACGGTGGATGATATCTACAATGGTTCTGGCGAGCTGCTGTTCCATGCAGGGGATCTGATCGCAACCTCGGCTCCTACCGACTCCGAAGGGCGCACCACGTTCACCTGCGATCTGCCGCTGCGGGGGCTCTACTATGGCATGAGCAACGTGCAGATTCCTGAAAACACCACTGCCAACAGCGGACGCTATCTGCTTCGTGAGCTGCGCGCACCGGAAGGATACTACCTCGACGCATCCGACCAGGAGCTGGCCTTCATCTATGCCGGCAGCAGTACGCCCGTAGTGGAACTTGAGCAGACCTT
>NZ_JACJKP010000179.1 GCF_016901605.1 Gemmiger formicilis
CTGCTGCGCTGGCCGGTGTGCTGGCGCTGAGCCTGGCCGCCTGCGGCTCTACCGCTTCTGTTTCTGAATCCACCGCTTCTTCCGAGGCGGCTTCCACGGCCGAGACCGGCAGCGACCTGGCCGGTACCACCATCAAGGTGGCTGCTTCCCCGACGCCCCATGCCGAGATCCTGAACATTGCCAAGGACCTGCTGGCGGAACAGGGCATCACCCTGGACATCGTGGAGTTCAGCGACTATGTGCAGCCCAACATGGTCACCGAGAGCGGCGAAGTGGATGCCAACTACTTCCAGCATCAGCCGTACCTGGATTCTTTCAATGAAGAAAACGGCACCCATCTGGTCAGCGTGGGCGACATCCACTACGAACCGCTGGGCATTTACCCCGGCAAGAGCCAGAGCCTGGACGAAATCACCGATGGTGCGGTGATTGCTGTGCCCAACGATACCACCAACGAAGCCCGTGCCCTGCAGCTGCTGGCTGCCCAGGGCATCATCACCATCCGTGAGGATGCAGGTCTGACCGCTACTGTGAACGATATCACCGAAAACCCGCATAACGTGCAGGTGGAGGAACTGGAAGCCGCGCAGCTGCCCCGCACCCTGGCCGATGTGGATTATGCAGTCATGAACGGCAACTATGCGCTGGAAGCCGGTTTCTCGGTCGGCAACGATGCTCTGGCCACCGAGGATGCCGCCTCTGAAGCTGCCCAGACCTATGCCAACGTGCTGGTCGTCAAGGAAGGCCGCGAAAACGACCCCGCCATCCGGGCCCTGCTGGCAGCGCTGCAGAGCCAGGAAGTCAAGGACTTCATCAACGAAACCTATGATGGCGCCGTTGTGGCTCTTTTCTGATAAAAAAGAGGGAAAAACCTTGCAACTGTAAGGTCTGTAGGATACAATCAATAGGGAACGGGAGAAAATGCCCGTTCCCTATTGTAAAATAAGGGGGAAAACCCATGATCGAATTACAACACCTGACCAAACGTTTTGCCACCAAGGGCGGCACGGTGGTCGCCCTCAACGATATCAACCTGACCATTCGGGATGGGGATATCTACGGCATCATCGGCATGTCGGGCGCTGGTAAATCCACGTTGGTGCGCTGCATCAATATGTTGGAACGTCCCGATGAGGGCAACGTTATTGTCAACGGTCGCCAGATGCAGGATCTCAGTGCCGCGGAATTGCGTACGGCCCGGCGGGATATTACCATGATTTTTCAGCAGTTCAATCTGCTGATGCAGCGTACCTGCCTGCGCAATATCATGTTCCCGATGGAACTGGCCAAGGTACCCAAAGACAAGGCAGAGGCCCGTGCCCGGGAACTGCTGGAACTGGTAGGCCTGCCGGACAAGGCCGAGGCATACCCGGCACAGCTTTCCGGCGGCCAGAAACAGCGTATTGCCATTGCCCGCGCGCTGGCTACCGATCCCAAGGTTCTGCTTTGTGACGAAGCCACCAGCGCGCTGGACCCCAATACCACCCACGCCATTTTGCAGTTGATCCAGAAGATCAACCGGGAACTGGGCATTACTGTGGTGGTCATTACCCACCAGATGAGCGTGGTGGAAGAAATCTGCAACCGTGTGGCCATTCTGGATGAAGGCACGGTGGTGGAAGAAGGGGAGGTACAGGCGATTTTCAGCCGTCCCACTTCCGCAGCGGCGCGGCGGCTGGTGTACCCGGCCGGTGCCCCCAAGGCAGAGGCCGTGCCGGGGCATCGGATTGTGCGCGTGGCGTTCAACGGAACCCAGACCACCGACAAACCGCTGGTGGCCAGTCTGGCCATCCAGTGCGGTGCATTGGTTTCCATCCTGGCAGCGGATACCCGTATTGTCAACGGGCAGACTCTGGGCAGTATGTTGCTGGCCCTGCCCGATGATGAAACCGCAACCAGGGCAATCGAGTATATCAAGAACTATCCCGGTATTACGTTTGAGGAGGTGAACGGCTGATGGCGGAATTTCTGGCAAGCAAAGAGTGGACAACCTTTTTGCAGGTGCTGCCCACCATTCCCTTTGAAACCTGGGAAACCATCTGGTCTACGGCCGTTGCTACCCTGTTGGCGCTGGTCATCGGCCTGCCGCTGGGTGTCTGTTTGGTTACCGGCGAACAGGGCGGTGTGCGTCCGCTGCCGCGCTGGGTCATGAGCCTGCTCAATGCCTTTATCAACCTGCTGCGCAGCGTCCCGTTCCTGATCCTGATGATCATTGTGATCCCGCTTTCCCGCCTGATCGTGGGTACTTCCATCGGTACGCCGGCTTCCATTGTGCCGTTGGTCATCGCGTCTTTCCCCTTTGTGTCCCGTCTGGTGGAAACCAGCATCCGGGAAGTGGATGCCGGTGTTATCGAGGCTGCCCAGAGCATGGGCGCCACGCCTCTGCAGATCATCACCAAGGTCATGATCCCCGAGAGCATGCCCAGCCTGATCTCCAATGTGACCATTGCCACCACCACCATCATGGGGTACGGTGCCATGGCCGGTATCATTGGCGGCGGCGGTCTGGGCAAAATCGCCATCAACTACGGGTACTACCGTTTCAATGGTGTGCTGGAGATTTTTGCCACGGCGCTGCTGGTGATTCTGGTGCAGATTCTGCAAACCGTGGGTACCCGTCTGGCGCTGCGCTGCGACAAGCGCATCCAGCGGTGAGCAGAATCGTCCTGTGTCTGCTAAATTCATAAAAGGTTCAAAATGATGTGACAACTCGGACACAATCAGGTACTATACTATAAGCGAAGTCAAGGTGAATACCAAAGACCCATACTACTGTCGTCGGACCATGCGAGGGGCTTATGCCCCGGTCCGGCGCAGACAACCTACAAGGCTTCGTGCCATTAGAATAGATGCAAAAAGCACCCCGGCAGAAGGTTCTGCTGAGGTGCATTTGCTTTATATGGGAGCTTTTTTACAGCTTCTGTACGTCGGCAATCAGCTGGCTGACAGCTTCGGGTCTGGTTGCCCAGCTGGTGCAGATGCGCACGGCGGTGTGCTCTGCGTCCGGCTTGCCCATGCCGCTCATGGCGTAGTGCTCGGCCAGGGCGTTATACCAGGCATCGGGCAGCATAAAGAACTGCTGGTTGGTAGGGGAGTCATGCAGCAGGCTGATGCCCTTGGCGGTGAAAGCCTCCCGGATTTCCAGCGCCTGACGGTCTGCTTCGGCTGCCATGGTAAAATAGGGGCTGCATCCGCTGCCGTCCTCGCCATCCAGCAAAGCCAGGAACTGAAGTCCCAACAGTCGCCCCTTGGCCAGCATGCCGCCGTGCTGCTTGATGGCGTAACGGAAATCTTCTTTCAGCGCATCATTGGTGATGACCACGGCTTCGCCGAAGAGGGCACCGCACTTGGTGCCGCCCAGATAGAACACATCGCAAAGTGCCGCATAATCCTGCAGGTTCAGGTCGTTCTGGGGGCTCATCAGGCCGTAGGCCATGCGGGCACCGTCCACAAAAAGGTAGAGCCCCAACTCATAGCAGACTGCCGAAATATCGGTCAGTTCTTCTTTGGAGTAGAGCGTGCCCACCTCGGTGGGGTTGGAAATATACACCATACCGGGCTGCACTTCGTGCTCGTGGCTGGGGTTGGCACGGTGGGAGTCCACGGCGGCACGAATCTGTTC
Organism: Gemmiger formicilis; assembly: GCF_016901605.1. Lineage (GTDB taxonomy): Bacteria > Bacillota > Clostridia > Oscillospirales > Ruminococcaceae > Gemmiger > Gemmiger formicilis_B. The sequence goes on from NZ_JACJKP010000179.1 coordinate 3,623, forward strand.
CGCTGTGATTTTGCCGGCCGTGGCGGGCAGCGCCAGGCATTTGTGACCCGTTGCTTCCACAGAGCCGGTCTCATGCACATGGATGTGGCCAGTATCGGCGCACAAAACCCCTTGCCAGGGTTTCAGCGCGGCATCGATCACCGTCAGATTTGCCTGGGTGGCACCCACAAAAAAGTGCACGGCAGCGTCGGGAGCGTCGCACAGGGCGCGGATTTTTTTGGCGGCAGCGGCACAGTAATCATCCTCGCCGTAGCCGGGGGTTTGTTCCAGATTGGTTTTTTGCAGCAGGTTCAGTACGGGTTGGGCAGCGCCTTCGCCGTAGTCACACTCAAAACGAATCATTGAAGATTCTCCTTTCCATCACGTATTTTATATTATAACATATACGGGTAAACCTTGCAATGACAGGCAAAATACGATATAATGTGACATACGTGTGTGAGAAAGGAAGGATGCTTATGGATCCCCAAAAAACGCGGGAGCGCTTTGCCTCCCGTCTCGGTTTTATTCTGGTAAGTGCCGGCTGTGCCATCGGTATCGGCAACGTCTGGAAATTCCCCTGGATGGCCGGTGCCAACGGCGGCGGTATTTTTGTGCTGTTCTACCTGCTGTTTCTCATTATCATGGGTGTGCCCGTGCTGACGATGGAACTGGCAGTAGGCCGTGCCAGCCGCCAGAGCGCGGTGCGGGGCTATAAGTCCCTGGAACCCAAGGGCAGCAAATGGCATGTTCACGGCTGGTTCTGCATCATCGGCTGCTGCTTGCTGATGATGTATTACACCACCGTGGCCGGCTGGATGCTGGACTACTTCTACAAGTTTGCCACCGGCGCCTTTGAGGGCATGGAAAACAGCGCTGTGGACGGTGTGTTCAGCGCCATGCTGGCCAACCCCGGCGAGATGACCATTTTTATGGCCATCATCACGTTGGGCGGCTTCCTGGTCTGCTCTTTCGGTCTGCAGAAGGGCCTTGAGCGGATCTCCAAATGGATGATGATGGCGCTGCTGCTTCTGATCGTTGTGCTGGCCGTCAACAGCGTTATGCTGGAAGGCGGCAAGGAAGGTCTTGCCTTCTACCTGCTGCCCGATATCGAGCGGGCAACCGAGGTGGGGCTGGGCAATGTCATCACTGCGGCGATGAACCAGGCCTTCTTCACCCTGAGCCTCGGCATTGCGGCTATGGAAATCTTCGGCAGCTATATGACCAAGGAACATACCCTCCCCGGTGAGGCTGTCCGCATCTGCGCGCTGGACACGTTTGTGGCTTTGATGTCCGGCCTCATCATCTTCCCGGCCTGCTTCGCCTTCGGGGTTCAGCCCGACGCCGGACCCCCTTTGATCTTTATTACGCTGCCCCGCGTCTTCGTCAACATGGCTGGCGGTCGGGTCTGGGGCGCCCTCTTCTTCCTCTTTATGACTTTTGCCAGCTTCACTACCGTTCTGGCGGTCTTTGAGAACATTATGGCCAGCTGCATCGACTGCTTCGGCTGGACCCGTAAAAAGGCAACCGTCATCTGCTGCCTGTTCATCCTGCTGGCCAGCATTCCCTGTGTGCTGGGCTACAATCTGTGGTACTTCTCGGTGCCGCTGCCCAATGCACCCTCCGGCGGTCAGATTCTGGATATCGAAGACTTCATCGTTTCCAACCTGTTGCTGCCCATCGGCAGTCTGGTCTATCTGCTGTTCTGCGTCAGCCGTTGGGGCTGGGGCTACGACAAATATATGGAAGAGTGCAATACCGGTTCCGGTCTGCGGATGCCCCGGGCATTCAAACCCTACTTCCAGTTTGTGCTGCCCATCCTCATTGTGGTCATCCTGGTCCAGGGCCTGATCTGACCGAACAACGAATCAACAAAAAAGCAGCCGCCTGCGGGCGGCTGCTTTTTTGTTTGGTAAAGGACAAATCAGGCCAGCTGTTGGGCCAGCCAACCCTGCATTTCCTCCCGCATGGCGGCAAAGGCTTTTGCAGTGTCGGGGTTTTCGGTGGGAAAGTTCAGCAGTTTCCACAGCCAGCCCTGTTCGGCTACGGCACGCAGGCTTTCGGGGTAGCACAACTCATACACCAGCGAGGCATGTCCCACGGCATTGTCGGCAGGGTGTTGCTTCAGGCTGCGCAGCACGCAATGATGTTCATAAAAGGCCTGCAAAACCGCCGGACTCACAGGGCTTTGCCGCAGTGCTTCGGTGGTCACATTGTAAATCTCCTCCATGGGCACTTCTACGTTTACGCGCAGGATGTCAACCTTGTCGGCGTCCCGCAAA
>NZ_JACJKP010000180.1 GCF_016901605.1 Gemmiger formicilis
TTCCTTATCGGCGATTTCCAGGCTGAAATCGGGAACGGCAACAACGTTACCGGGGTAAACCTTTTTAACGTGACGGCAGCTGATAGAAGCCATGACAAAACCCTCCAAATATGGTGTTCGTGCCCCGTGGCCGGGGCTGTTTTACTTGACACGACTATAATAACAGGTTAAAATGTGTTTGAAAATAGCATTTTATTGATATTGGAGTGTCGAAATTGATATTTGAGCCGGAAATTTACTGTGCCTGTACCAAAACGGCCGAAATGGACGGTCAGGCCCCTGCCACACTGGACGGGACCGGGCTCTGGATCGGGGTACTTTCCCGCGGGGACTGCCTGCTGGAAGGCTGCGAACAGGCCGGGCACAGCGGCGACATTCTGCTGGGTGCCGCCCCCCTGGTCCTGACGCCCCAAAGCGACTGCCACCTGGTGGCCGCCTGCCTGACCGGCTACTGTGCCGACGCCTACCTGCTACGGCTGGGGGATGCCCGATGGGCGGACGGTGCCTCCTGCCCGGGGGCTGCCGAACTGCTGGCCCAGCTGCAAAGCGGCACCACCGCCCCCATCGCCTATGCCCTGCTGTGTGCCGTAGGCAAGGCGGATGAAACCGCCCGTCCGCTGCCCGCGCTTGTAGCCGAAGCCCTGACTGCCATCCGTCAGAATTATATGGCTCTGTATGGCGTGGAGGAACTGAGTGAGCAATTGGGCGTGACCAAAAGCCATCTGGTGCGGGCCTTCAAGCAGGCATTGGGTGTGCCCCCCGGCAAATACCTGACCAATGTGCGGATTGAAGCCGTAAAAACGCTGCTGCTGACCGATGAGTACAACCTGGAAATGATCGCCGGTCTGACGGGTTTTTCCGGTGCCAATTATCTGTGCCGTGTATTCAAACGGGAAATAGGGGTTTCCCCTGCCGCCTGGCGCGCTGCGGCGGCCCCGCCCCCGGCGGTGCCCAAACTGCCGCCCCGCAGCGAGGAGATGTTTGTATAAGGCACGGACGGACTTCTGTTCCGTTTGCAGACTGCCTTTGCAATTTACAAGCCATACCACGGTCCGACAGCACTTTTATTCCATACACAAAACAGGCGCAGCCCAATGGGCTGCGCCTGTGGTTTTATAGCGGAAATTATTCGGCGGTCTTGTAGCCGTCAGGGTTGTGGCTCTGCCAGTTCCAGCTGTGAGCGCACATCTCGTCAATGCCGTACTGTGCTTCCCAGCCCAGTTCGTTCTTGGCCTTGGTGGGATCACACCAGCACTCGGCAATATCGCCGGGGCGGCGGGGATCGATAACATAAGGCAGTTCCTTGCCGCAGGCCTTGCTGAAGGCATGGATCACATCCAGCACGCTGTAGCCGTGGCCGGTGCCCAGATTACAGATGAACAGACCGGGCTTTTCTTCCAGTTTCTTGACAGCCGCCACATGGCCACGGGCCAGGTCCACAACATGGATGTAGTCCCGCACGCCGGTGCCGTCATGGGTGGGATAGTCATTGCCGAAAACATGGACTTTTTCCAGCTTGCCCACCGCCACTTTGGCAATATAGGGCACCAGGTTGTTGGGGATACCGTTGGGGTCCTCGCCAATGAGTCCGGAGGGATGCGCACCGATGGGGTTGAAGTAACGCAGCACCGCGGCATTCAGTTCCGGATCAGCAGCGCAGCAGTCGGTGAGGATGCGCTCGGTAAAGGATTTGGTGGTGCCGTAGGGGTTGGTGGTGCCGCCCACGGGGAAGTCCTCCCGGATGGGCACACTGGCGGGGTCGCCGTAGACGGTAGCCGAAGAGGAGAAGATAATGTTATGGCAGTTGTGACGGCGCATAACATCCAGGATGTTCAGGGTGCAGTTCAGGTTGTTGCTGTAATACTCGATGGGCTTGGAGACACTCTCGCCCACAGCTTTGTAGGCTGCAAACTGAATCACGCAGTCGATATCGGCATTATCGGCAAAGATTTTCTCCACTGCATCCTTGTCGGTCATGTCCGCTTCCACAAAGCGGAAGTCCTTACCGGAGATCTTTTTGACACGAGCCAGTGCCTCGGGGCAGGAATTGTAGAAGTTGTCCGCAACGACGATGTCGTAACCCGCAGCCAGAAGCTCTACGCAGGTGTGGCTGCCGATGTAGCCGGCGCCACCGCTAACCAAAATTGCCATACCAATCGTCTCCTTTATGTTCTCTTGTTGCTTTTTAACGGGCAGGAGCTGTCCGTTCCTTTACTATCATTCTACTTTTTCTGCTCAGTTTCGGGAATAGACGTTTTCGGTGCCTCTTTGTCTTTTTGTTGCCTGTTTTGGCGGCGTGCCGGAAGCCCCTGCTGCATGCGGCGGTAGGCGCTGGGGGTATTTCCGGTAGCGGCATGGAACTTCTGGCTGAAATACGCACCGGAGCAATACCCCAACTGTGCGGCCACCTCTCCCGGGGTCGCACCGCGGGCCAGCAGCTGGGCAGCATATTCCAGGCGCATGGCGGCAAACTCTTCCATAGCGGTATGGCGCAGACGGCTGCGGAAAGCCTGCTGCAGTTGGGTGCGGGTACACCCTACAGCCTGGCAAACCTCGTCCACCTTCACTTCATGGGTCAGATTCTGGGCAAAATACGCCCGGGCCGCTTCAATCAGCGCCAGCTGGCGCCGTTCCCGCCGCACACGGCTGGTGGGCTTGCGGGGCCGCTTGCAGCGCCGCGCCAGCAGGATCAGCAGATTTTCCAGATGAATGGCTACCTGCTGGCACGCCCCAAAGGGCACATCCTCTTTCTGGGTAGGCTTGTCACCGGGAACGGGCGGCGGGTCATACAGTTCCTGTGTGGCTTTCATCAGCCAGTTCAGGTCGTGCTGCTCCGCCGGTTCGGCGTGGAATACCGCCCCGCGAAAACGGTCCATTATGGAACTGGAGCAAAAAAAGTCCATCCGCAGCACTTCCGGGGGAATCTCGCCAATGCTTCGCATGGCAAAGGTTTCCTCCGGCTGATGCAGCAGGATTCCACCGGCCCGCAGCAGCACAACTTTGTCGTTGCAGCGTTCTTCAATCGAGCCGCTGCGCACATAGACAAGCTGCCAGCCCTGGGTTTGCACGGCGGCAATGCTGTCTTCCAGACGCCGCTCTCCCGCCCAGGCGGTTGTTACCGCATCCACACGAAGCGGAAACGCTTCATTGACCGCCATAATGCCTCCCTTCGCCGGTCAGACCGCGATGGCTCCGTTCTCTGACCAGAAATCCTGTGTGCTACCGCTTTCATAGCGGAACACACCGGGTTCCACATCGGCCAGTTCGGGGAACAGTTCCAGTTCCGGGCAGGTATCGGTCAAGCCGATGCAATACGCCGTCAGCGGACTGATGATCTTGTCGATGGATGTATATACGTTGCTGCCGTCGGCAGCGTAGGTGCTGAACATGATGTCGTCGGGGTAAGTCTGTTCTACATAGGCGGTCATTTCTCCGCTTACATAGGGATCGCTGCTGCCGGCATACAGATCCGGCGCACCGAACAGGTGCAGGATCTCATGGGCATAGGTAGCCGGGGATTCCGGCTCCGGTTCCGCCGCATAGGCATCATACCGGTAGATGCAGCAATACTCATGGTAAAAGTTCACATCATCGTCTGCATAATGGGCCATGGTGAAAGACGTTCCGGAAACCGGCAGGAACAGCAGGAATCCGATGTGATCGGTGCCGTATTGATCCCGCAGAGCTTGTGTATCCACCGTAGCGCAGAGCGCATCCATTTCATCCAGAAATTCGTTGCTCTCCTCCGAGTCTATGCCGCCCCGCAGCCGTGACTGAATGGAATAGGTATAGCAAAGCGGGCTGTTGTCCGTTCCGTCATCATAGTACAGTTCCGGGGTCACACCGTAACGGCTCGCCTCCTGGCAGATCCAGTCCACGGCCATGGCCACACTTTGTTGGGTCTGTGCATGGGCTTCCCTGGTCCAGATACTGCCGGTGGCAGCATCGTTCAGATAAATGCTGACCAGAACCGTCGGTTCTTCCAGCAGCCGTACACTGCCATACAGGGCACCTTCCTGCTGCAGCGTGGGGGTGGGTTCCGGCGACGGTGAAGGGGTCGGTTCCCCTACCGAGGGCATATCCGGCACAACCTCGCTCTGCCGGCGCGGCATGCAGCCGCACAGCAGCACCAGGACCAGCAGCAGGGCTACCAGACGTTTTTTCATGATTTCCTCGTTTTTCGTATCAGAAGTTCAGTTCGGGTTTGCCGTCCCGTTCCACCAGTTCCACCGTAACAGGGTTTGTACCCAGGCGGCCGTCCACCAGGGCTTCGGCAATGGGATCTTCCACGGCTTTCCGGATGGTACGGCGCAGTTCACGGGCGCCATACTTGGTAGAACTTTGTGCTACAATGGCTGCCAGGGCAGGCTGTCCGTATTCCAGCGTAATGCCATGGGCGGCAAATCCGGGCTTGTATTCGTCCAGCATCAAAGCGGCAATCTTCTCCAGATTTTCCTCGCTGAGCGGATGGAAGGTAATGACTTCATCCACACGTCCCAGGAATTCCGGACGCAGGAACTCCTGCAACGCTTTCATGCTCTTATCGGCGCTGGCCACTTCCAGCTTTTTGCCAAAACCGGTGGCACCGCTCTGGTCGGTAGAACCGGCGTTGGAGGTCATGCAGATCACCGTGTTGGAGAAATCCACCGTGCGTCCCTGGGCGTCATTGATTTTGCCTTCGTCCAGAATCTGCAGAAGAATATTCATCACATCGGGATGTGCTTTTTCGATTTCGTCAAAGAGCACCACACTGTAGGGGTGACGGCGCACCTTCTCGGTCAGCTGGCCGGCCTCATCATAGCCCACATAGCCCGGAGGCGAACCGATCAGGCGGGAAACCGCGTACTTCTCCATATATTCGCTCATATCGATGGAAATAAGCGGGTCCACCGTATCAAATAGCTGGTTGGCCAGCTGCTTTACCAGTTCGGTCTTGCCCACGCCGGTGGGGCCCACAAAGATAAAGCTGGCAGGGCGATGCCGTCCGGAAAGATCGGCACGGGCACGCTTGATGGCGCCCGCCACCGCGTGGACCGCCTCATCCTGGCCGATGATATGGCTCTTGAGGGCATCTTCCAGCCCCTGCAGGCGTCCGTATTCCGTTTCTTTGATTTTGACCGCCGGGATGCCGGTCCAGAGTTCCACCACCTGGGCCACATCGTCCACCGTCACTTCGATTTCGGCCACTTTCAGCTGCAGGGCAGGGAGTTTTTCGCGCTGCTGCGCCAGTTCCGTTTTGACCGAAGCCAAAGCCTCATAATCGATGGCCGCATCCTGACCGTTTTCCGGTTCGGGATTTTCCAGTTCATGCTCCTGCGCTTCCAGTTCGGCAACCCGGCGCTGGGTTTCGATCAGCTGAGTAATCTCAGGATGGCGCAGGTTGCAGCAGGCACAGGATTCATCCAGCAGGTCGATGGCCTTATCCGGCAGGAAACGGTCGGTGATATAGCGTTCCGACAGTTTCACCACACCGGTCACAATGGGGTCCGGCACACGGACACAGTGGTGTTTTTCGTAATAGACACGGATGCCCTTGAGCACCTCGATGGTATCCTGAATGGAAGGTTCTTCCACCTTCACAGGCTGAAAGCGGCGTTCCAGCGCAGAATCCTTTTCAATATATTTGCGGTACTCGGCAAAGGTGGTCGCACCGATCACCTGCACCTGCCCGCGGGAAAGGGCGGGCTTCATAATATTGGCCGCATTCATGGCGCCATCGGAATCTCCCGCACCCACGATGGAATGAATCTCATCGATGAACAGGATGATGTTGCCGGCAGCCTTTACTTCGCTGATCAGCCCCTTGACCCGCTGTTCAAACTGGCCGCGGAACTGGGTGC
>NZ_JACJKP010000019.1 GCF_016901605.1 Gemmiger formicilis
TTATTGGCGATAATCAGATCATCATCTTCATAGACAAATACTGCGGGCGGCAAAGGCTTTTTTTCTAATTGATCGTCATTCAGGAATAACCGGATGACATCGCCGTTCTGCACACGTGTAGCCAACGGCTGTTTTTTGCCATTCAGTTTGATTTTGTTTTCTCTTAAGGCTTTATTCAGACGTCCCAAATTCAAAGCAGGGTACTGTTCCATCAGATACTTATCCAGTCTGACAGGTAACAGACTTTTAACATACAATTCTTTCATTTTGTTGTCAACTCCTGATTCCACAAAACGGTGGCATCTTCAATATCCAGTGTTACCATCAACCAACCGGGGTCACTGTCATCCAGTTTTGTGATTCTATACATTTGCCCGTCGGCGCAAATATAGGTTGCTCCTTCCAATTTGCTGCGTGCAAAAGGAGAGTCTGCAAAACAAACGGTCTGTTTGGTAGAATCCAGAACGCCGCGGTTCCAAAGGGCGTCGGTATAATCGGCAAGGCGAAGAGGATAATTTTCATCATACGGGGTACAAAGATTATCAAATGAGCGCCCTTGCAGTCCCGGAGCAATTACATACCAGTTGGAAGCGCCATCTGAACTGGAGACTTTTCCGCACCAGGCACTATTGCGAACGGGTTCTACCGACTGAAGAAAAGCGCCTTCTTCCTCAAACAAATACAAAGTATCATCCCGCAGGTTACCGGAGGCAAGTTCCTGCAAAACAACCGCGCGTTCGGATTCCAGTGCGGCAGCGTCATAACGCGCTGCAAAGGGGTCATTTGTTGTCATGCCGTTGTCAGCCGCAAACAGCGCAAGGTGAAGCGCATCATCCTGAATCCCTTGCACAGACTCCAAGTGGTCGTAGCTTTGTGCGGACTGCCAGAAGTCACTTTCCAGTCCGGAAGGGAACGCAGGGCTTTGCGTGGCCGATACCATATCCTGGTGTCGCTGGACCATGCCTGGGCTGACGTCCCAGATTTGAACCAACGCCAGCAGAGAAACCATAACGATCGGGCGAGGAAGCCGTACAGTTCCGACGAAAGCGAAAAGTAGAAGGAGGTGATAGACCGGCCAGAACAAACGACCACCGGAACGGAAAACAGAAAACAGCTGAATCAAAGAAGCCGGCAACGGAAAGGTGAAAAGTGTGACGCCGTTTGCCGTGACCACATGGCTGATTGCGAACAAAGTTAAAATTACGCATACAGCCAGCAGAGCCCAATGCTTGCGCAAGAAACAAAGGAACCGGCGGAAATTCCCAATCAACAAAAGAGGCACCGCAATCAATACACCAAGTCCAAGATAAGCAAATGCATCATAGTTACCATTGAGCTGGTTCTGGGCAGGCAAGACACGGCTGTAAATGGTGCCGTTTACACCCATGGGATTCCATAAAGCGTTCAGATTCATGGAAAAATATCCGTACAAGGCCTGCCCGCCACTGGTAGCTGTACCGTAAAACAGCCCCAGGAGCCATCCCAGCAGAAGCGTGCATATCAAATCAGCTGTCAGATAAAGGACGGGGCCTTTCCAGCGATGAGTCGAAACCACATGTTCCAAAAGCAGTGCAAATGTAATGGCGTAAGTCATTGGTACAAAATAGGGATGGATACCAATGGCCAGGATATTGAGAAAAAACAGGCCTTTGGAAGCAAATCGCCCCTGGCGACGGGCACGGAAATAAAAATATAAGGCAGCCAAAATCAACCACTGCGCACCCAAGGAAGTGTGACGAAAAGCTCTTTCGTACAAAATAGGGCTGCTCACAAACAGCAAATCTCCCAGCAGGGGAAGGACAACTGAGTTTGAGGTAAAAAGCCCGCACAAAGCTGCGCCAAATGCCCCCTGCAGTGCAAAGCAAACCAAGGTGAACCACCCAAAGTATTGGAAGGTGCCCCCCAGCCAGTTGGCCAGAGGTCGGCAAAGAGCAGCGACCAACGGAATTGAATCGGTATAAGCAATACTTACTCCGGACGGCGCATTGATGGACTGCGTGACGCAAAGAGGGAAGCCTTGCGCATTTTGCCGACAAAACAGCCACCCGGCATAATGCTGCTGAATGTCTTTTTCCATATAACCGCCGCGGCAGAAGGTGTCGTTGGTTACATCCAACGGCGTAAATCCATACACCAAAAGAAAGGCCAGTATGCCCAGTATGGCACCGCCGATCAATAGTTGTAAAGTACGGCTTGGCGCCTTTTGCTGTAACATTTTTTTCGCCTCCGTGCACAGAAAACTTCGTATCAGTATACCATACCGGCGGCATTTCTTCAATCCGCATTGACATTTTGGCAGGGGTGCTGTAAAATATTAATAATATGCCGCCGTGGCGGAACTGGCAGACGCAAGGGACTTAAAATCCCTCGGTAGTGATACCGTACCGGTTCGATCCCGGTCGGCGGCATACAACCGCAGCACGCCTTTTCAGGCGTGCTGCGGTTTTTTGTAAAATGTAACTTCGCGGTCTTTGCCAATGAAAGTTCCATACAAATGGTGTATAGTTTTTCATTTTTTTATCTTTTTTATGGTGAATTGCAGGAGAAAATGCTTGTTTCTTCAGCACGAATCGTATATAATGTAGTGTATGCCTGCGAATGCGTCAAAATAGAGGGGATGCAGCAGGAAATTAAGAAATAGGGGGAAATGTTATGGCAGACTATTTGGCAATGGACCGCGATGCCCTGACCGCTGAAAAGGCTCAGCTGGAGGCAGAGTACAAAAAGTTCCAGAATATGGGGCTCAAACTCAATATGGCGCGCGGCAAACCGGGCCCTCATCAGATGGATCTGGCTATGGATCTGTTGAAGATGGATGATTATACCACCGATGATGGCTTTGATGCACGTAACTACGGCAACCTGGAAGGCCTGTATGAGGCGCGGGAACTGTTTGCCGATGTGATGGGAACCAAGGCCGAGGAAACCTTTGTGGGTGGCAACTCCAGCCTGCAGCTGATGTATAACCTGATGGCGATCGGCTTTATGTTCGGTTACCCCGAATCTTCCTGCCCCTGGTCCCAGGTAGAAAAGCGCAAATTCCTGTGCCCCGTGCCGGGTTATGACCGCCATTTTGCCATCACCGAAGAAATGGGCTTTGAGATGATCAACGTTCCCATGACCGAGAACGGCCCCGACATGGATATGGTTGAGAAGCTGGTGGCGGAAGACGATACCATCAAGGGCATCTGGTGTGTTCCGCAGTATTCCAACCCGGACGGTTATACCTACAGCGATGAAACGATCCGCCGTTTTGCGTCCATGAAGACTGCCGCACCGGACTTCAAGATTTTCTGGGATGAGGCATACATTGTTCATCACTTGACGGACGAAATCATCGAAACCCCGGTGCTGTTGAACGAAAGCAAAAAGTACGGTACGGAAGACCGTGTTTTCATGTTCACGTCCACCAGCAAGATCACCTTCCCGGGCGCCGGTGTTTCGGCGTTCGCCTGCAGCGAGAACTCCATGAAGTACATCTGCAAGCGGTTCTCTGCAATGATCATCAGCTACGATAAGATGAACCAACTGCGGCATGTTCGCTTCCTGAAAAATCGTGAGGGTGTATTGGCGCACATGGCCAAACATCGCCGCCGCCTGGTGCCGTGCTTTGACGCGGTTAAGACGACCTTTGCCGAGGAGCTGACGCCCTGCGGGAATATCGCCCACTGGACCAATCCCAAAGGCGGTTATTTCATCAGCCTGTATGTTATGCCCGGTTGTGCCAAACGTGTGGCGCAGCTTTGCAAGGAGTGCGGCCTGACGCTGACCGGCGCGGGTTCTGCCTATCCTTACCATAAGGACCCCGATGACTCTCATCTGCGCATTGCGCCGACGTATCCGAGCCTGGATGAGGTCGAAACTGCTTCCGCTCTGCTGTGCGTCTGTGTGCGCCTGGCTGTAGTAGAAAAACTGCTGGCTGATCAGCAGTAATAAAATATCCCGCCCGCTGGTGCGGGCAAAGTGTTGGAGGTTTCTATGAACAAGCGAGGGAAGTCATGGCCGCTGTTCGTCGTGGCGATTTTGATTGTTGTATTTTCCCTGACGGCCATTCTGGGTGTAAGCTATCAGTACGGTGACACCAAGACTGTCTATGTAAAAGGTGCATCGGACATCCGCTTCGGTATTGATATCCGCGGCGGTGTGGATGTTACTTTCATGCCGGATGGCGATGTGGATGCAACGCCCGAGCAGATGAATGCCGCAAAGACCGTTATCGAGGATCGTCTTGTCGGTCTGGGCATCACTGACTATGAAAGCTATGTAGACAGCAACAAAGATCGAATTATTGTTCGCTTCCCCTGGAAAACCGGCGAATCGGACTTTAATCCGCAAACCGCTATCGATGAGATCGGTACAACGGCGCAGATGGTGTTCCGCAAGGGCTCCACGGTTGACGGGGAAGCGATTCTGAGCGGTGATGATGTCACCTCGGCAAATGCAGCCTACAGTGAAATGGACGGCTGGGTGGTACAGCTCAAGTTCAGCAGCGAAGGTGCACAGGCTTTCGCAGAAGCGACTACCGAATTGGCCGAAAGTGGGGACCCCATTTCCATCTGGCTGGATGACGAAAATATTTCCACTGCTTCTGTTGATGAGGCCATCACCGGCGGTGAAGCCATCATCAAAGGCAACTTTGATCAGGAAAGCGCCGCCACGCTGGCCAACCAGATCAACTCCGGTGCACTGCCCTTCGCGCTTTCTGCAGAAAGCTATTCTACCATCAGCCCGACCCTGGGTGCTCGCAGCCTGGAAGTTATGGTCCTGGCTGGCATTGTGGCCTTTGTGCTGGTTGCCGTACTGATGATTGTACGGTATCGCTTGCCCGGTACCATTGCAACTGTTTCCTTGCTTGGTCAGGTCTGCGCAACGTTGGCGGTTGTTTCCGGTTATTTCAGTGTGTTCCCGGGTTCTACGCTGACGCTGCCCGGTATTGCCGGTATTATTTTGGGTATCGGCATGGGCGTTGACGCCAACGTTATTACGGCGGAACGCATCAAGGAAGAACTTTCCAAAAACAAAACGCTTGATGGTGCTGTAAAGAGCGGCTTCAAGATGGGCCTTACGCCTATTATTGACGGTAACGTGACCATTGTGATTGTTGCTGCCATCCTGATGGGCGCTTTTGGACCGACGGATGGTTTCTGGGCCAAGGTGTTCAATCCCATCTTCTTCTGGTTTGGCCCCTCTACGGCCGGTACGGTCTATTCTTTCGGCTTCACCTTGCTGACAAGTGTGTTGCTCAACTTTGTCTTTGGTGTGTGGGCAACCCGCGTTATGATCCGCGGCGCTATCCACTGCAAAGCACTCCGCAACCCTTGGCTGTATGGCGGCAAAAAAGAGGGCGGTGCAGATTACAAAACGCCCGCTATCAATTTTGTCGGTAATCGCAAAAAGTTCTATACTTTCTCCTGCTGCGTTATCGCCATCGTTCTTGTGTTCTCTGCCGTGTTCGGCGTCAAAATGGACGTGGAATTCAAGGGCGGTTCCATGATCACGCTTTCCTATGAAGGGGATGCGGATCTGGATGCTTTGAAAGCAACCGTCGGGGAAGAACTTGGTCAGAGCAATCTGACGCTGCAGACCGGTGCAGATATCTCCGGCAGTCAGACACTGACCATTACTCTTCCCGGCAGCGAAACACTTACTACCGATCAGTTGGATGGTTTGCTCACCACATTGAATACCCAATACCCCGATAACCAGTTTACACAGAGCGAAGTCAGCAATGTGGACGCCACCATCGGTAAGGAATTCCTGCTCAAGAGTGTGGTCGCCCTTATTGCAGCCTGTGTATTGATCCTGTTGTATGTGGCTTACCGTTTCCGCCGGATCGGTGGTCTCAAAGCTGGTGCAACAGCTGTGGTCGCGCTGCTTCACGACATGTTCATCATCTTTGGTGTTTTTGTTCTGCTGCGCATTCCTTTGAATGGCAACTTCATTGCTGCGATGCTGACGATTCTGGGCTACTCCATCAACGATACGGTTGTTATTTATGACCGTATCCGCGAGAACAGCGCGCTGTTTGGCAAGAAGCAGATGGGTCTGAAAGAGCTGGTAAACCTCTCTGTAAACCAGAGCTTCTTCCGTTCTTTGATGACTTCCATCACCACTTGTTTGGCGCTGGGTGTTATTTGCGTTGTGTCGGTTGTTTACCGCCTGGATAGTATTTACACCTTCGCATTCCCGCTTCTCTTCGGTATGATCAGTGGTGTATACAGCACGATTTGCATTGCTACTCCGCTGTGGGTCGATTGGAAAATACGGAAAAAGACGCCGTCTAAAAAGAAGGCCTGACGGCACGCCAAGAGGAGGACACTCTGACATGAAATGCCCGTATTGCGGTGAAATTGATTCCAAGGTTATTGATTCCCGTCCTACGGAGGACGGCGAAAAGATCCGCCGCCGTCGTGAATGCCTGAACTGTAAAAAGCGTTTTACGACGTATGAAATTGTGGAAACAGTCCCTTTGATGGTTGTGAAAAAAGATCACTCCCGCGAAGTGTTCGATCGTCAGAAACTGTTGAACGGTATGCTTCGTGCCTGCGAAAAACGCCCCGTAAGTTACCAGCAGCTGGATGATGCCGTCAGTCGGATTGAACAGATGCTTCTCAATTCCTACGATCGGGAAGTGACGTCTATTCACATCGGCGATCTTGCCATGCAGGAACTGAAGAAAATGGACGATGTCGCTTATGTGCGTTTTGCCTCAGTCTATCGGCAGTTCAGCGATGTCAATACCTTTATGGAAGAATTGAAGGATATGCTGGACACCCGTTCAAAACCAGCCGAAAAATGATTGCTTGATTTGTCGAATCTGGGTTTTGGCGCGTGCCGTTTCCACCGAGAGATCTGCAAAGTTGTCTTTTGACGTGTAAGCTGGGAGTGTGGCAAGCGTCTGGTTCAATTGATCGATCAGATTCCTTCTGATGACCAATACCCAAACGTTGCTACAGCGTTCTGCCAATTGGGCGGCGGCTTGAAATTCCCGCTGCGCTTCTGTGTAGTTTTCGCTTTCTGCTAAATAGTAAGCGTGATCTAAAGCAGAATTGAGCTGATGGGTGCTATTTTGCAAATAGCTGTCAGCGACCCACAGCGCAATGCTTAAAAAAAGCAACAACGCTACAGCATACCAATTTCGGTTCACTGTAAATCCTTTCCAGACCACCCCTTTGGGGTGGTCTTTTTTTGTACCAGCAGAATTTCTTTTCCGTTGTATAAAAACAGTAAAACCTCTTTACGAGACATTTGGTGTTCGGTCAGAACACGGTCCAACCATTCGTCATCAACATCAAGGGCATCCAGATTCTCTTGAAATAAGGCATCATCGACCAGGATGGGCAGCATGGGCGGGGCTTCTCCCGGCGCCGGTTTCAAAGCCGTACTGATATGGCCGTTTGGTTCTACTACGCCCCACAAAACATCCTCCGGCGAAAAAACATCTTTGCCGCGTAAAGCTTCCGTCAGATCTCCGGCTGTGATTCGCAGCCGAGTAAGCGCGGATTGAATAATTTTGCCATTGCGAATAACAGTGACCGGCTTTCCAAACAGAATTCTGGCATAAGCAGGGCTCAGGCATGCAAGAGTAGAACTGAAAATTTCAAGAATCGTAAGCAGAAAGATCAAACCAAGGCTAGCCAGCAAAGGAAGATCAGGCTCATCAATACAAATAGAAGCCACGTTGGATACCAGCAAGGTAGTTACCAGTTCGGAAGGCTGTAACTCGCCCAACTGACGTTTTCCCATCAAACGAAGTGCTCCAACCACGGTGATATATACAACCACTGTCCGAAAAACCGCCGAAAGCATAAACCAGCCTCCTTATATTTTTCCCGTTTTGGGCAACACTACTTTTTGACGAGGGGGAGTTTTATGAAGCAAGGAAAAAAACTGGATACTTCTTTGGATAAAAATCTATCCACATTGAAAAATATTTTTGGCGCGTCAGGGGACTTCTATACCAAAAATATGGCAATCAGCGGGATACCTTGTGCGATTGCTATGTTTACGGGTCTTTCTTCTCCGGAAAAGTTGTGCCATTTGGCCTTGGAGATGTTGGACCGAGATCCCGTGATGCTGGGAGGAAGCAAAGGACTCTGCCAGTATCTTTTATCCCAGAGCCTGGTCCCGGCAGAACCAAATCCGATTGAGGATTGGGACGCCCTCATCGAGATGCTTGCCAACGGAATGACCATACTTCTGATTGACGGTTGCCAACAGGCAGTGGCCTTTTCCACGCAAGAAATGCCGCAGCGATCCATCAGCACCCCAACAGGCGAGGGGAATATGCGCGGGTCTCAGGAAGCGTTTACAGAACTGCTGCGCAACAATATCTCTCTGATTCGCCGGCAATTTCGTTCCGGCTCGTTGGTTGCCGAGATTTATACGGCGAAAACACGAACCAAAACAGAATATTGCCTGTGTTATGATCGAACTCTTGCTCCAAAAGAAACCATCGATGCGCTTCGCAACCGTCTGGCGGAAATCGAGCTTCCGGTGTTGTTAGACAGTGCATATTTTTCTTCCTTTTTAAAACAGGACAAGCTGAACCTTTTTCCTGCTGCTGCGTACACAGAACGCCCGGCTACTGTTTGCGCGCGTCTTTGCGAAGGCAAAGCAGTGGTGCTTGTATCTGGGTGCCCTTACGCATTGGTAGTACCGAGTTTTTTTGCCGAACATTTTGAGTGTCTGGATGATTATGCATCCGGGGCGGTATTTTCCGGTGTGATCCGCCTTTTGAAATATGTGGCTTTCATTTTGGCTGTGTTTGGGCCGGGATTGTATGTTATGGCGGTTTCTTTTGCACCGGAAATTATCCCAGTACAGCTTCTTACCAAACTGGCGCAGGCAGAAACAGCTACGCCATTACCACCCATGCTGGAGATGCTCAGCGTAACACTGCTTTTGGAAATTGTTCGTGAAGCCGGACTTCGAGCGCCACAGTCCATAAGTCACACAGTAAGCCTGGTGGGGGCACTGATCATAGGCGAAACAGCAGTTTCCGCCGGGATTGTCAGTGTACCGGTGCTCACCATGGCGGCGGCGGCTACCATTGCAACATTGGCGGTGCCGTCCCTTTATGAGCAATCCATTCTTTTTCGCTTTGCGGTGATCATATTGGCCGGCATATTTGGGGTACTGGGAATCGCCAGTTCAGCGTTGATTATTTTGGCAATGGCTTGCGGAAGTGAGCCGTTCGGTTATGACTACCTGTATCCGTTGATGCCTCTGTCGCGCATTTCTTGGCGGGACGGGTTTGTACGCAGCATATGGTCGAGCCTGGCAAAATCCGGGGAGGTGATTGGCAAGGATGAAACGTAATTGCCCCAGCCTGCTTGCCGCCTTGACGGTGGGGGTTTTGGTGAATGTTTTGCTCCGGTACCAAAGTGCCTATTGGCCGCGTGCAGGGGTGGCGACGCTGGTGTTTTGTGCCCCGCTGTTGGCGTTGACCGGTCGACTGTTTTCGGCGGCCTGGCGCTCTGGAGAAAATCCTTTGTTTCGGGTTTTGTTTGCGATATTACTTTTTTATACTTCCGCCCTGGAATTGTTGCGCTTTTGGGATTTGTCCAAGCGATTGTACCCCGGGGTTCTGTCGTTGACAGCTATCTGCTTTATGACTCTTTTACCGGTGATCTATCTTCGCCGTGTTTCGGCTATTTCCCAGACAGCCCATGTGGTTCTTTGTCTGCTAATTTTGGCTACAACGTTTATGCTGTTGACAGTGCTGCCACATTTACGCCTGACCAATTTGCAGGTAAAACCATTGACATTATCCGATTTTTCTGCAGCCGCAAAAGAACAACTTTTTCTCTATCCGGAATATTTACTCCCGGCGTTTTTGCCTGATCAGGCTAAAACGCCGCGCCATCCCTTGCTTAGGGTAGCGGTATCAGCCTTGGCGTTTGACGTAGGAATTCATTTTGTTTTGGAACTGTTTTACGGTGCGGCGCTTCCTCTCTGTGTCGATCCTGTTCACGCGGTGGCACGCTGCGGAGCATTGTCGATCTTTAACCGGTTGGAAAGCCTGCAATTGATTTTGTGGGCTATGGCTATTACCTTGAAATTGGCTCTCTACCTGTATGGAATTTCGCTGCTTTTGATTCCGGGCACTAAAAACGCAACTTCGGTTCGATTGCAAAGTTTCCCGTTGTATTTTGCCGGACTATGGCTTTTGTGTGCTTTTCTTCACAAAACAGACCTGCAGGCGGCCATGCAAACGCGCAGTACACTCACATGGCTTTTGGTGGTTTTGGTGGCGATGGGAGGTGTTGCATCATGGCTTTGCAAAAAGCTAAAGCGCTGCTTCTGAGCGCCTGTTTGCTGGTGGGACTGATTTTGAGCGGATGTAGCGGGCAGCCGTTGGCTCAACGGGAGATTGTACGGGGAATACTTTTTACGCGGCAAAATGCACGCTATTCAGCTTGTCTGGTTGTGGCAGACCAGGGAGCAGATTCATCTCAAGGGGAGCAGATCAAAATTGCGGCAGCACAGGGAAAAACGCCGGCGCAAGCACTTCAATATGCAGAAGATAGCTTGTCCGGTGATGCCTATTATGGATTGCTGGATCTTCTTGCTTTACCAGCAAACTCTAACTGGCAAGAAGCTTGCTCTATTGGCTTGCTTTTATACAAAAATGTGCAGCCGGCTCCGGAAGTTTCGGTTTTTGTTTTAAGTCCTGAGCCGATTCAAAGTTGGGCGAAACAAGGGCCGACTTTATACCAAAACTTGAAGTCGCTCGAGAAAACGTATGGTATTCATTGCGGGTTACAGCAGTTGTTTACACAGGAAAACAGCTCCGCAATTCCCGGTTACACAGCCGAAAGCGGATATGCTTTTCTTCTTCTGGGAAAAAACGCCGCTTCCGTTCGCTGTAAAGGTCTAACAGGAGCGCAATTGGCCGCAGTTTTGTGTGGACAGACCAAAGAGATGTATGGTACCTTTTGGGAAGGGCAAGCGGTTTGCCGAACGCGTGCACACGTTACCGTCGAGGGAAACCAGGTACAACTCCATCTGCGTGATACCGAACTGCAAGCATTGACCGATTCGGTGACAGACCTTGAAAATATGCTTGCCCGGGAACTGGAAGAATCTTTTGCATATTTGTACCGCCAAACAAAAAAAGCAGGCACAGACCCCTTTCATCTTGATTTCTGGCAGGCGTGTCTTTACGGTCCGGGCAGCGTAGCAACCGATCCGGAACTTCGAGTCATATTTGAATAAAAACGTCCCCAGACAAGCGTCACATCTTGTCTGGGGACGTTTTCTTTGCAAATTTATTGCAAGGTGCTGGGCCGAGAAATATAAATCAGGTTGGTATCGGCAATAAAGGTCTGAAAGTTATACAAAATCAGAATTTGATCGTAGCCTTCTTTTTCAATGGTGGAGTCCAGGCCGTATTTGAAGTTCCGGAAATCTATAACGCCGATCTTTGCATAATTTTCGGTCAGGTAGGGGATAAAGCTGTTGGCGTAACTGTCTTTTACAACCAAAATACTTCCGGTACCGTTCCCTTCAATAACAGAGTATCCGTTGTTTCCATCCAGGAATGCTGCGTACTTATCGCGCGTTTCGAACTTTTCGGTATTGATCAGATTTTCTGTGGTTTCAGCTTCGTATTGTGCTTCTCCCGTGATTCGATAGATGGTCATAGGATTGTCGAGCGGATAGTAGGTGATCGAGTCGTTCTCTACATTCCAAAGGCGCGTGGCAGAATAGTGGGTTCCCTGGAAATCTTCCACTACAACAGACTCGTGTGCCGAACGATCAAAAGGCTCCAGACCTTTCAAAGCACAGAACTGCTGGTAGGCAAGGTAGGCACCGTTAGGAGTCCAGTGGTGGTCTGTTTTGAAATAGAGGTAATCTTGCTTATTGGCAGTAAAGGTATCCCGCAAGTCAAGAACATCAGCGTTCTGACCAATCTGAGAAAAGATTTCATCCAACATGGCGTCTTCGTTGACCATCGGAGCACCAACCGGCAAATTTTCCGGATAAATCACACTGGCGGAGGGGGCCAACAGGAAGGTTACTTTTCCCGGATATTTGGCGGCAAAATCCGAAACAGCCTGGATGTTTTTGTCCAGTTGCTTTTGCGTAGATTCGTCGATGGTAAACAATTTTGTGAACATCCAGTGGTCTTTGCCCAGCAGAATCCCACCTTCTTCTACTTTCTGGAATACGATTTCGTCTGTTGCGCGTTGGGTGTTGATCCATTGGTCACGCAGCAAAAACTGGTCCTGCATCCAATTGGCAAAGGAAGTCTGCCAGCTTCCGTCCAGCAGGCCGTCTACGGAAAGCGCGGGGAATTGAGCAGCCTTGCGATTTTCCAGTTCAATTTGCGTGCGCTTGGGGGCCAGAATATTGATAAGCGACACCCCGAAAAGAACCAGGGCACTGAGCGCCAACAAGGGATAGAACGCCTGACGTCCCTTTTTTCGGTAGATTACTTTCGACATACAGAACATCCTTCCTTTTTAGAAATTGGCATACAGGGCGGTGGCGTTAGTAGCTGCCACAACATAGGCGATGCACATAATTATCAGTACCGCGAAGAGGAAAAGCTTGAGCGGTGTGCAACGGCTGATCTTTTGCCACAGCCAACGGGGGAAAGCGGAGGAACAAATACATCCCAAAATCAGCAGAACACCATAGTTCCGCAGATAGTAGACCGGAGAAATGCCTCCCTGGAATACGAACAGCTTCCGCATCAAAAGCGCAAGGGGAGCACCCGGTTGGTTTGCTGTGAAAATACCCCAGCCCAGCACCACAAAGAACAATGTGTAAAGGTGAGGCCAGACACGGCCTTTTTTCAGGTATTTCAAAAGGAACAGTTTCTCTACCGTCAACAATACAAAGTAATAAAGCCCCCAGCAGATAAAATTCCAACTGGCGCCATGCCAGATTCCGGTAGCAGCCCAAACCAACAGCATATTGAGCAATTGACGCGCTTTGCCTTTTCGGTTTCCGCCCAGGGGAATATAAATATAGTCACGGAACCAGCTGGACAGCGAAATATGCCATCTGCGCCAGAACTCGGTGATACTTCCGGAAATGTACGGTAAATCAAAGTTGATGGGGCAGTCAAAACCCAGCATGGCAGCAAGGCCGTTGCTCATCTCACTGTAACCTGCAAAGTCGAAGTAAAGTTGCAGGGAATAGGCGATAATCCCCAGCCAGGCCAGCGGAGTAGATACATTGGCAAGGCCGATACCACCGTTTCCGATAATATCTGTCCATAGCGCACCGATCGAATCTGCGAGAATCACCTTTTTGGCCAGGCCGAAAACGAAAAGTTCCACGCCGTGCTCAATTTGCGGCAAGGTGCAGCGCCCCTTGGTTTTATGCAGCTGATCGGCCATGTCGCGGTATTTCACAATCGGACCGACAATCAGCTGGGGGAAGAATAAAACGTAGCAGGAGAAAGTAAGCAGATTTCTTTCTGCTTTTACTTTGCTGGTGTATACATCCACTTCATAACTAATGATTTTGAAGATGTAATAACTGATGCCCAGCGGAAGTACATCACCGATTTTCAGTGTGGCAATACCAAAATTGGTGATCTGGTTGAGGGTATCAATCAGGAAGTTGGCATACTTAAAGTATACAAGAACACCGAGATTGACAAGCACCGCGACCAGGGGCATAAAACCGCGAAGCTTGGTGCCCAATACAGATGTGAGCAAGCCCCAGATGTAGTTGAACAGGATCAGGCATACGATCAAGGGTAAAAAGGTGATACCGGTCCAGCAATAAAAAATGAGGCTTTCCGCCAAAAGAACCAGATTTTTGGCTCGGCCTGGTGCGATATAATACACCAGCAGGGATAGCGGCAAAAAGCAGAACAAGAATACCACACTGTTGAAGACCATGTACATACTCCTTGTTGGTTATTACACCAACAGGCCGTTACCGAAAGAGGTAGCGGCCTGTTGAAATCCATTGTGCGGCAGAAGGACTTAGAAGTTAAGCGCCGTCTCCAAGGCGGTATCGATGGCGCCGTAGTCGCCGCCGATGCTGGCAATCACGATCGCCACATAGTTGCCGTTGGTAACGATGCGGGCATCCTGGGCCATGGCAATTTTATCGGCAAATTCTGCGTACATATCGTTGGCCGTCAGGCTCTCTTTGTATGCCTGCAGTTCGGCTTCAACATCGGCAGCTTTGCCTTCCTTGGCCTGCGCCACAAAAACAAGACCGCAGTCGGCCTGATCGTTGGTCACATCGCCTTTATAAGCAACCAGGTTGTCCATCGTCAGCATAAGTTCGTTTTCGACAGAAAAATCATCCAGCGCTCTCGGATTGGCAATGGGATTGACCGCTTCCAGCGCGGAAACAGCGCTCTCCAAGTTTTCTGTTTGAGCCACCTCGGTCGTTTCTTCTGTTTCCGAAGTGGTTTCCGAACTTACGGAATCGGATGCGGCAGAGGAGGTCTGCTCACTGGTGGAAGCGCTCTCCGAAGCAGAAGAGGAATTTGTGCAGCCTGCCAACAGGATCGCGGCACACAAAATAATAGGAAGCAACTTTTTCATAGGAATCAATCTCCTTCTATTTTGAGTCGTATTGTACAACCCGTATGGATTATACGGCATTCAAAAATGCGATTGGAATACTTTATTAGAATACACTATTTCAGCTGTTTTTTCAACCCATTTTGGTCGAATCCCGGCGTGAAAAAGTATGCTGCGATTGTAAATTTTTTTCGCTCTTGACAAATCCCGGGAATTTGCCGTACACTCCGAAGTAAGAACGCCGAAAAAAGGAGAAAGGGTAGATGCGAAATTCCCGTGCAAAAGAAGTTGCTCTTACAGGAATGCTGTTTGCGTTGGCGATAGCCTTGTCCTGGCTGGAATCTTGCTTGGCGCCCATTTTAGGGCTGATTCCTGCTTTGAAATTGGGACTTTCCAATATTGTTGTGATGTATGCGCTGCTTTTTTTACGTACCAGAACTGCGTTTATGCTGGTTTTGTTAAAGGCGTTATTCGCGTTTTTGACACGGGGCGTAACAGCGGGAATTCTTTCGGCCTGCGGCGGTGTGCTTTCCTTTTTGGTTTTATGGAGCCTTTTGCATCTTCCGTTTACTGTAAGCGACTATATTTTCTGCGTTTGCGGTGCGCTGGCCCACAATGTAGGGCAGCTTGCGGCAGCTTCCTTCATATTATCCAGCGCTATGGCGTTAGCGTATGCACCGGTTCTTTTGGTAGCGGGGATTGTGGTCGGCGGCATAAGCTGTCTGTTGACCAGGGCACTGTTCACATCCCTTCCCAAGGAAATCACACAGCACAGGAGGAAAAACAACCTTTTTCAAAAATAAGAATTTTTCTTAAAATTTCAGAAACTCTATTGACATTGTAGGAATATGAAGTTATAATAACAGCAAAGACACAGGAATGCGTCTTAGGAGCTTAAGAATTTACAGGAGGCTATTGATTATGACGAAATACGTTTGCACTGTCTGCGGTTATATCGCCGAAGGTTCCATCCCCGAGTTCTGCCCCGTCTGCAAGGCGCCGGCTTCCAAGTTCATTGAAAAGAAAGAAAACACCTATGTGACCGAGCATGTGGTTGGCATTGCCAAGGATGCTCCGGAAGAAATCATCCAGGGTCTGCGCGAGAACTTCAACGGTGAGTGCAGCGAAGTTGGCATGTACCTGGCCATGAGCCGCGTTGCCGACCGCGAAGGTTACCCCGAAATCGCCGAAGCCTGGAAGCGTTACGCTTTCGAGGAGGCTGAGCATGCCTCCAAGTTTGCTGAGCTGCTGGGCGAAGTGCTGACCGACAGCACCCAGAAGAACCTGCAGATGCGCGTTGACGCCGAGTGCGGCGCCTGCGCTGGCAAGATGGACATCGCCAAGAAGGCGAAGGAGCTGGGCCTGGATGCAATCCATGACACCGTTCATGAGATGGCAAAGGACGAAGCTCGTCATGGCCGTGGCATGCAGGGCCTGCTGGACCGCTACTTCAAATAATGTAAGCCGAAAGGCTTAATCGGGGCCGGAGCTTATGCTCCGGCTCCTTTTCTATAAAAGAAAAGTCGTTTTTTTATTGCCCACGGCAGGCAAAAAAGCGCCCCTGTTTGTCACAGGCCGCGTAAAACACTTCCGTACGCTGTCCGATTCCCAATTTATGAAGCTGCGCATTCAGCCAGTTTTCATCCCGGCCTGCAGCCTTCAGGTTGTCGCTCATCAAGCGCCCGTCCAAGATTAGATCGTACCATGCGCTGGTTTCTTCCGGTACAATTTGAAGGTCTTGCGGCGTAGCGGGACGGCAATCGCTTTTGGGTAAAAAGCTGATTTGCCCATTGTTTTCCAGAATGGCAGTCTGAATTTCGTTGGGATCAAAATATCCGGCTATACGGGCTTGCCCCAAAAATTCATTTAAGTCAATGGTTGCGCGCCGGAGATTCTCTTTGAGAATTACACCATTGTTCATTAAAATAACGGATCGCCCACTCCAGAATGTCCGCAGTGCAATACTCTTGCAGGCAGATATCTCCACCGCCCAGGTAACAACACCGTAGACAAGAAGAGCGGTAAAAGAACGATACCAGGCTTCCAGATTGGTAGCCATTTCCGCGGCGATGGAACCTACGGTTACAGCGTTGAGATAGTCAAAGGGGCTCATCTGTGCAATTTGCCTTTTACCGCCCCATCGGGTGATCAAAAACATCATTCCTAAAGAAAAGATACTGGTCAACGCGACCTGACCGATTTCTGCAAAAATCTGTTGCATAAACGCCCTCCTGTGTCAGGTATTTTGGGCATACAGCTAACAGTTTATCCCACCCCCTTGCACTTTTTGCAAGAAAAAGTTACAATGTATACTACTTGTATTCATGCAAAGAAAAAGGGAGGCGGCTGCGATTCGGTATTTGTTTATTGTCAATCCTACCGCAGGTAAAGAGGATGCCAGCGTCACCCTGCTTCCGAGGATTCGGGAAGCCGCTGAAAGAGCGGGAATTCAACCGACAATTGCCGTAACCCGGCATGCCGGACACGCCCGGGAAATAGCAGCAGCTTGTGCCTCCAGTGGTGAGCCTGTCCGGATTTACGCGTGCGGCGGGGACGGGACCATGAACGAGGTCCTGCAGGAAGCCGCCGGACAGGAGAACCTGTTTGTGGGATGCATTCCCTGCGGGAGCGGTAACGATTACGTCCGGAATTTTGGAACGCCGGCTGATTTTTTGGATCTGGACGCACAAATTGCAGCAGAAGCCTACCCGGCCGATTTGATTCGCACGCCCCAGGGATATGGTATTGATATCTATGCGGCGGGAATTGATGCCCAGGTTGCCAACGGGATTCCCAAATGGCGGCGTATGCCTCTGTGCGGAGGTACAACCGCCTATACACTGTCAATTCTGGAAGCTGTATGCAGCACATTCCGTCATAGATTGTACATTAAAACCGATACGCTGGAATTTGAAGGTACGTATATGATGCTTGCGATCTGCAACGCACAAATGTACGGCGGCGGCTATTGCGCTGCACCTTATGCCAGCATGGATGATGGTCTTTTGGACGTGGTGCTTCTGAAACCTGTACCCCGTCTGCGCCTGGCAGGGCTTTTGCAAGGGTATCGCCACGGCAAACATTTGGCTGCGGACGGTACCGTAACAAAGGCTTTTCGTCCATATATGACCTTTTTGCGAACCACGACAATTGATATTCAGGTGTTGGATCAAAACCCGTTGATCACAACACTGGACGGGGAATGTTCGCCCCAACTGAATCTGCACGCTGAGGTGGCGCGGCGCAGCATTCGGATTCTTCTGCCGCCAAAACTCGCACAAAATGCGCCTGTCTTGCAGGCTATGGGAGAGTAAGCATGTCTGAAAAAGTAAAAGTTAAAATTGCACGAAATGTAATTCATCTGCCTGCCATTGCGCTGCGTGGTCTGGTGGTGTTCCCTAATAATGTTGTTCATTTCGAAGTAGGGCGCCCCAAATCCATCGCCGCCATTGAAGCCGCCATGCACAGCAACAGCAATGTGTTCTTGGTTGCGCAGCGGGAAATGGATGTGGAGGATCCCGCAGTGCGCGATCTTTACGCGTATGGCGTGATTGCCGAAATCAAGCAGGTGCTGCGCGTTTCCGACGAGCTAGTAAAAGTTCTTGTAGAAGGCAAGACCCGTGCACGACTGGTAGAACTGATTGACGGAGAAAAATATCTGCAGGCCACGGTGCGTCCTGTCCCGGTTCGTGGTATCGGCGCCGACAAGCGTACCCAGACCGAAGCGCTTGTGCGGAGTTTGAAGGAATGTTTCGAAACCTACCTGTCTTACAGCCCGCAGATCTCCAAGGACGTTGTGTATAATATTGTGACGTCCACCAGCCCCCTGTATCTCAGCGAATATATGCCTGCCAATCTTCTGCTCAAGTATGAGGACAAGCAGGCGATTCTGAATGAGTCCACCTTGCTGGGCCGCCTGGAAAAGCTGCTGACACTGCTTCGTCAGGAGTGCCAGGTTCTGGAAATTGAACGGGATCTGGATGACAAGGTCAACGCCCAGATGGACAAAGGCCAGCGGGAATACTATCTCCGTGAGCAGATGCACATCATCAGCGAAGAACTGGGCGACGCGGAGGATACCCGGGCCGAGGCGGAAACCTACCGCAAAAAGATCGAAGCGCTGAATCTGGACAGTGAGTCCACCGAGAAGCTCCTGAAAGAGTGCGATCGGTTGGCACGTATGCAGGCAAACTCTGCCGAGAGCGGCGTAATTCGCAGCTATCTGGATGCTTGCCTGGCTTTGCCGTGGCACATCACGACCGAAGATAATCTGGATCAGACGCATGCCAAGAAGGTGCTGGACCGTGAGCACTACGGCCTGCAGAAGGTGAAAGAGCGAATCCTGGAACTTCTGGCCGTTCGCAAACTGAACACGGATGTCAAAGGACAGATCGTTTGCCTTGTGGGCCCTCCGGGTGTCGGCAAAACCAGCATTGCGCATTCCGTCGCAGAATGTATGGGCCGTAAATTTGCCCGCATGAGTTTGGGCGGCGTACATGACGAAGCTGAAATCCGCGGTCACCGGCGCACCTATATTGGAGCAATGCCGGGCCGGATCATCAGTGCCATCACCACGGCAAAATCCAGCAATCCCGTGATTTTGCTGGACGAAATCGATAAGCTGGCCGGCGATTATAAGGGTGATCCCTCCAGTGCGCTGTTGGAGGTCTTGGACCCGGAACAGAACTGCACTTTCAAGGACAATTATTTGGATATTCCCTTCGATTTGAGCGAGGTCCTGTTCATTACTACCGCAAATGATGCCTCCACCATTCCCGGGCCGCTGTATGATCGTATGGACGTAATCGAACTGCCCAGCTATACCCGGACCGAGAAGTTCAACATCGCCAAGAAGCACCTGCTGCCCAAGCAGCTGAAAAACAACGGTCTGGACGGACGGGTCACACTCACTTCCAGTGCGCTGTATGAAATCATTGATGGATATACCCGGGAAGCGGGTGTGCGCACCCTGGAACGCACCATTACCGCTGTACTGCGGAAATGCGCTCAGCGCATCGCGGCAGGGGAGAAGGATAAGATCAGTGTTTCTGCCTCTACGGTAAAAGCTCTGCTGGGACCGGAAAAAGTAAAACCGACCTTTATTTCCCGTAAGGATGCCGTTGGCATTGCCAATGGCCTTGCCTGGACCAGCGTCGGCGGAGAGATGCTTCCGGTGGAAGTAGCCGTCATCCAGGGCGGTTCCGGGAAGATCGAAATTACCGGAAGCCTCGGCGACGTCATGAAGGAAAGTGCCAAACTGGCGATCAGTTATGCCCGCGTTCATGGCGAAGAGTACGGCATCACCCCGGACAGCCTGAAAAACACGGATATTCATATCCATGCACCGGAAGGCGCTGTCCCCAAAGACGGACCTTCTGCAGGCGTCACCTTGACTACAGCACTGATCTCAGCACTTTCCGGGATTCCTGTACGCCATGATCTTGCCATGACCGGAGAGATTACGCTGCACGGCAATGTACTTCCCATCGGTGGCTTGAAAGAAAAGAGCATGGCTGCTTTCCGGGAAGGCATTTCGACCGTTCTGATTCCTAAGGATAACGAAAGCGACCTGTTTGAAGTGGATGCTGAAGTCAAACAGAAAATTCACTTTGTTCCGGTGAACCACCTGTCGCAGGTACTCAAGCAGGCACTGTTGCTTCCGGGGCATACGTCTTCTCGAAACACGCCTGCAGTACCGCAAGCAACCAGCCTGATTGCCAACGATCAGCCCGCCAAAGAGCCGGCTGCAGTCATGTGAAAGGATTTCCATGAACTATAATAACTGCCAATTTTTGGCCTCTTATGGCCTTTCCCGCCAGCTGCCGGACAGCGACCGGCCGGAGATTGTGTTTTCCGGTCGATCCAACGTCGGCAAATCCAGCCTGATCAACAAGCTGTGCAACCGGAAAAACCTGGCACGTGTCAGTTCTACGCCGGGAAAAACGGCTACCATCAATTTTTATAAGGCGGATACTGCCTATTTTGTGGATCTGCCCGGGTATGGCTATGCCAAGGTGTCCAACGCGGACCGTGCGCGGTGGGATGAACTGATCAACAGCTATTTTGAAGCAGATCGGGCCGTCTGCCTGCTGATCCAGCTGCTGGACTGCCGTCACGCCCCCAGTGCAGATGACGTTCAGATGTTGGAATACCTTCGCTACCACAACATTCCGTTTGTGGCCGCACTGACAAAGGCGGACAAATTGAAAAAGTCCGAGCTGGCAACCCGTCAGACGGAATTTGAGAGCCTTTGTGAGCCTTACGGCTGCCAGGGAGTGTTCCTTACCAGTGCCGAGAACGGCTATGGAATGGACGCTCTGCGCGCCTGCCTGGAGCAGCACCTGAATGGAGCGACCGGCGATGGCGTATAACGAGTTTGCCTATTTTTACGACGAACTGAACGGAGAAGCGGATTATGATGCCCTTTTTCGTTATGTTCAAAAAGAATTGTCCGCACATGGTGTAACCGATGGAATTCTGGCAGATCTTGGATGCGGCACAGGCGACCTGACGCTGATGCTGACCCAGGCCGGGTATGATGTGATCGGTATTGATCAGTCGGAAGAAATGCTTGGCGTTTTGCGGGATAAAGCCGATGAACTGAGACTGACCGGGCAGCTGCTTTTGCTGCGTCAGGATTTGTTGGAACTGGATTTATACGGGACAATACGGGCAGCTGTATCAACATTTGATACATTCAGCCACATCGGCCCTCTGGAACGGTTTGAGCAGGCAATCCGAAAAGCTGCCTATTTTATGGAAAAAGACGGTGTGTTTATTTTTGATTTAAATACGCCATATAAACATCAGAAGATCCTGGCAGGGCAGACCTTTGACATTGAGGCGGAGGACGCACTATGTCATTGGACCAATCAGTATGACGAAGCAACGGGACGGGTGGATATTTCCATTGACATTGCTTATCAGGATACAGGGGAACATTTCCGGGAATCCTTCTGTGAGTACAGTTATCCCTTGGATACTGTAGAAACCCTGTTGGAACGTTACGGTTTTCGGGTTGCAAAAGTTGCAGACGGAGAAGATTTTGGGCCGGTGCGGCCGGATAGCCCGCGTTGGATCATCACAGCAATCAAGCAGTATACCCAGGAGGAAAAAAACTAAATGGAACAGAATCACAATATGCTGCGCGGAATTTCTGAGAACGGCGGCGTTGTATTTTATGGCGTGGATTCTACCGAGATGGTGCGCGAGATGGAGCGGCTGCACAAGACCAGCGCTGTGACAACCGCAGCTCTTGGCCGCCTGCTGACGGCCACTTCCATGATGGGCATTATGTTGAAGAGCACGCAGGATTCTATTACGGTGCAGATCAAAGGCGGCGGCCCTGTTGGGCGTCTGCTGGCTGTTTCGGATGGCACCGGTAACGTCAAGGGGTACGTAGAGCACCCGATTGTGGAACTTCCTCCGCGTGAAGACGGTCATTTGAATGTAGGGGCCGCGGTTGGCCGGGACGGTACGCTGGATGTGATCCGTGATCTGGGTCTGCGGGAACCTTATATTGGCCAGGTGCCGCTGACCACCGGTGAGATTGCCGAGGATATTACATCTTACTTTGCAATCAGCGAGCAGGTACCTACCGTATGCGCGCTGGGTGTACTGGTAGACACCGACCTGAGCGTGCGCTGTGCCGGCGGATTCATTGTTCAGCTGCTGCCCGGTGCAACGGAACAGGAAATCGATTTACTGGAAAAGAACATCAAGGCTATGCCCAGCGTAACCACTATGTTGGAAGAAGGCAAGACTGTACGAGATATGCTGGATATGGCACTGGATGGATTCCAGCCGGATATTCTGGACAGTTACCATGTGACATACCGCTGCGACTGCAGTTTGGAACGCGTAGAAGGAATGCTGCACAGTTTGGGAAAAAAAGAAGTAGAAAAACTTCGCGATGAAGATCCCGTTGCAGAGGTGAATTGCCAGTTTTGCGACAAAATCTACCGTGTAGACTTGAATGAGCTCTTGAAAAACTGGCCTTCCAACGAAGAAAAAATGCCGAAAGAAAAAAGTTGAAAAAAATCTCAAAAAAATTCGAAAAAGTAGTTGACAAATGCGTCGGGGTTGTATATAATAATACCCGTCGCCCGGAGAGAGCGGCTGAGCAAAACTCTCCGATACATGCGGCCGTAGCTCATCTGGTAGAGCGCCACCTTGCCAAGGTGGAGGTAGCGAGTTCGAGCCTCGTCGGCCGCTCCATTGCGGAAGTTTAGCTCAGCTGGGAGAGCATCTGCCTTACAAGCAGAGGGTCAGCGGTTCGAGCCCGTTAACTTCCACCATTTGGCCCGGTAGTTCAGTTGGTTAGAACGCTAGCCTGTCACGCTAGAGGTCGTCAGTTCGAGCCTGATTCGGGTCGCCATTTGCCTCTGTAGCTCAGTCGGTAGAGCAGGGGACTGAAAATCCCCGTGTCATTGGTTCGATTCCGATCGGAGGCACCAAGGTTCTTGTACATTCTTACCTTAAGAATGTACATTATGCGGCCGTAGCTCATCTGGTAGAGCGCCACCTTGCCAAGGTGGAGGTAGCGAGTTCGAGCCTCGTCGGCCGCTCCAACAAACAGTGGAAACCGGCTCCAAAAGCCGGTTTTTCACTCATTATGGTGACGTGGCCAAGCGGTAAGGCAAGGGTCTGCAAAACCCTCATTCACCAGTTCAAATCTGGTCGTCACCTCCAAAAAGCGTCACTGAAAAGTGACGCTTTTTTGTTTGACCGCTTATCGAATAAGGAGTCTTGTATGCTACATCTTTACTGGGGCGATGGCAAAGGAAAAACAACCGCCGCCATGGGCCTGGCGC
>NZ_JACJKP010000181.1 GCF_016901605.1 Gemmiger formicilis
CTCCAGGCTGACCATGTCTTTGTTGACACGCTGGTAGAAGTCCCAGTCCTCGTCCAGCACATAAGCGATGCCGCCGCTCATACCGGCTGCAAAGTTTTTGCCGGTTTTGCCCAGCACCACCACGGTACCGCCGGTCATATACTCACAGCCGTGGTCGCCAACGCCTTCCACAACTGCCACGGCACCAGAGTTGCGCACGCAGAACCGTTCGCCTGCTACGCCGCTGATAAAGGCTTTGCCGCCGGTAGCGCCGTACAGGGCCACGTTGCCGATCACAATGTTGTCGCTGCGGTCAAAAGCAGCATCCTTGGGCGGGTAAACGATCAGCTTGCCGCCGCTGAGTCCCTTGCCCATATAGTCATTGGAATCGCCAATCAGTTCCAGGGTCAGGCCCTTGGGCAGGAAAGCACCAAAGCTCTGGCCGCCGTAGCCATGGCAGACCACGCGGAAGGTGTCGTCCGGCAGTGTGTTGCCGAACTTGGCCGTGATTTCACTGCCGAAGATGGTACCAAACGCCCGGTCGGTATTGCCCACGTTCAGCGTTACGGTCATGGGCTTGGGTTCAGCCATATCGAAGGATTTTTTGAATTTCTTCATCAGTACCCGCATATCGGGGGTCTTTTCCAGGCCGAAGTTGTAAACATCCTTGGGATCAAAGTGGATGCTGGAATCCTCAATCAGGGGATTTTTCAGCAGCGCGGTCAGATCCAGCTCGCTGGCACGGGACCCGGCGGGAACTTCTTTGACTTTCAGCAGGTCGGTACGGCCCACCAGTTCATCCACGGTGCGCACACCCAGTTTTGCCATATACTCACGCAGGTCCTCGGCCATAAAGCGCATGAAGTTCATGATATATTCGGGCTTGCCCTTAAACCGTTTGCGCAGTTCGGGATTCTGGGTGCAGATGCCCATGGGGCAGGTATCCAGATTGCAAACACGCATCATCACACAGCCCATGGCAACCAGCGGGCCGGTGCCAAAACCGAATTCCTCGGCACCCAGCAGGGCGGCAATGGCCACATCCCGGCCGCTCATCAGTTTGCTGTCCGCCTCAATCCGCACACGGCTGCGCAAGCCGTTCATGATCAGGCACTGGTGCGCTTCGGCAATGCCCAGCTCCCAGGGAAGGCCCGCATTATGGATGGAGTTACGCGGCGCGGCACCGGTACCACCGTCAAAGCCGGAGATCAGGATGACTTCGGCGCCTGCCTTGGCAACGCCGGCGGCAATGGTGCCAACGCCTGCTTCGCTGACCAGCTTTACATTGATAGCGGCCTTGCGGTTGGCGCATTTCAGGTCATAGATCAGCTGGGCCAGGTCTTCGATGGAGTATACATCGTGATGGGGCGGGGGAGAGATCAGTCCCACGCCGGTGGTGGAGTTGCGGGTCTTGGCAACCCAGGGATATACCTTGCCGCCGGGCAGCTGGCCGCCCTCACCGGGTTTTGCACCCTGGGCCATTTTGATCTGAATCTCGCTGGCAGAAACCAGGTATTTGCTGGTCACGCCGAACCGGGCGGATGCCACCTGCTTAATGGCGGAATTGCGTTCGGTGCCGTAACGGTCCTCGGCCTCGCCGCCCTCGCCGGTGTTGGACTTGCCGCCCAGTCGGTTCATGGCAATGGCCAGGCACTCGTGGGCTTCTTCCGAAAGTGCACCGTAACTCATGGCTGCGGTCTTGAACCGCTTTACAATGGAGTCTACACTCTCCACCTCGTCCAGCGGCACGCCCTGTTCCGGATAGTTGAATTCCAGCAGGCTGCGCAGATGCATCTCGTCGCCGCCTTCGTTGGCAACGGCTTTGGTGTACTGCTTGAAGGTGTCATAGTTGCCGGTCCAGCAGGCTTGCTGCAGCAAATGGATCGTCTGGGGATTGTACAGATGCTGCTCGGCGTCGGGGCCACCGCGGAACTTATGGGCGCCCAGACTGGGCAGTTCCCGGTTGATGTCCAGCCCCAGGGGATCAAAAGCCTCCTGGTGGCGTGCTTCCAGATCATTCTGGATATCATGAATGGTGATGCCGCCCACCCGGGAGATGGTGTTGGTAAAGTATTTGTCCACCACTTCTTTGCTCAGGCCCAGGGCTTCAAAGATCTGGCTGCCTGCGTAGGACTGAATGGTGGAAATGCCCATCTTGGAGGCGATTTTTACAATGCCTGCCAGTACAGCCTTATTGTAGTCCTGTACGGCGGCATAATAGTCTTTGTCCAGCAAGCCTTCGTCGATGAGACTGCCGATGGTCTGCTGTGCCAGGTAGGGATTGATGGCACTGGCACCATATCCCAGCAGGGTGGCAAAATCATGCACCAGCCGGGGTTCGCCGCTTTCCAAAATCAGGGCCATGGCCGTACGCTTGCGGGTGCGAACCAGGTACTTGCTTACGGCACCCACGGCCAGCAGGCTGGGAATGGCTACATGATATTCGTCAATCTCCCGGTCAGAGAGAATCAGGATATTGGCACCATCCCGATAGGCACGATCCACATCCACAAACAACCGCTCAATAGCCTTTTCCAGATCGGTGTTCTTGTAGTAGCAGATGGACAGTGTCTCGACCTTGAAGCCGGGGACGTTCATGGTTTTGATTTTCAGCAGATCGGTTTCGGTCAGAATGGGGTTATCGATCTTGAGCACCTTGCAGTTGTCGGCCTGTTCTTCCAGCAGGTTGCCCTGGGCGCCCACATAGACGGTGGTGGAGGTAATGACTTTTTCCCGCAGGGCGTCAATGGGCGGATTGGTCACCTGGGCGAACATCTGTTTGAAGTATTCAAACAGTGAAGGGCGGGTATGGCTCAGTACAGCCAGGGGCGTATCGCTGCCCATGGCACCCGCCGGTTCACCGCCGTTTTTTGCCATGGGAAGGATGATGGTGGAAACATCTTCGTACCGGTAGCCAAAAGCTTTTTGCAGCTGGACCAGTTCCTCCTTGCCGTAGATGGGGGCACGCTTGTTGGGAACTTTCAGGTCGCTCAGGTCCACCAGGTTGCGGTCCAGCCATTCGCCGTAGGGCTGGCGGCTGGCATAGTCGTCTTTCAGCTTTTCGTCGTCCACCAGTTCGCCCTTCCGGGTATCCACCAGCAGCATTTTGCCCGGGCGCAGACGGTCCTTGCGCAGAATCTCTCCGGCGGGAATGTCCAGCACGCCAACTTCACTGGAAAGGATCAGCCGCCCATCTTTGGTGATGTAGTAGCGGCTGGGGCGCAGGCCGTTGCGGTCCAGCACGGCGCCCATCACGTCGCCGTCGCTGAACAGGATGCTGGCCGGGCCATCCCAGGGTTCCAGCATGGTGGCGTAATACTGGTAAAAGTCCCGCTTTTTGGCATCCATAGCCTGGTTGTTGCTCCATGGTTCGGGAATTGTTACCATCACAGCCAGGGGCAGGTCCATGCCGTTCATGACCATGAATTCCAGGGTGTTGTCCAGCATGGCCGAGTCGGAACCGCCCTGGTTCACAATGGGCAGTACCTTGGTCATGTCGTCTTTCAGGTAGTGGGAACCAATGGTTTCCTCGCGGGCCAGCATGGTGTCCACATTGCCCCGGATGGTGTTGATTTCGCCATTGTGCAAAATCAGGCGGTTGGGATGGGCACGGTTCCAGCTGGGGGCCGTGTTGGTGGAAAAGCGGCTGTGTACCATGCCGATAGCGGATTCATAGTCGGCATCCTGCAGATCAGGGTAGAACAGGCGCAGCTCGTTCACCAGGAACATGCCCTTGTATACGATGGTCCGGCTGGACAGGCTGCAGACATAGGTGTCAGGGCTGGACTGTTCAAAGACACGACGGGCTACATACAGGCGGCGGTCAAAGGCAATGCCGCATTCCAGCCGGGGCGGCTTGCCCACAAACCCCTGCCAGATGCTGGGCATGCAGTCCCGGGCCTTGTGGCCCAGCACTTCGGGGCAGGTGGGCACTTCACGCCAGCCCAGGAAGGGCAGCCCCTCTTTTTTGCATACAATTTCAAAGAGTTTTTTGGCCTGATTACGGCGCAGTTCCTCCTGCGGGAAAAAGAACATGCCAATGCCGTATTCCCGTTCATGGCCCAGTTCCATGCCTTGGGCTTCGGCTACTTTCTGGAAAAACTTATCACTGATCTGGGTCAGAATCCCCACGCCGTCGCCGGTTTTGCCTTCGGCATCCTTACCGGCGCGATGCTCCAGATGTTCCACGATTTGCAGCGCGTCCTCGATGGTTTTGTGGGTCTTGCGGCCTTTGATGTCCACCACCGCACCGATACCGCAGTTGTCATGTTCCAAGCGCGGGTCGTACAGGCCGGCAGGCTTTTGCATCATAGTAAAGTCTTGCACTGTAAAACTCTCCTTCCCGGTTTTCCACCATGCCGTCCAAAGGAAAAACTTCCGTTGAACGAAAAAAAGGACGTCCGCCTGCCGGGAGCGCACGGCTCCGGCGGGTGAACGTCCTTGTTCTTGCTTACACTATATCATAGAATGCACCGCTTGGCAATCAAAACGCAAAAGTTTTTTACGAAATTAACGCAAAAACAGCAGCAAAATTAAAAAATAGCAGCAAGAACTTAATTAAATTAGGAATCCTGGCGATTCTGCGCCTTCAGCTCCGCCAGGATCTGGGCCAGCAGCTCTTCCTGGGTGGGGCTGGCGGGTTTTGCCGCCTTCGCGGCAGCTTCCGCTTCGGCCTTTTTCCGCTGGCCGATGCGCATCAGTCTGCCCATAAATTTAACCAGGCAGAACAGCACAAAGGCCATGATCACAAAATTGATCACAGCGGACAGGAAGGCGCCGATACGCAGCGGATCGGCACCGTTGGGCAGTGGAATGACCACGTTGCTGAAATCGGTGGAAAAGGCGATGCCCAGCAGCGGATTCAGAATATCCCCGGTGAGGGAAGAAACAATAGACTGGAACGAAGCACCGATGATCACACCGATGGCCATATCCATGACATTGCCCTTCAGGGCAAAAGCGCGGAATTCATCCAGAAATTTGCGGGAGTGTTCCAGCCCCTGCTTAACATGGTTCTGGTTCATGGTCAGGTCCTTCCTGTACGGGTCACTGTTTCAGCAGCTTGGCCACTGCGTTGGCAGCGCCGTCCAGGTAATCCCCGGCAAACATCTCGATCATGCCGGCATCCGCTTCCTTGGACAGTTCGGGATCAATGGGCATCTTGGCCAGCACAGGCAGTTCATACTTGGCCGCGATCTCATCCACATGGCTGTCGCCAAAGACCTGGATGTGCTTGCCGCAGTCGGGGCAGACGGCATAGCTCATATTTTCCACCAGGCCCAGGATGGGTACGTTCATCATCTTGGCCATCTGTACAGCTTTGCCCACGATCATGCCAACCAGTTCCTGCGGGCTGGACACGATGAGGATGCCATCCACCGGCAACGTCTGGAAGACGGTCAGGGGCACGTCACCGGTTCCCGGAGGCATGTCCACAAACAGGAAGTCCACATCCCAGATCACTTCCTGCCAGAACTGTTTGACGGCGCCCGCAATAACGGGACCACGCCATACCACCGGAGCCTCGGGATCATCCAGCAGCAGGTTGATGCTCATGATCTCCACGCCGGTGCGGCTGGCAATGGGATTGATGCTTTCGCCGTCGCCGGTAGCAGGGCCGTGAACGCCGAACAGGCGGGGGATGGACGGGCCGGTGATATCGGCATCCAGCACGCCTGCCTTGTAGCCCAGGCGGCGCATGGAAACCGCCATCATGGCGCTGGTCATGCTCTTACCTACGCCGCCCTTACCGGATACGACGCCGATGACCTTGCGGATGCGGCTTCTGGGGTGCGGGG
>NZ_JACJKP010000182.1 GCF_016901605.1 Gemmiger formicilis
GCGGGGTCGGGGGTGCGCAGGGGCGCCAGCTGGGCCTCGGCCTGTTCCATCCGGCGGCGCAGCCGTATGGCGGGGCGTTTGTCGCCCCACAGCAGATAGAGCAGCCCGCCCTGCACCGGCATCACGGTGAAAAGGATCAGCCAGCTGATCTTGAATTCCGGCACGGTGGAATCCTGCCGGATCAGCCCCAGGCACATGATCACGCTGAGCACCAGCCCGGCGCCGTTGAGCCAGGCGGCGTAATCGCTCAGCCGGTAAAACAGGATCACCAGCCATACGATCTGCAATAACAGCAGCACACCGGTGACCACCAGCCGGCTGAATACCAGCGAGAGGATCTTGCGCAGGATATGGCGCCAGGTCATTTTTTGTTTACCCATATACACCTCGATACAGTCCACCAAAAAAGAAAACGCACCCCATCCG
Organism: Gemmiger formicilis; assembly: GCF_016901605.1. Classification (GTDB taxonomy): domain Bacteria; phylum Bacillota; class Clostridia; order Oscillospirales; family Ruminococcaceae; genus Gemmiger; species Gemmiger formicilis_B. Next base: position 427 of record NZ_JACJKP010000182.1, read on the forward strand.
CGGACGGCGGATGAGGTGGCGGGGGTAAATTCTGATATCAGGCAAGACGGTCGATTGCCGCCATGCAGTCATCCATCGTGGAAAAAGTCACTGCGCAGTCCGAACCGATGAACCAGCGTTCCTCGCCGTTGCACACGATCTTGCGGATCAGCTTGCCGTGGTATTCTGTCTGAATGTAGATTCCGTTAGGCATTCTTGTCCCTCCCCAAATATAGTGCATTTGCCGGATGGCTGCCCTATATAAGGGTTGGCCGCGCTATGCTTTTGTAAGAATTATAAGGCAGAACGGGCCCGGGCGCAAGTACCAATTTGCCGTTCTTTGGGGCCGATTCCTCTCATTTTTTGGCACAACGCACAAAACCCTTGTACCCAGGCGCCTTTTTTCGCGGTGAAAACCGCCGAACCACACCGAAAACCGCCCGAATTTGTAAAAAAATCTTGCCAGCCGCGTCCGTTTGTGTATAATATAAGGTAGTGCATTATGTGGCGGTGGTGTACCGTCTGACTTTTTATACGGACCGGAGGAACTTGACTATGACAAAACTGGAAACGCTGCAGTTAAAGTTGACTGCGACCCGCGTGCGGATGGGCGTGATCGAAGCGACCCACGGCGCAGGCTGCGGTCATCCGGGCGGCAGCCTGTCTTCTGCGGATGTCCTGACATATCTGTACTTCCGTGAGATGCGCGTTGACCCCGAACAGCCGCAGGACCCCAACCGCGACCGTTTTGTGCTCAGCAAAGGCCATTGCGCACCCGCGCTGTACGCCACGCTGGCCGAGCGGGGCTTTTTCCCCGTGTCCGACCTGCCCACGCTGCGCCATTCCAACAGCTATTTGCAGGGCCATCCCAACATGAACACGGTGCCCGGTGTGGATATGAGCACCGGCAGCCTGGGCCAGGGTGTTTCCACGGCCTGCGGCATGGCGCTGGCGGCCAAGCAGCTGGGCAGCGATATCAACGTTTACACCCTGCTGGGTGACGGCGAGATCGACGAAGGCCAGTGCTGGGAAGCCTTTATGTTTGCCAACCACTACAAGCTGGACAACCTGTGCATCATGGTGGACGTCAACGGTCTGCAGATCGACGGCACCACCCGCCAGGTCATGAACTCCGAGCCGCTGGACCGCAAGATGGACGCTTTCGGCTTCAACACCATCGTGTGCAACGGCAACTCGTTTGCCGAGCTGGAGCAGGCGTTCAAGATGTTCGACCTGTCCCACGGCAGCGGCAAGCCCACCTGCTTCCTGCTGCGCACCACCAAGGGCCAGGGCGTAAGTTACATGCAGAACGCAGTGGAATGGCACGGCAAAGCGCCCAACGATGACGAGTACGCTCTGGCGATGGAAGAGCTGCGCGCGGCCTATGATTCACTGGAAAAGGAGATCGAGCTCAACAATGGCTGAGATGAAAAAAATTGCTACCCGCGTCAGCTACGGCAACACGCTGGTAGAACTGGCCCGTCAGGGCGCCGACAATCTGGTCGTGTTTGATGCCGACCTGGCCGCCGCCACCAAGACGGAAGTTTTCCGCAACGAATACCCCGACCGTCACTTTGACTGCGGCATTGCCGAGCAGAACATGGTCGGCGCCGCCGCCGGCATGAGCACCATGGGCTTTGTGCCTTTTGTGTCCACCTTTGCCATGTTTGCCGCCGGCCGTGCCTTTGAGCAGATCCGCAACACGGTCGGTTACCCCCACCTGAACGTGAAGATCGCCGCCACCCATGCCGGTCTTTCGGTAGGTGAGGACGGTGCCTCCCACCAGTGCTGCGAGGATATCGCCCTGATGCGTTCCATCCCCGGCATGGTGGTGCTGAGCCCCGCCGATGACGTGGAGGCCCGTGCCGCCGTCATCGCCGCTTACAACTACAACGGCCCGGTGTACCTGCGCCTGTCCCGTCTGGCTTCGCCGGTGTTCCATGATCCCGAAACCTACGAGTTCCAGATCGGCAAGGGCGAAAAGCTCACCGACGGCTACGATATCGCCGTGATCTCCACCGGCCTGATGACCAGCGAAGCCCTGCGGGCTGCGGTGCTGGCCAAGCGCCAGGGCATCAATGTGCGGGTCATCAACATGCCCACCATCAAGCCCCTGGATGAGGAGATCATCCTCACCGCCGCGCGGGAATGCCGCCGCATCATCACCGTCGAGGAACACAATGTCATCGGCGGTCTGGGCGAAGCGGTCTGCAGCCTGCTCAGCGAGAAGCTGCCCTGCTACGTCCGCCGTCTGGGTGTACAGGACCAGTTCGGTCACTCCGGCCCCGCCAATGAGGTGCTGCGTGACTACGGCCTGTCTGCCGAAGCCATCGCCGCCGCCGTGCGCGACATTGTCCGTCCCGACCATACCGGCGACGAGAACAACCAGTAAAAAAACACACAACCGCCCCGGGCGCTTTCCAGCCCCGGGGCGGTTTTTCTATTTTTTTGGCCCGGTTTCTTTCCTGTCAAGCACACTTTCCTTTTTTAAACAGGACCATCCCCTGCGTTTTCCACAAGGGGTGGTTGTTTTGTGCAAAACTTTACCCCGCCATCGCCAGACGCTCCAACGGGAACCCCTGGGCAAACCGCGCGCAGTAGACCCGGGTGCAGTGGCAATACCGGCCAAAAGTCCGCCGGGCTGCCGCCGCGTCACCGTAGACTTTCCAGCAGCCAATGCATTTGAAGCCGCATACCGGGCTTTGGATGAACCCTTCCACGTCCTCCGGCGGGTAGCTCAAAAACAGGCCGATCTCATGGGGGAATTCATCCTGTTCCCGCAGCCGCTGCATCAGCCGTCCCAGGCAGCGGGCCGGTTCATCGCAGCAGTAGCCCCGGGGCGCCAGCAGCGCACGGACTTCGGGCCGCTGCAGGTCCCGGGCCAGCCGGGCAGGGCGGTACAGGTAGATCAGCGCCCGGCCCTTCTGCCAGCGCAGGGGCATGACCCGCAGCCCTTTGGGGGCCAGCCGGTGGTTCCAGCAGCGCACACAATCCCGCATGGCCTGTTCCTCCGCAAAGGGGCAGGTAAACAGACTGCCGGTTTTCAGCCCGGCCAACGTGGGCGACCCGTGACGGATCATCAGTTCCTCGCACATGGATAAGCCTTCCTTTCTTTGGGAAATCGTTGGTTAGCATTAACTAACCATCATGAAAAAAGAAACGCCGCTATGGGGCAGCCCTTTGCGGCTTTCTAGTTAGCTATATCTAACTTCGTAGACAGTATACCATGCCCTGCCTTCCCTGTCAACCCCTGCAACCGGTCAGCATCTTTCCCTTGGCTGTCCCCTTCCCCTGCCGCTTCCGCACAAAAAAGCCCCTGTACCGATGGGTACAGGAGCGTTTGCAATTACTGTTTTTCTTCCCGGGGCAGGGTGCGGAAGAACTTTGCCATGGGCAGGCAGCCTGCCGCATCGGCAATGACCCATCCGATGGGGATGGACACCCAGATGCCCGCAGCCCCCAGCGCCGGAATGGCCGACAGGGCATAGGCCAGCACCACCCGCAGCCCCAGAGAGATCACGGTGAGCACCACCGACATCCCGGGCCGTTCGATGGCACGGTAGAAGCCGTAAAGCAGGAACAGCAGGGCGATCAGGCAGTAGAACGCCCCTTCGGTGCGCAGATATTGCACACCCACGGCCAGGATCTCCGTTTCTTCCGGCTGCACAAAAATCAGCATCAGCGGCCGGGCCAGCACAAAGACCACGGCGCTCACCGCCGCACCGAAAAGCATGCTCACCGCCACCGCGCTGCGGGTACCGCGGCGGATGCGTTCATACCGCCCGGCGCCGTAATTCTGGGCAATAAAGGTGGAGAAGGCATTGCCGAAATCCTGCACCGGCATATAGGCGAAAGAGTCGATCTTGACGGCGGCGGCAAAAGCAGCCATGACCGCGGGACCGAAGCTGTTCACCCGGCCCTGCACCATCAGGATACCGAAATTCATGATGGACTGCTGTGCCCCTGTAATAAAGGAAAGCCGGAACACATGCCCCGCGCAGGGGGCGTCCCACCTGGCATCGGCGCGGGTCAGCCGCAGGTCCCGCCGGGTGGCCAAGGCATAGACGCAAAGGCCCGCACCGGACAGCCACTGGGCAATAACGGTGGCCCAGGCCGCACCGGCCACGCCCCAGTTCAGGCCCAGCACAAAGGCCACATCCAGCACAATGTTCAGCACAGCGGAAAAGCCCAGGAACGCCAGCGGCCGCACCGAGTCCCCCACCGCCCGCAGCAGACAGGCGTAGTAGTTATATAAAAAGGTGCCCCCGATGCCCGCAAAGATCACCAGCAGATAGGTACGCATCAGCCCACGCACCTCGGCAGGCACCTGCAGCAGCCACAAAATGGGGTCAATGAGCAAAAACACCGCAATGTTCAGGATCACCGCCGTGCCGCCGATCATGCAAAGGGAGAGGAAGATCTCCCGCCGCATGCGGGATGCGTCCCCCCGTCCGAAAGAGATGGACACCGCCACGCCGCTGCCCATGGAAAGCCCCAGCAGAATGGACGTCAAAAAGGTCATCAGGGTATAGGCCGAACCCACGGCGGCCAGGGCATCGGCGCCCACATACCGCCCCACGATCAGGGTATCGGCAATATTGTACAGCTGCTGCAGCAGATTGCCCAGCATCATGGGCAGCGCAAAGCGCAGCAGCGTGGGGGTAATGGGTCCTTCGGTCAGGGCCCGGGCATTGGTTTGCATTCGGTCTTGCACCTCCCGGTTATACGGCACAGCGCCGCCTTACTATCATAGGCCAAAACCCGCCATCCTGCAAGTACTCCCCGCCATTTTGCCGCCGCCCGCACAAGACCCGGGCACCCTTTCGGTGTGCCCGGGTCTTTCTCAGGGATTCTGGCGGGAAAAATGCCCCACAAATTCTTTGGTATAGGTGTCCTTGCCCTGTTTGCGGCAGGCCACCCCAAACGTCAGCGGTTCGCAGCCCGGCTCAAAGGGCAGGCGGACCATAGTATCAGGCAGGTCCACCGTGTAAAATTCCGGGAACAGCGCCACCCCGTACCCGCATTCTGCCAGCAGAATGCCCGCACGGTCGCTCTCGCAGTGGATGTCCAGATGATTCAGGCTGTGCTCAATGATCCAGTCCCGCAGCCGGTTGGACTGCTCAAAGGGGACCATCTTGGGGTGCAGCGTCAGGATGCGCTGGTCTTTCAGATCCTCAAAATGCAGTTCACTGCGGGCCGCCAGCGGGGAATCCTTGGGAAGAACCGCATACAGCGCGGCTTCGGCCATAGGGTGGAATTCACAGTTGGGCAGCCGGTGGATCATGTTCTGGGTGCACAGCATCACATCCAGTTGTTCCGCCTCAAACATCTTTTTCAGAT
>NZ_JACJKP010000183.1 GCF_016901605.1 Gemmiger formicilis
CGCGGGGTCCACCGTGCGGCTTTTTGCCACTTCCTCGGCGGCCACTTCCTTGCAGGTGCGCTGCCCGCCATTGGGAGATTTGCGGTCACAATACTTTGCAGCTGAGCTGAACGGTACAAACAACATTCCACACTGCTTGCATCTGCGGGCGGTCTTATGCTGACCGCACATTTGCAGAAAATCCACCATGACAACCTCGGCCAGATTGTCTGCTACATAGTAACTACGGCTGGCAATGTCGGGATGTTTCCGGGCTTTTGGAGATTCCTCCGGCAAAGACAAACGGCTGAGCATTTTCATGTGGAGCCGCTCATACAGCTTTTCCCCAGCCTTTATGCCGGAATACCGCAACAGCATGGCGTCGCCCAAAAACTGAGTGGCATCCTTTTCAGGATGGTTGTCGGCGGCCACCAGTGTGAATTCCACCAGATCTGCAAGACTGGGCTGGAAATCAGACAGTACTTTCAGCTGTTCCCACAACCGATTGAGAATCGTATAGGCGGCAGCGGAATACTCCCGATCATCGGAATCCCCATAGCGTACTAACACCGCATCGGGTTCCGGCCAGGAATCCAGAAACCGCTCGATACACTCGGAGGCACTTTCCAGAGCAAAGGCTCTGTTCAGCTCCCGCAGTGCCACGTTTACGAATTTGTTTTCTCTCATGATGTCCTGGTCTCCCTGAGAGAGGGCCATAAAGTTCAGCTTCCGCACCGCCTGATAGTAAAAGTCAGAAGCGGCCTGGGTGCAGTAATCTTTCAGCAGACTCTGCATGGCTGGGTAATCCTGCAAGGCATCCTGCACCTTATTGTAGAGTGCTGCCACCTGACAGTAGAGTGTCTTTTCCGGGTGGGCCAGCCCCTCAGCCACGGTGCGCAGATTCCTTTCGGGAGGTGCTGGCGAAGAAGCCGGCGCCACATAATGCCAGTCAGAGGTGATAAACAAATCCGGATTGATGGGCATTTCGGCATCCCGGTTTGCGTCCAGCAGTGCTTTCGCTTCCTGTGCCAGCTCCGCCCAGGGGAGATCCAATGCAGCAAACACTAGCATCCCCAGCGGGTAGCTTTCTTCCATCCAGATGTTTTTCTGATGTTCCCGAAGATAGTCTATGTATTCCTGTGGACTCATGCTGAGCAATCGTTCCAGCAGTTCATACCGATGGATTACACCGGTACGCTGTCTGCGCACGAATATGAGCCGGGGCGGCTGCTCTGCCTGGGCAGAAAGTGGCTCCTCCGCCTCCAAAGTTTCCTCCGGTGTTGGTTCCGGGGGTTGCTTATCAGCAAAGAATTTGCTGCGCCACCGCTTCAACCGGTTCAGCAAGGTTCCCTCGTCAGGCTCAAAATCCGGTTCCTTTTCAAACTCGGCATCCAGCGGCCCAGGTTCAGGGGCTTTATCCAGAGATACTCTGGCTTTCTCGATATTCTCCAGCAGCATATGGTTGGCTTCCAATTCCTGCTGGCGACGCATTTCCCGGGCGGCGGGATCACCCTGAAGTTGGGGTGTGAACAAGGATTGGGGAATTAAAAAGGGCTGTAGCAGCTTATCGCCCTCAAAACGGAAGATAAAACCTGTAGACATAATGGATTTTCCTCAAATGTAGAGCGTTGCAAATACAACGTTTTATCGCTATATATTTGTGTAATGACTCTAAAACTAACGTGTAATTTCATCTTTACATGAAAACATCGTAACATGTATAGCTTTTGACGTCAAGGCGTGATATTCTGTTGCCACGGAACCTTGAAAACTGAATACCCGGCCGCTGAAAGAGATACGATCTTGCCATGACCCGCAGGGCGAGCGAGACGACGTTGGGGAGACACCCGGACAGGAACGGATTCGGCGGACCGGCCTTTCATTTGAACTTCATGAAGGAGGTACTTTTGTGAATGAACAAGAGATCCTCTGTTTTGCGGATATCCAGGCAGAGGAAGTGAAATGGCTTTGGTATCCTTACATCCCATACGGGAAGATCACCATATTACAGGGCGACCCCGGATGCGGCAAAACGATGGCGGTGCTGTCATTGGCGGCACTGCTCTCCAAAGGGGAAAGCCTTCCCTTTGAGGAAGCTGTCCGGGAGCCCATCAACATCCTGTATCAGACCTCGGAGGACGGCATTGCCGACACCATCAAGCCGAGGCTGGAGAGCGCAGGAGCCAACTGCACCCGCATCAAGATCATCAATGAAGAAAAGCGGGCGCTGACCTTTGACGATCCACGGCTGGAGCAAAGCATCTTGCAGGAGAACGCCCGGCTGCTGATCCTCGACCCGCTTTCAGCCTACATCGGTCCTACGGTGAGCATGAATCAGGCCAACGAGGTGCGGGGCGCTTTCCGCAGTCTGTATGCCATGGCCCAGCGCACCAAATGCGCCGTGCTCATTGTGGCGCACATGAATAAAATGAGCGGCATCAGCGCCTTGTACCGCACCAGCGGTTCCATCGACATTGCCGGTGCCGTGCGGTCCATTCTGACTGTGACACGGTACCAGCGTTCGCCCACACAGCGGGTGCTGGTACCTGTAAAAAGCAATCTGGCCGCTGCCGGTCCGGCGATGCTGTTTGAGCTGAGCGACCATGTGGAATGGCTGCGGCAGCTGGACGAGGACGCGGAATCCCTTTTGAACGGCTGCGATAGTCTGACGGAAGCCCCCACCAAGCAACAGCAGGTGGAGGAAGAACTGCCCCGGCTGCTGGAAAAGGGGCCGGTATCCAATCAGGAGATCATCCAGCATTTCAAGAACAAAGGTATCCAGGACCGGACGGTGAATCTGGTCAAAGGCAGGCTGAATATCCGCAGTGTCCGCAAGGGCGATAAATGGTACTGGCAGCTGAACGCATGAACCAAGGCAACCATGCAAAAGGGCGCGCCGCCGCTGTCCCTTGCGTTGTTGCATACTTACCCAACCGAATGAACCAAAAGGAGAACCCATGAAAAACAAAACCAAACAGCGGACCAAAGAAGTGAAGGTCCGTCTGACCGAGGGAGAGCTGGCACGGCTCAACGACAATGTGGCCCTCACCGGGCTGTCCCGGGAGCAGTATCTTCGTCTGCTCATCATCCACAAGACGCCCACGGCGCTGCCGCCCGCCGATTACCGGCTGTTGCTGCGGCAGATGCAGTGGATGGAAACCCAGCTGAAAGAGCTGGCAGGCAACCAGTCCACCGACGAAAGCCGGGAGCAGCTGGACTACACGCTTCAGCTGCTGAACAGCACGGTGCTGCTCATGCAGGGGGCCATGCTGCCCCGGACATTTTCGCCCTTTACACCCAACACACCCAACGGAGAGGAGGTAAATCCCTATGGAGGGTTTGCAGATTGATTCCCGCTACATTGCCCACAAACTGATTCAGCGGCTGTACGAGGAGGGCAAGATCAACAAGGCCACCTACGACAATGTGCTGGCTACCTATCCGCCGGTCCCGGCAGTGCCGCTTGCCCCGGCCAAAAAGAAAAAGAAGCGGCGTTGAAGAATACCCATTTGTACATTTCTCAAACAAAAACCAATACGCTACAATGAGCGTACACCAAAGGAGGTTGATCCTATGAGCTTTTTACAGGAATACCGGAACCGCCCCCGCCGCGTGGTGTTTTACGGGCGGGTTTCCACCGAACACGAAGCCCAGGTATCGGCGTTGGACAATCAGATGGACTGGTATCAGGAACTGGCGGCCAAGAACCCCAACTGGGAGGTGGTGGGCCAGTATGTGGACGAGGGCATCACCGGTACCCAGGCTACCAAGCGCCCTTCTTTCATGCAGATGATCGAGGATGCACAGAGCGGCAAATTTGACCTGATCGTCACCCGCGAGGTCTGCCGCTTCGCCCGCAACACGATGGACACGCTGTTCTACACCCGGAAGCTGAGCAAGCTGGGGGTGGAGGTCTACTTTGCCGCGGACAGCATCTGGACCATGGACAACGAAGGTGAGCTGCGGCTCACCATCATGGCCACCATGGCCCAGGAGGAAAGCCGCAAGACCAGCGAGCGGGTGCGGGCCGGCATCCAGATGAGCCGGGAGAAAGGGGTGCTTTTCGGCAACGGCAACATCCTGGGCTACGATCTGGACAAGGCCCACAACACCTACGTCATCAACGAGGAACAGGCCGAGACGGTGCGGATGATCTTTGAACAGTACGCCACCGGCGACGGGCTGGGCAAGGTAGCCAAGGCCCTGATCGCAAAAGGCCGCAAGGATGGCGGCGGGCACATGAAATGGGATTCCAGCAAGATCACCCGCATCCTGCGCAACCCCACCTACATGGGCTACTGCGTCTACAACCGCACCCGGACCACCGACCTGCTGGACCACACCCGGGAGAAGAACAACGACGAGGAAACCTACATCCTGAAAAAGGGAAACTTCACCCCCATCATCGACGAGGAACTCTGGCACCGGTGCAACGACATCCGCAAAAGCCGCCAACGGAACCTGCTGGACGAGAACGGCAAGCCCCGCAAGTACGGCGGCACTGTAGCCAAGAACGTCTGGGTCACCAAGCTGGTGTGCCACTGCGGTTCCAAGCTGCGGCGGTATCTGTGGAACACCAAGGCGGACGGCACTCAGGTCTATGGCTTTGAGTGCTACCGACACAAGAAGCAATCCGCCCTGTATCTGAAAAAGCACGGCCTGCCTGAGGGCATCTGTGAACTGAAAGCCTTCCCCGAATGGAAGCTGGAACTGATGGCCCGGAAAATCTTCGAGACCGTGTGGGGCAACCGGCGGGAGGCAGTGCTGGAAGCCTGCCGGATGCTCAACGCCTGCTACCGGGAGGAAAGCGCCGACCCGGACAAGCTGAAGGCACTGGACAAGCGCATGGACGCCCTGAACCAACGGTTGGACAACCTGATCATGATGAAGGCATCCAACCAGATCACTCTGAGCCAGTTTGTGGAGCAGAGCAACGAGATCGGCGCCCAGCAGCAGCGGGTCAACAAGGAGAAGGCGGAACTGCTGGCCAAGCAGGGAGACCACAAGGCGCTGGACATGGACGCCATTGAGGCCAGCCTCTGCGAGGCGGTGGATTTCACCGACGGTATGGTGAGCGAGTGGTTCATCCAGAACTTTGTCCGCCGCATCACACCCATCGACGACACGCGGTTCGCCTGGGTGTTGGATCTGGCGCCCGAACCCCAGACGCTGGTCTGCGAGGTCAACGGGCGGAAGGAATATCCGCGCATTACATTGGAAAGCAATTTATACCGGGGGGCCTGGCCGCCCCCCGGGGCTTCCCGCCAAACCTTTCTGATCAACAGAAACGGTCGGCTGAATGGGGACATTTCGGCGGCGGGATTGGCACAGGACAGGCTGCTATCAAGAACCCCCGCAAGTAAGAGTTCTGTCATTCACCATTGGATTTGATGAAGCACAAACCTTCTATAAATCCCATGGATACGGCATAAAACCGTCAAAATGGCATGATTTGACCGTGGAGGTTTATATCTAATCGCCAAAACCCCCGTACATTCCCAATTGGGCAATGTGCGGGGGTTTTTTATTGGCGCCGAATAGGCATGATAAAACCCCCAGTTCAACTGGGGGTGGATAAAAAATACTTTAGTGAAGAGAAAGAACCTCCTGTGCTAGAATAAAGCTGGTCTGGCA
>NZ_JACJKP010000184.1 GCF_016901605.1 Gemmiger formicilis
TGGTTTACGCTCTGCGCAGCACCGGCGCTTTGAACCGGATGCAGAAAACTCTTTCTCACTAAAAGGAAACGCCTATGTTTGCACCCCTGCTCCAGAATCTGCGGAACCGGCGGCCGCTGGTCCACGCCATTACCAACTATGTGACCGCCAACGACTGCGCCAACCTGCTGCTGGCCTGCGGGGCCTCCCCCATTATGGCCGATGACCCCGATGAAGCACCGGAGATCACCGCCCATGCCGCCGGGCTGGTGCTGAACCTGGGCACCCTGCACCGGGGTACCATCCCGGCCATGGTAGCCTGCGGCAAAACCGCCAACGCACGGGGCATTCCCGTGGTGCTGGACCCGGTAGGAGCCGGGGCCTCCCGCCTGCGCACCGAAACCGCCCTGCAGCTGCTGCGGGAAGTCCGGTTCACCGTCATCCGGGGCAATCTTTCCGAGATGGAAGCCCTGGCCCGGGGCCACGGCGGTGCCCACGGCGTGGATGCCGCCCAAACGGTCACGCGGGACAATCTGGAAGGCTGCTGCGCGCTGGTGCGGGACTTTGCCCGCCGTACCGGTGCCGTGGCAGCCATGAGCGGCGCGGTGGATCTCGTGAGCGACGGGCAGCAGGTTTTCTGCATCCGCAACGGCCACCCCATGATGGGGCTGGTCACCGGCACGGGATGCCAGCTTTCCTGCCTGGCGGGGGCCTTTGCGGCAGCCAACCCCGACTGCCCGCTGGAAGCCGCAGCCGCCGCCGTCTGCGCCATGGGCCTGTGCGGAGAGATCGCCCACCAGCGCCTGGGCCCCGCCGACGGCAACGGCAGCCTGCGCACCTATATTCTGGATGCGGTCTGCCGGCTGACCCCCGAACAACTGGAGAAAGGAGCGCGCTATGAAATTCGATAAAAACTGTCTGCGGCTCTACGCTGTGACCGACCGCAGCTGGCTGCGCGGCCAGACACTGGAGCAGCAGGTGGAAGCGGCCCTGCAGGGCGGCGCCACCTGTGTGCAGCTGCGGGAAAAACAACTGGACCGGGAGCAGTTTATCCGCCTGGGCCAAAACATGAGTGACCTTTGCCGCCGCTACGGCGTACCGCTGATCATCAACGATGACCTGGAGGTAGCCCTGGCCTGCGGTGCCGACGGCGTACACGTAGGGCAGGACGACCTTCCGGTGGCGGAGGTACGCCGCCGGGTGGGTGACCGGATGATCGTGGGCGTATCTGCCCACAACCCGGAGGAAGCCCGACGCGCCTATGAGGGCGGCGCCGACTACCTGGGAGCGGGCGCGGTATTCGGCAGCACCACCAAGACCAACGTAACGCCCCTCTCCCATGAAACCTTGCGGGCCATCTGCGACGCCGTGCCCATCCCCGTGGTGGCCATCGGCGGCATCAGCAGGACCAACCTGCCGCAGCTGGCCGGCACCGGCGTTGCCGGGGTAGCGGTGGTTTCCGGTATTTTTGCGGCCGCGGATATCACCGCTGCCTGCCGGGAACTGCGCGCCCTTTCGGACGCCATGACCCAATCTCATTGAACCCATAACACCATCGTCGGTTCACCGCCGGGAACCGGCAGGCGGCAGACCGGGGGCACCACTCTCTGCCGCCTTACAAAAGTAATGCGAGGTATTTGTATGAGAACAGCATTATCCATCGCCGGAAGCGATTCCAGCGCAGGCGCCGGTATTCAGGCCGATCTCAAAGCCATGACGATGAACGGCGTCTACGGAATGACCGCCATCACCGCTTTGACGGCACAAAACACCACCGGCGTGACTGCAATTTCCGAAGTAAGCCCCGAATTTCTGGCCCAGCAGCTGGACGCGGTATTTACCGACATCCGGCCTGACGCCGTGAAGATCGGGATGGTCTCCTCCCCCGCGTTGATCGAAACCATCGCGGAACGGCTGCGGTTTTACCAAGCCGTGCACATCGTGGTGGACCCCGTCATGGTGGCCACCAGCGGTGCGCGGCTCATCCGCCCCGAAGCGGTGGAGACCCTGACCCGGGAGCTTTTGCCCCTGGCCGAAGTGGTGACCCCCAACATCCCCGAAGCGGAACTGCTGGCGGCGTGCACCATCGACAGCCCCGAAACCATGGAGTCCGCCGCCCGTGTCATCCGTGACCGGTACGGCTGTGCCGTGCTGCTGAAAGGCGGCCACTGCATCAACGATGCCAACGACCTGCTGCTGGACGGCAGCGGCGCCCGGTGGTTTACCGGCAAACGCATTGCCACCACCAACACCCACGGTACCGGCTGTACCCTGTCCAGCGCCATAGCGGCCAACCTGGCCAAGGGCTTTGCCCTGCCTGAGTCTGTACAGCGGGCGAAGGACTATCTTTCGGGCGCGCTTGCCGCCGGGCTGGACCTTGGAAAAGGAAGCGGCCCCATGAACCACGCCTGGACCCTGACGGGACGTTACGCCGAAGAAGCGGACTGAATACCAAAACAAAGGAGCAAACACACCATGAGCGAACGGAACTATGCCACCCAGATGGAGGCGGCACGCAAGGGCATCGTGACCCCGCAGCTGGAGATCGTTGCCAAAAAGGAACGGATGACCGTGGAGGAACTGCTGCCGCTGGTAGCCAGTGGCAAGGTGGTGATTCCCGCCAACAAAAACCACACCTGCCTGGACCCCGAGGGCGTTGGCTCCATGCTGCGCACCAAGATCAACGTGAATCTGGGCGTTTCCCGGGACTGCAAGGACTACAACGTGGAGATGCAGAAGGTACTCTCCGCGGTAAAAATGGGCGGCGAAGCCATCATGGACCTGTCCAGCCACGGCAATACCCAGCCCTTCCGCCAGAAACTGACCCACGAGTGCCCGGCCATGATCGGCACCGTGCCGGTGTATGACAGCGTCATCCACTATCAGCGGGACCTGGACACCCTGACCGCCAAGGACTTCATTGACGTGGTGCGGCTGCATGCCCAGGACGGCGTGGACTTTGTGACACTGCACTGCGGTATCACCCGCAAGACCATTGATCAGATCCGCAAGCACAAACGGAAGATGAACATTGTGTCCCGGGGCGGGTCGCTGGTGTTTGCCTGGATGTGCATGACCGGGGAGGAAAATCCCTTCTACGAATACTATGACGAAATTCTCGACATCTGCCGGGAATACGACGTAACCATCTCCCTGGGCGACGCCTGCCGCCCCGGCTGCCTGGCCGACGCCACCGACGTCTGCCAGATCGAGGAGCTGGTACGGCTGGGCGAGCTGACCAAGCGCGCCTGGGAGAAGGATGTGCAGGTGATGGTGGAAGGCCCCGGCCATGTGCCCATGGACCAGATCGCCGCCAACATGAAGGTGCAGCAGACCATCTGCATGGGCGCCCCCTTCTATGTGCTGGGCCCCCTGGTCACCGACATTGCCCCCGGTTACGACCACATCACGGCAGCCATCGGCGGTGCCATTGCCGCCATGAACGGTGCGGCCTTCCTGTGCTATGTGACCCCCGCCGAACACCTGGCCCTGCCCAACCTGGAGGACGTCAAGCAGGGCATCATCGCCAGCAAGATCGCCGCCCATGCCGCCGACATCGCCAAAGGTGTGCGCGGCGCCCGGGAGATCGACGACAAGATGGGCGATGCCCGCCGTGCCCTGGACTGGGAAGCCCAGTGGGCCTGCGCCCTGGACCCCGAGACCGCCAAGGCCATCCGGGCGGACCGTTCCCCCGAGCATGACGACACCTGCTCCATGTGCGGCAAGTTCTGCGCCGTGCGCAGCATGAACAAAGCCCTGAACGGCGAACACATCGACATTCTGTAAGCATTTCTTCCATAAAAACGCCCTGTTCCGCACGATGAACGGAACAGGGCATTTGCTGTTTTATTCTGTTTCAGGGATCATATCGGGTATTGCCGGTTCAGGACCGGTACTCGTAAGAATAGGCGCCGGGCATTGCCGTATTCTGGGGTTCCAGCGCCCGGAGCTGATCCCGGTACTGGAACAGGAAGATACCGAACCCGATGCCCGACACGGCACTGGCTACACCGGCCAGGCCGCTGAACACATTGCCCGTCAGGAAGGTACCCAGCGAAACCACACCGCCCAGAATAGACAATACCGCCACATAACTGGAGATCTTACCCTGGGGCGTACCCGTCCAGATCGTCTGGCGCAAATTGTTCAGCAACCCCACAAGTTTGACATAGTAGACAATATCCAGCGCGAAGATCACGGCTATGAGCACCAGCACCACGGCCATCACGGCCATTGCCGCCCCCGCATCATCAAACTGACCGAGCCCCACGAATACAAGGCCAAAAATCACTACGATCAGCAGTGCCGTCAGACAGACCAGCACCAGACTGATGATCTGAAGCACCCGGATGATGGCGAGTCCGGCCGTCTGGAGAGGTTTGCCTGATTCATTCACCGCTGTGGCGTACATCATCCAGATGCTCACCGCCACCAAAATGGCGGGGATCTGCCCCAGCAGTGCGCCGCCGGCGGATGCCGTAAGCACAACAGAAAGGGTATCGGCAATGGATGCCATCTGTGCATCGTTACTGTAGGCGTACAGCGGGGCTAAATAACTCTCTAACACGGCCGGGGACGCATTGAACAGACCTGCCGCCAGGTTGAATGCCACCATACAGGTAAAGCCGATAGCCGGCACCAGAAAATAGGGCGAGCGGGCCATCCGGCGCATCAGTTGGATCACCGGCGGTTCTGCGGAGTTGCCGGCCGGGGCCGGGCCGGGTGTGGGGGCCGCCGTGTAACGGGGTGTTGATGCCTGCTGCGAGTCTTGCTGCAGCGGGGCACCGCAATAGGGGCAATGGTTCATGCCTTCTTCGGCAGGTTTTCCGCAACGGGGACAAATCATCAAGGGTTCCTCCTTTCCTTTTTCAAGGCCAGTCTCACAGAAGCGGGCAGGGTTGGCCGCCTTCCGCGTCGTAATTCCAGTATACCAGCCGGAGATACCGCCCGCAAGGGCAGGATATGCCCTTTACTACTCTTTTTCGGCAATATACCGCCAAATCCGCAAATTTTACAACTGACCGACGCCCGAAGAAATTTTTCTTGACGAGCGGCATAGGATGGGATATAATACTAGAACTCTTTGCACTGCATTACATCCCCCAACCGGGGTGCGAGATCTCCAGTACAAACTGAGCAGGCGATGCCCCCGACGAGGGCATGGGGCCGGGCCGCCGCGGCGGCAGCAGATGAAGGCAACGGCATCTGTGGGACAGTTGTATGTTCCACAGGTGCCTTTTTCTATACTTTTTGGGACCTGGGAACTACCGTTCTCGAACAGGGTGCACACAAGAGCAATCACACCGCCGGGGCCTTTGCCCCGGTCACAACAGGAGGTTTTCTTGTATGGCAACCCAACCCAAAACAGACCCCATCAACGAGGCATTGGTCATCCGCAAACTGTCGCTGGTCAGCGTCATTGGCAACGCGGTCCTTTCCGGTTTCAAACTGTTTGCCGGAATCACCGGCCATTCCAGCGCCATGATTTCCGATGCCATCCACTCCTTCTCGGATGTACTCACAACACTGATTGCCTGGATCGGTGTGAAGGTGTCCAAAAAGGCATCCGATGAGGAACATCCCTATGGCCATGAA
>NZ_JACJKP010000185.1 GCF_016901605.1 Gemmiger formicilis
CAGGCCGGGCATGGTCATGATACTGCCGCAGACCACTACCACGAAACCGGCACCGGCAGAGAGACGAACTTCCCGCACGTTGAGGGTGAAACCTTCCGGTGCAGCAATCAGCTTGGCGTTATCGCTGAAGGAATACTGCGTCTTGGCAATGCAGACGGGCAGGTTGCCGTATCCCATGGCGGTCAGCTCATCCAGCGTCTTCTGGGCGGCCGCGCTGTAGGAAACGCCACCGGCACGGTAGATCTTCTTAGCCACGGCTTCGATCTTTTCGGGCAGGGAAGCGCTCAAATCATAGGTGTACTGGACACGGGCACTGTCATCCAGAATGGACAGAACGGTTTCGGCCAGTGCTTTGCCGCCTTCGCCGCCCTTGGCAAATACTTCGGAGAGGGCGCAGGGGACACCGGCCTCCTGGCACACTGCGTAGATGGCATCCATCTCTTCCTTGGTGTCGGTGGGGAAGGCATTGATGGCGACGCAGACAGGCAGGCCGAAGTTGCGCATATTCTCAATGTGGCGGGCCAGGTTCACCGAACCGGCTTTGACAGCCTCGACATTGGGCTTGCTCAGATCAGCTTTGGCCACGCCACCGTGAGATTTCAGGGCGCGCACGGTAGCTACCAGCACAACAGCAGCCGGGTTCAGACCGGCGTAACGGCACTTGATGTCCAGGAACTTCTCTGCGCCCAGGTCAGCACCGAAGCCGGCTTCGGTCACGACGTAGTCGGCCAGTTTCAGGCTGAGCTTGGTAGCAATCACGCTGTTGCAGCCGTGGGCGATATTGGCAAAGGGACCGCCGTGAATGATGGCGGGGTTATGCTCCAGGGTCTGGACCAGGTTGGGGTCCAGGGCGTCTTTCAGCAACGCAGTCATGGCGCCGGCTGCGCCGATCTGCCCGGCAGTGACCGGTTTGCCGTCGTAGGTGTAGGCGCAGACAATGCGGGACAACCGTGCCTTCAGGTCTTCCAGGTCGGTGGCCAGGCAGAAGATGGCCATAACTTCGCTGGCAACGGTAATGTCAAAGCCGTCTTCCCGGGGCGTGCCGTTGACCTTGCCACCCAGGCCGTCCACGATGAAACGCAGCTGGCGGTCGTTCATATCCATGCAGCGCTTCCAGGTGATGCGGCGAGGGTCGATGTTCAGCGGGTTGCCCTGCTGGATGGAGTTGTCGATCATGGCAGCCAGAAGGTTGTTGGCGGTGCCGATGGCGTGGATGTCACCGGTGAAATGGAGGTTGATATCTTCCATGGGCACAACCTGGGCGTAACCGCCGCCGGCTGCGCCGCCCTTGATGCCGAACACGGGGCCCAGGGAGGGTTCACGCAGGCAGAGCATGGTCTTTTTGCCCAAGGCGTTCATAGCATCTGCCAGTCCCACGCTGGTGGTGGTTTTGCCCTCGCCTGCAGGGGTGGGGCTGATGGCGGTAACCAGAATCAGCTTGCCCTCGGGACCGTCTCCCTTGGCCAGCTTATGGTCGATTTTGGCTTTGTAGTGACCATAGGGGATAACGCTCTGCCCCTGCAGGCCCAGCTTTGCCGCAACCTCGGTAATGGGCTTCATTTCGGCAGCTTGTGCAATTTCGATATCGCTCAACATACGCAATTCCTCCTGTGTGGTAAAAACAAAGGGCTGCACACACCGGTTCAGTGTATGCAGCCCAGACGGTCGGCTTTTAACTACAGCTGCCTTCCCTGTGGTTACACCCACAAATCCGTCGGTCAGCAGCCTGATATGGTTACTCTAGCATATTCGGGATGGGTTGTCAACCCTCAGACGCGGCCTTTTCCGCATCCCCATTTTTTGAAATAGCGGCCCATACTTACCAGCTGCATTTTGAACTTGCCTGCATCCCGCATGGGGGCACGGTGCCACGCATGCACAGCCGAAAACTGCGGGACAAGCCAGACTTCACCTTCTTGCAGAACTTTCTGGGTCAGGTCGGCATCCTCCACGTACATGAAGTACTCCGGATCAAAACCACCGATTTTTTTCAGTACATCGGTGCGGACCGCCATAAAGCTGCCGGTACAAAACTCAATAAGGCGCGGCTTTGTCAGGTCCTCATCCTGCATGGTGTAGTGGTCGTCCGCTTTGCGGAATCCGCCGCCCAGCCGGGGCGCCAGCTGGCGGGCCAGCAGCAGCCAGGGCGTCGGTTTGCGGCGGGGCAGGTGCTGCAGGCGTCCGTCGGGATAATGCAGCTGAGGGGTGGCCATGGCGGCGCCGGGGGTAGCCAGCAGCCAGTCGGCCATGGGCTCCAGTATACTTTCGGTCAGCAGGATATCGGGGTTCAGGATAAAGTGTACGTCGCTTTCCAGGCGGTCCAGCACGCTGTTGTGTCCTTTGCCGAACCCGACGTTTTCCGCCAGGGGCACGACCGATACCCGCGCATCCCCGAAGTCTGTTGCAGCCAGTTTTTGGCCGCAGCCATCGGGACTGCCGTTATCCACCACATACAGAACAAAATCCGGGGCTGCGGTGTAGTGCAGAATGCTGCGCACGGCGGCGCAGACTTCGTCGTAATCACAGTACGCCACAATGCAGGCGCTGATTTTGGCCATGAGGAAACTCCTTACTTTTTCAGGGCCTCAAGCTGGCTCAGGTCATAGGGGGTGTCCTGATACACATAGTAGTTGAGCCAGTTGGTGTACAAAAGATACCCGTGGGCGCGCCAGCGGAAGAGCGGATCGCGGCTGGGATCGTCCTGCGGATAGTAGTTGCAGGGAATGTGAATCGGCTTGCCTGCGGCAACATCCCGCTTGTACTCGGCATCCAGCGTGTACTTGTCATATTCGGGGTGACCGATGACAAAAATCTGTCGCCCGGAATCGGTGGAAAGCAGCATGGGACCGGCAATATCGCTCTCAGCCAGGACCCGCAGCTCGGGGCAGGCGTCGATGGCGGCCCGGTCCAGTCCGGCCCAGCGGCTGTGGGGGGCGTAAAACACTTCGTCAAACCCGCGTACCAGGGGATTGGACGGGCGGGTTACCCGGTGCTCAAAAACGCCGAACATCTTTTGCGGCAGATGGACTTTGGGGATTCCGAAATGATAATATAAACCGGCCAGGGCACCCCAGCAAAGGTGAATGGTGGAGTACACATTCTCCTTGGTGTAATCCATGATTTCGCACAGCTCATCCCAGTAATCCACGTCGGGGTAATCCAGATCCTCAATGGGGGCGCCGGTGATGATCATGCCGTCGAACCGCTCATGTTTCACTTCGTCAAAGGTCTTGTAAAAAGCCTTCATGTGTTCCGGCGAAGTATGGGAGGTATCGTGGGTGGCCGTTTGCAGCAGGGTGATCTGCACCTGCAGCGGGCTGTTGGCCAACAGCCGGGCCAGCTGGGTTTCGGTCACGATTTTAGTGGGCATCAGGTTGAGAATCAGAATACGCAGCGGCCGGATGTTCTGGCTTTGTGCGCGTTCCCGGTGCATGACAAAAACATTCTCCTGCGAGAGTGCGTCATAGGCGGGCAATTCTTTGGGAATAATCAGAGGCATAATCTTGCTCCGTGTTTCAAATTGGGAACGGGCGCTCAGATCTGCGCCAGTGCCTGCTCAATATCGGCGATGAGGTCGCGCTTGTCTTCCAGACCGCAGCTCATGCGGACCAGATCAGGCTGCACGCCGGCGGCAATCAGCTGCTCGTCGTTCATCTGACGGTGCGTGCTGCTGGCGGGATGCAGGCAGCAGGTGCGGGCATCGGCTACATGGGTTTCGATGGCGGCCACCTTCAGGTGCGCCATAAAGTTGGCGGCGGCTTCACGGCCACCTTTAACGCCAAAGCTCACAACGCCGCAGGAACCGTTGGGCAGGTATTTCTCGGCCAGGGCATGGTACTTGTCGCCGGGCAGGCCGCAGTAATTAACGTAAGCAATCTTCGGGTGGGATGCCAGGAACTCTGCCACGGCCTGGCCGTTTTCGCAATGGCGGGCCATGCGTACATGCAGGCTTTCCAGACCCAGATTCAGCATATAAGCGCTCATGGGGCTCTGGACGCAGCCAAGGTCACGCATCAGTTGGGCGGTTGCTTTGGTAATGAAGGCGCCTTCCTTGCCGAAACGCTCGGCATAGGTGATGCCATGGTAGCTGTCGTCCGGCGTGGTCAGGCCGGGGAACTTGTCGGCATGCGCCATCCAGTCAAACTTGCCACCGTCCACGATGGCACCGCCTACGCAGCCGCCGTGTCCGTCCATGTACTTGGTGGTGGAATGGGTCACGATGTCGGCGCCCCATTCCAGCGGGCGGCAGTTTACGGGGGTGGCAAAGGTGTTGTCCACGACCAGCGGTACGCCATGGCGATGGGCCGCAGCGGCAAACTTTTCAATGTCCAGTACCGTAAGAGCGGGGTTGGCAATGGTCTCGCCAAAGACAGCCTTGGTGTTGGGCGTGAAAGCGGCGTCCAGCTCCTCCTCGGTGCAGTCGGGGGAAACAAAGGTGGCGGTAATGCCCATCTTTGCCATGGTAACGGCAATCAGGTTGAAGGTGCCGCCGTAGATGGAACTGGAGGACACAATATGATCACCGGCGTTGCACAGGTTGAACAGTGCGAAGAAGTTGGCCGCCTGGCCGGAGCTAGTCAGCATACCGGCGGTACCGCCTTCCAGTTCGGTGATTTTGGCGGCGACGGTGTCGCAGGTGGGGTTCTGCAGACGGGAATAGAAATAACCGCTGGCTTCCAGATCAAACAGCTTTCCCATTTCGTCAGAGCTGTCATATTTGAAAGTGGTGCTCTGTACAATGGGAATCTGGCGGGGTTCGCCGTTGCCGGGGTGGTAACCGCCCTGTACGCACAGGGTGTTGATGGAATACTTTTGATCGCTCATACTTTTACGCTCCTTCTATGTAGGGCGTCTGGCCCGCATGGATTTTTCATCGGAATTGTTTCTATTGTAAAGTCTTGCCGCGGCAAAATCAAGAGGAAAAACCGGCAGGGGATGACAGGAAAATCCAAATCCTGTGCAAAACAGGTATGGAAATCCGGTCTTGGGTGTGGTATAATACATAACGGCAGCGGATCCCGGG
Organism: Gemmiger formicilis; assembly: GCF_016901605.1. Classification (GTDB taxonomy): domain Bacteria; phylum Bacillota; class Clostridia; order Oscillospirales; family Ruminococcaceae; genus Gemmiger; species Gemmiger formicilis_B. Next base: position 5,024 of record NZ_JACJKP010000185.1, read on the forward strand.
AATACCGGAAAAGGCTGAAATGCCGAATGAATCTGCAAAAGAGGTAGAAACTATGCTTACTGCAATCACCGGTATTAACTGGGGCGACGAAGGCAAAGGCCGTATGGTAGACCTGCTCAGCCAGGACTACGACATCGTTGCGCGCTATCAGGGCGGCGACAATGCCGGCCACACCGTCAAGAATGAGCGGGGAAAGTTCATCCTGAACCTGATCCCCTCCGGCATTCTGCGTCCCGAGGTCGTCTGCGTTATGGGCGGCGGCATGGTCATTGACCCGGAGCATCTCGAAAAGGAGATCGCATCCCTGACCGAAAAGGGCATCCAGATCACCCCCGCAAACCTCAAAATTTCTGACCGCGCCACCATCACCATGCCCTTCCATGTGGCTCAGGATGGTCTTGAAGAAGAGCGCCTGTCCAAAACGGGCGCACAGTTTGGTTCCACCAAGCGCGGCATCGCCTACACCTACGGCGACAAGTTCATGAAGAAGA
>NZ_JACJKP010000186.1 GCF_016901605.1 Gemmiger formicilis
TACAGTCGTAGCGGTCCGGGCCGCCGGCCATTTCCAGGTGGGCAACTTCCCCGTCACGCTCCATCATTTTCAGATTGCGGTACACGGTACCGCGTGCAATGTGCGGCATTTGCTGCCGTGCATGGCAAAAGATCTCGTCGGCGGTCAGGTGCAGGGGACGCTGCTGGCGCATGATGTCCAAAATCAGCGCGCGTTGGCGGGTCATAGGCAAGCCTCCTTCCTAAATAAGAATCTATCTTAAAATATAGGATACACGATTCAAGAAAATTTGTCAACAGTCATGAAAATAAATAATGAGAATAATTCTTAAAAATAGGGTTGACAAGATAAAATAATATGATATAATGAAGCCAAAGCAAGACAAGTTCTTGAAAAAACAGAACAAACAATACACAAACGGAGGTACGCGTTATGGAATTCAAGGGCAGCAAGACTGAGAAGAATTTGTGGGAAGCTTTCGCCGGTGAGAGCCAGGCCCGCAATAAGTACACCTATTTCGCATCCAAGGCCAAGAAGGAAGGCTTTGAGCAGATCTCCGCGATCTTCAACGAGACCGCCAACAACGAGAAAGAGCATGCCAAGATCTGGTTCAAGCTCCTGATGGAGGGCGGCGAAATTCCCGACACCCTGACCTGCCTGAAGATGGCCGCCGCCGGTGAGAATGAGGAGCACACCTCCATGTATCCGCGCATGGCTGCCGAGGCCAAAGAGGAAGGTTTCGACCAGATCGCCGCGCTGTTCACCATGGTCGCCTCCATCGAGAAGGAGCACGAGGAGCGCTACAAGGCCCTGGCCGCCAACATCGAGGCCGGCAAGGTATTTGCCCGCGAGACCGAGCAGGTCTGGCAGTGCCGTAACTGCGGTTACATCTATATCGGCCAGCATGCGCCGGTCAAGTGCCCGGTGTGCGCGCATCCGCAGGCTTACTTTGAGCTGAAGAGCAGCAACTACTGATCCGGCGTTGAACCGGTGAGAGAGGGGCGCAATCCCCTCTCTTTTTTGTTGCAAAAAAATGGTCCGGGGGCGTTGACAAACGGCCCGCAGCGTGGTATAGTATCTGCGTTAGATAAAACTAACTACACCAGACAGAGAGGGTCCCACCCTTATTTCCCAAACCTGCACCGCACAGACAGATTCCCGTTGTTCTGTGCGGTTTTATGGGGATTAAAATTAGCTGTAACTAACTTTTTGGGTGTACCAGGAGCGGCAGGCATATAGCCGGCCGCATAGTTTTCACCTTGAGGTTAGCGCATACTAACGTGAAGGGCGAAGGAGGCGACGAAGAATGCCGTTGACAATGGCAAAAGCGGGCGATGTAGTCACCATCCGCAAAATTACCGGTAAGGACGAGGTGCGCCAGCACCTGGCGGAACTGGGTTTTGTAGTGGGGGAGAGCATCGAGGTGGTCAGCGTGCTGGGCGGAAACCTGATTTTACAGGTAAAGGCAAGCCGCATTGCACTGGACCGCACCCTGGCCATGCGGATTCTGGTGGCCTGAAACAGGACGATCCCGGGGCATGACCCCGTGACGCAACGATATGGGGAGGTTGACTGTATGAACACTTTGAAAGAACTCAAAGTAGGGCAGACCGCTACGGTGGTCCGCCTGCACGGCGAAGGGCCTGTGCGGCGGCGCATCATGGATATGGGCCTGACCAAAGGCACGCAGGTCTATCTGCGCAAGGTGGCACCGTTGGGCGATCCGCTGGAACTGACGGTGCGTGGCTATGAGCTGAGCATCCGCAAGGCAGATGCCGCCATGGTCGAGGTAGAATAAGCGGGCGCTTGCACCCAGGCACACAGAAAGGGGTATTTGGAAACATGGCAATCAAAATCGCACTGGCCGGCAATCCGAACTGCGGCAAAACCACCCTGTTCAATGATCTGACCGGCTCCAATCAGTATGTGGGCAACTGGCCCGGCGTTACGGTGGAAAAGAAGGAAGGCAAGCTGAAAGGCCACAATGATGTGGTCATCCAGGACCTGCCGGGTATTTATTCGTTGTCCCCCTACACGCTGGAGGAAGTGGTGGCCCGCGGTTATCTGGTAGGGGAAAAGCCCGACGCCATTCTGAACATCATCGACGGCACCAACATCGAGCGAAACCTTTACCTGACCACCCAGCTGATCGAACTGGGCATCCCGGTGGTCATGGCTGTGAATATGATCGATCTGGTGCGCAAAAATGGCGATAAGATCGATCTGAAACGGCTGAGCAAGGAACTGGGCTGCGAAGCCATCGGGATCAGTGCCCTGAAAGGAGAGGGCAGCCGTCAGGCGGCAGAACTGGCCGTGACGGCGGCACGGGACCACCAGGCCGGCGAACTGCCCCATGTGTTTACCGGCAGTGTGGAACACGCCCTGGCCCATATTGAGGAATCCATCCAGGGCAAGGTGGATGACCGCTTCCTGCGGTGGTATGCCGTCAAATTGTTTGAGCGGGATGACAAGGTGCAGGCAGAACTGGGGCTGGACCCGGCGCTGCTGAAGCACCTGGATCTGCACATCACCGACTGCGAAAAAGAGATGGACGATGACGCCGAGAGCATCATCACCAACCAGCGCTACGCCTACATCAACACGGTGGTCAGCCGGGCGGTCAAAAAGAAGGAACGCACCGAGCACCTGACCATGTCCGACAAGATCGACCGCATCGTCACCAACCGCATCCTGGCGCTGCCCATCTTTGCGGTCATCATGGCGCTGATCTACACCATCGCCATGGGCAGCACCGGCTTCTCCTTCGGCACCATGGCCACCGACTGGACCAACGATGTGCTCTTCGGCGAGATCGTGCCCCCGGCGGTGGAAGGTTTCCTTGTTTCCATCGGCTGCGCCGACTGGCTCATCGGCCTCATCAACGACGGCATCGTGGCCGGCGTGGGCGCCGTGCTGGGCTTCGTGCCCCAGATGCTGGTGCTGTTCCTGATGCTCTCCATCCTGGAGGATATCGGCTACATGGCCCGCGTCGCCTTCATCATGGACCGCATCTTCCGCAAGTTCGGCCTCTCGGGCAAGAGCTTCATCCCCATGCTGGTGGGTACCGGCTGCGGCGTGCCTGGCATTATGGCCTCCCGCACCATCGAGAATGAGCGCGACCGCCGCATGACCATCATGACCACCTGCTTCATCCCCTGCAGCGCCAAAATGCCCATCATCGGCCTGTTCGCGGGCGCGCTGTTCGGCGGTTCCGGCCTGGTGGCCACCTCGGCCTACTTCATCGGCATGGCGGCCATCATTGTATCGGGCATCATGCTCAAGAAAACCAAACTCTTTGCCGGGGACCCGGCGCCCTTCGTCATGGAGCTGCCCGCCTACCATGTGCCTGCCTGGGGCAACGTGCTGCGCGCTACCTGGGAGCGGGGCTGGTCCTTCATCAAGCGGGCGGGCACCGTCATCCTGGCGTCCACCATCATCCTGTGGTTCCTGCAGGGCTTCGGCTTCACCGACGGGCAGTTCGGCATGGTGGAAGATAACAACACCAGCCTGCTGGCCTCCATCGGCGGCGCGGTGAGCTTTATCTTCGCGCCCCTGGGCTTCGGCGACTGGCGCTCCACCGTCGCCACCGTCACCGGCCTCATCGCCAAGGAAAACGTGGTCGCCACCTTCGCGGTGCTGTTCGGCTTCGCGGGCGAAGTCTCCGAGAACGGCGACGAGATCTGGGGCCAGATCGCCGGACATTTCACGGCGCTGACGGCTTACAGCTTCATGATCTTCAACCTGCTGTGCGCCCCCTGCTTCGCGGCCATGGGCGCCATCAAGCGGGAGATGAACAACGGCAAATGGACGGCGGCGGCCATCGGCTACATGTGCCTGCTGGCCTACTGCACCTCCCTGGTGGTCTACCAGATCGGCGGGCTCATCACCGGCGAAGTGGCCTTCAACTTCTTCACCGTCGTGGCGGCTGCCATCCTGGCGCTGGCCGTCTGGCTGCTGGCACGCCCCAACAAATATGAAAACGTCAACGAGGTCAGTGTGGATACCCGCAAGCTGATCCACTCCAAATCCTGACCTGATCTGAAAGGAGTGCCCCACATGCTGGAATTTCTGGCGGTCAATTTCAACCTGCCCACGCTGCTGGTAGCGGCGGTGGTTTTTGGGGGCACCGGCTGGCTGCTTTGGCGAAGCCACAAGTCCGGCGGTGCCTGCAGCAGCTGCGGCGGCTGTTCCGGCGGATGCTCCTGCGGGGGCGGCTGCTCCGGCCATTGCGGCGGGTGCGGCGGCCACTGCCACGAATCCCATACCTGATTTGCTCCCGGGCGGGGTGCCGATGACGGCACCCCGCTTTTGGTTGCAAAAAGCGCTCCCGCGTGGTATAGTAGGGATACATTACCGTACCGAAAGGGGGGCGTGCCGATGAACATTCACGAATCGGCCGAAGATTATCTGGAAAAGATCCTCATGCTGCAGGAGCAGAAAGGCTCGGTGCGCTCCATCGACATTGCGGTGGCCATGGGCTTTTCCAAGCCCAGTGTCAGCGTGGCCATGAAGAACCTGCGGGAAAACGGCTATATCTCGGTGGATGGCGACGGCTATATCCACCTGGAGGAACCGGGCATGCTGATTGCCCAACGCATCTACGACCGCCACCGCAAGCTGACTCAGTTTTTTGTGGCCCTGGGGGTGGACCCGGAAGTGGCCTCCCACGATGCCTGCAAGATCGAGCACGATCTGAGCGAGGAAACCTACAGCAAAATGATCGAATTTGCCAAGCGGCAGGAAAATCTGACCTGAACCAAACGCAAAGGCCTTGCATCTCCCAACCGGGGGATGCAGGGCCTTTGCGTTGTCAAAGGGATATGTTCATGGCAGCGGGGTGAGCTCCTCCGGGGCGCCCAGCGCGGCCAGCAGCTGTTCGTCCTGGGCGTCACTGCCGGTATAGTCCGGTATGCCCACTGCTGCCGCTAAAGCAGCGCGGTTTTCCGGGGTGGGGGCCAGGCCGTTGCCCATCAAGGTCTCCACAATGCCGCTGCCCCGGAACAGTTTCAGCAATCCGTTCAGGTCGTCGGCGGCGGGGTCCACGGTGCGGCGGCGCTGCAGGTACAGTTCCGCCAGCCGGATAAACGCCTGCTGGTCGGCGGTGCCGGAGCGCAGGCCGTCGGACTTGCTTTCGGCGGTTTTGTCGGCATCGGGAAATTGCATGGGATACAGCCGCAGGGTCTGCCCCTCTTCCAGGGGGAAGGTGCCGTTCCCGGGGTCGTACCGCAGCGTCAGGTCCAGGCAGGTCTCGCCGTTTGTTTCCTCGGCAACCTGCCAGGCAAAGATCAGCCCGGGAAGTTCGCTGTCACGGTACAGGGTGCACAGGACCTGGTCGTCCCAGGCCGCGCCGGTGCGCTGCTGCCGGCAACCGTAGGATTCACTGCCGTCCGCCTGTACGTGGCAG
>NZ_JACJKP010000187.1 GCF_016901605.1 Gemmiger formicilis
GGAAGTACAACGCGCCGCGGAAGAACTTGCCGCCCTTGACCTTGAAGCTGAGGATGGTGGCGAACAGAAGGGCCAGGGCCATCTGTACCACGGAACCTGCCATATAGTACAAGCTCAGCAGCAGCGCCTGGAAGCAGTCGTCGCGGGTGAAAACATCAATGTAGTTTTCCAGGCCCACAAAGGTACGGCGGCCGATGTAGCGCATATCGAAAAAGCTGAACTGCACCATCTTGAAGAACGGCAGGTAGGTGAAGGTGAACAGAAGCAGAAGCGGCAGGATCAGAAACACAATGGTGCATACGATCTGCTGCCCGCGCATGCTTTTGAGCCATTGGCCGAAGGTTTTGCGGGGTTTGACTGCCGCAGTGGATTTGCTCATGATATTGCCTCCCTTACATAAAAGCTGCACGGCGGGCCGGCGGTTGCCGGCCCGCCGTGCAGGGCTTGGCTCCGCGCTCCGGCGGAGCGGATTCCGAATTTACTGCGGGGCGTTGCGGTCGACTGCGTCGTTCCAGGCGGCGTTCCAGTCAGCCACGATGTCGTCCAGAGTTTCGTCACCGTTGATAGCAGCCTCGACGACTCTCTTACCGTGTGTTTCGTCAGCGTTCAGTGTCAGTTCGGCGTCCTGCTGGACATTGGCGGCCAGATCAGCCAGGTCGGTGGGAGCAGGTGCATCGGCAACCAGTTCAATGCCGTCGAAAGCGGCGAGGGTCTCGGGGTATTCCTGGCTCTTCAGCACGGGGATGCCGCCCTGATCGTAGGAGAAGTTGCTGGACTCACTCAGCCACTTGATGTAAAGCATGGAGGCAATCTTTTCATCATCGCTGGAATTGATGTTGACGCCGTAGCAATAGTCAGAACCGGCGGAGGCGTACTGCACACCATCCACACTGATGGGGAACGGCATATAACCGATGTCATCGGCGTTGGGACCAGCCTGCTGCATCTGGACCACAGCCCAGCTGCCCAGCACCATGGTGGCGATCTGGCCGTTATTCATCATGGTCTTGCTGCCTTCCCAGTCGGTGGTAGTGGGATCGTCTTCGGTCAGGCCGCGCTTGACCGCCTGGTACAGCACATTGTACACCGCGTAGGGACCGCTCTCGCTGTCGCCGGTAGGTACGCCGGGGGCGAAGGGATCATGGGTCTGGGGCATGGTGACGTTCATCCAGTTGGAGTCGCCGGTAGAGCCGCCGATATAGGCGTCCCAAGCAGTCATGGTCCAGCCTGCCGCGTAGTTGGTATACAGGGGGATAGCGTCGGTGTTGTCCTTGATTTTCTGCAGCGCATCCAGGAACTTGGTGGGGGTGGTGGGCAGCTCGGTGATACCGGCTTCCTCAAACACAGCCTTGTTGTAAACCACGCCCTGAGCATTACAAATGGAGGGGATGCCGTAAACCTTGCCATCGTAGGCGCGGTTGTCAGCAAAGTTATATTCATCTTCAATGGCGCTCAGATCACACAAGGGATAGAAGTAATCGCTCAGTTCCGGCAGGGGGATGGTGGTGGGGATCATGCACACATCGCCCCAGTCCGGGTTCGTCAGGCGGGTAGTCATGTCGTTTGCATAGTCGGTGATGGTCTCATTGGTGATGGTAATGTTGGGGTACATTTCCTGGAATGCAGCCACATAGCCAGCCAGTGTGCCGTCCCCTTCCAGGTCGGTGCGGTTGGTGATGACTTTGATCTCGGCCTTCAGGTCGGTATAGTCCTCACCGACAGTCAGTTCGTTGTAGGCGGGCAGGGTGCTCCCGGATTCCCCCGTCTGGGAGCCGCTGCTGTTCTGGCTGCTCCCACAGCCGGCCAGCAGGCTGGCAGACATGGCCGCTGCCAATGTCAGGGCAATTGCTTTTTTCATGATTTTCCTCCTTTTAAAAGTGCGTCTTGCGGACAGTGACTACTGTTTTTCACGGAATTGTTTCGCGTGATTTACCTTGCACATTAAGTATATGATTTAAGTTAAAAATAGTCAATATATTAAGTAAAAGTTTGGTGAAATGGCGAAAAAGCCCCCCGTCACTTAGGCAAATTGCCCGGAAAAAATCTCTTGTATATGAAAAAAAGCAGGCTAAAAAGTTTTTTAGCCTGCTTTTAAGTTAATAAACACGAGAAAAATCAGGTGGAATCCCGCCGTACAAAGGCTCCCGGTACAATGGTGGTAGGCGCCAACGGCGATTTACCGTTCAGTTTCCGGCGCAGCTGGCTGACCACCGCCCCTGCCATACCGTCCACATCAATACGGTAGCTGGTCAGCTGCGGGCGGCAGATGGTAGAAAACCGGTAGTCATCGTACCCGGTCACCGCTACATCCCGGGGGACTTCATAACCGTTGCGATGCAGCAGTTCCACCAAATTGAACGCCACTTCGTCACAATTGCAGACAAACGCCTCCGGCATATCCTCGGGCAGCCTGGTCTGAATCAACCGTCCGTCGCTGTCGCGGTCCTCCAGGCGCCAGTCAGGGCGCGGCTCAATGCCTGCCATCAGCAGTGCCCGGCAGTAACCCAGATAGCGGTCCATGATGGAACTGGTAGCACACACGCTGCCCACAAATCCGATCCGCCGCCGCCCGGTGGAGAGCAGATGTTCGGTCATCTGATACCCGCCGCTGGTGTTGTCGCTCAGCACACTGTCCCCTGCGATGGTATCATCATAGAAGTCCAGGAACATGAACGGCAGCCCGTACTGCAGTACCGTACTGATATACCGGCGGTGCAGTTCCCCCATAAAGATCAGGGCATCCACCTTCCGGTTTACCAACAGCGTGGGCATGATGCAGTTCTGTTCCGACTCGGCAGGTACAATTTCCAGAATGCAGTTGTACCCCAAGGGCGCGCAGTGGTTGAGCAGCGAACGATACAAGCTGGAATAGAACGCGCTTTCGTCAAAATGTCGGTCTGCCACCAGAATCCCGATGTTGATGCTGCGCTGGGCGGATGCTTCGGCCTTGACCGGCATTTCGTACCCCAGCTCCTGGGCTGTGGCCAGAATTTTTGCGCGCATTTCGTCGCTTACGCCTTCTTTGCCGGAAAGTCCCTTGGAAACCGATACCACACTGATCCCCAGCCGCTGTGCAATGTCAGCCATGCGTACGCTCTTGGCCATCCCTAACACCTCTGTTTCGAATTTTACTTAAATAAAGTATATCAGCCCCTGTGGATATCGTCAATGTCAAGCTAACTTTTTTGTACTATTTGCTTAATTTTTCCTTTCCTCTTGCAACAGCTTGCCGAATGTGATACAGTGAAGAAAATTAGCTAACAAATTCTTCGAATTAAGTTAACAAGAAAGGAAGGTTTTGCCATGGAACAGTCCGTCTGGGAATTACCCCAGGTCCGTATTCTGGGGCGCCACACCCATGCGGGGGATGCACTCACCTTGTTTTATACCGCCGCAGGGATCGAGTGCCTTTTTACCGGCAGCGAGCTGTGGCTGGAACTGAATGCCGACTACGAAACCTATGAACCCTGGATCAGCGTGGAACTCAACGGCGCCTGGATCAGCCGTTTTCCGGTAGCACCCGGTCACAGCGAGGTCTGCGTTTTCCGCGGCATGACGCCGGGCACACCCAAACATGTGCGGGTATTCAAGGATGTGCAGGCCATGTCCGGTGACGAACGGCATTTGCTGCAGATTACCGCCCTGCGTTGGGCGGACGGCGACTTTTTACCGCTGCCTGCTCCCTCTTACCGGCTGGAATTTGTGGGCGACAGCATTACCAGCGGCGAGGGTGCCATCGGTGCGCTGCCGGAAGAAGATTGGATCTCGGCCTTTTTCAGTGCCATGAACCATTATGCCCGGTTCACCGCCGACGCCCTGGGTGCCGAATACCGCCTGGTCAGCCAGAGCGGCTGGGGCATTCTTTCCAGCTGGGACAATGACCCGCATTGCCGGGTGCTTTCCTATTATAAAGAGGTTTGCGGTTTGGCCCAGGGTGCGCGCAACCGGGAACTGGGCGCCCAGCAGCCCAACGATTTTGTCGCCTGGCCCGCCGACGCGGTGATCATCAACCTGGGTACCAACGACGCCGGAGCCTCTCACAACCCGCCGTGGACTGACCCGCAGACCGGCGAAACCTACGGCCAGAACACCACACCCGAACATCGGGCGCAGCTGGAACAGGCCGTAGTGGATGGCCTGCAGATGCTGCGGCGCTGCAATCCGCAGGCGTTGCTGGTCTGGGTATACGGCATGCTGGGGGATGAGCTGCGCCCCACCCTGGAACAGGCCATTGCCCGCTATCGCCGGGAAACCGGCGACGACCGCGTTTGCTTCTTCCCCCTGCCCGATACCACCCCCGAGACCGTAGGCGCCCGGCAGCACCCCGGGGTACAGTCCCACCGCCGCGCCGCCGATGCCCTGACCGCCTTTTTGCAGGAAGCACTGAACCGCTCCTGATCCGCCATATCATTCTATCAAAAGGAGTTTTGCCCTATGCAGTATCAGAAAGAATTGGACCTCTGGCTTGCCCGTGCCGTGGAGGATGCCGACCTTATCACCGAACTGAAGGCCGTTGCCGGGGACGAAGCCGCCATCAGTGACCGCTTTTATCGGGACCTGGAGTTCGGCACCGGTGGCCTGCGGGGCGTCATCGGCGCCGGCACCAACCGGATGAACCTGTACACCATCCGCCGGGCCACCCAGGGCCTGGCCGATTACCTCAACGCTTCCGACCTGCCCAAAAAGGTAGCCCTCGCCCATGACAGCCGCCACAAAGGCGAACTGTTCTGCCGGGAAGCCGCCCGGGTGCTGGCTGCCAACGGCATCACCGCCTATCTCTATCCCCGCCTGGAACCCACCCCGGCCCTGTCCTGGGCGGTGCGGTACCTGGGCTGTGGGGCGGGCATCTGCGTAACGGCCAGCCACAACCCCGCCAAATACAACGGCTACAAGGTCTACGGTGCCGACGGCTGCCAGATCACCCTGGAAGCAGCCGACCAGGTGCTGGCTGCCATTGGCCGCCACGATTACTTCGACAGCCCCAGACTGGCGGATTATGACCAGGCAGTTGCCGAGGGCCACATCGTGACCATCGACGACCGGTGCCTGTCCGACTTTGTGGACGCCGTACTGGCACTGCGCCCGGGCAATGATGTATCCCGCCTGAAGCTTGTCTACACGCCGCTGAACGGCAGCGGTCTGGAGCCGGTAAAAATGCTGCTGGACCGGATGGGCGTGACCCAGGTGACCGTTGTTCCCGAACAGGAAAAGCCGGATGGAGATTTTCCCACCTGTCCTTACCCCAACCCCGAGATCCGGGAGGCCATGGAAACCGGCC
>NZ_JACJKP010000188.1 GCF_016901605.1 Gemmiger formicilis
CAAAGCCCAGGGCATCGAGTTTAAAAATCCCCTGGCGGGCAGTATCCTTTGTTACTATCCCACCGAGTACCAGCTGGGCCAGCGGTGCCTGGCCATGGTGCGGGAACAGTGCGGTGTGGAGCTGAACCCCGACGAAGCAGCCTTCATTGCGCTGCACATCGTCAACGCCGAGCTCAACACCGATATGAGCGAGATGTATGACATCACCCGCCTGATCGAAGGGGTCATCCAGGTGGTAGAATACTATTACCGGGACCTGGGCGCTTTTGACCGGGAATCCCTGACCTTCCACCGGTTTGTGGTGCATCTGCGCTACTTTGCCCAGCGGTTGTTCCAGGGCAAGATGATGACCGATTCCGACAACGAGAGCGACGCGGAGTTCCGTGCGCTGATCGCCCGCAACTGCAAGCAGCATTACAAATGCGCCCAGTGCGTGGCCGAATATATTGAAAAAACCTGGCATCAGACCCTCTCCCAGGAGGAGCTGATCTACCTGACCATCCATCTGAAACGAGTGGCGGGCGACCTGCAGGAAGTTTCCACCTGACGGCAGGCAACAATCAAATAAAATGGATAGTTACTGCACCTTTGGTTGTGTAGGCTAGACCTGTATGACTCTGCCGATGGATCCCGGCGGGGTCGTATGGGTCTGTTTTTATATATAGAGTAGGGTTGTTTTTATATTTGGAATCTGGATTTGTCAAGGAGGATATTGTATGAAAGATAAGATCTTTGGGGTGCTGCAGCGTGTGGGCCGTTCCTTTATGCTGCCCATCGCCCTGCTGCCGGTAGCCGGTCTGCTGCTGGGCATCGGCAGTTCCTTCACCAACGAAACCATGCTGGAGGCCTACGGCCTGACCGGCGTCATCCACCCCGGCACCATGATCTACACGGTGCTGGATATCATGAACCAGTGCGGCAGCGCCGTGTTCAATAACCTGGCCCTGTTGTTTGCCATGGGCGTGGCCATCGGTATGGCCAAAAAGGAAAAGGAAGTGGCGGCGCTGTCCGGTGCCATTGCCTACCTGGTTATGAACACCGCCATCAGCGCCATGATCAACGCCGCCGGCGGTGTGGAGGCCATGGCCCCCAACACCACCACCTCCATGCTGGGCATCACCACCCTGCAGATGGGTGTTTTCGGCGGTATCATCGTCGGTCTGGGCGTGGCGGCACTGCACAACCGCTTCTATAAAACCCAGCTGCCCCAGGTGCTTTCCTTCTTCGGTGGCACCCGTTTTGTACCCATCGTCTGCACGGCCGTCTATCTGGTGGTAGGTATCCTGATGTTCTACATCTGGCCTGTGGTACAGACCGGTATCTCCATGCTGGGCAATCTGGTGCTGGTTTCCGGTTACGCGGGCACCTGGCTCTACGGCCTGATCGAGCGTGCCCTGATTCCCTTCGGCCTGCATCATGTGTTCTACATCCCCTTCTGGCAGACCAGCGTGGGCGGTACGGCCATCATCGATGGTGTGACCGTACAGGGCGCCCAGAACATCTTCTTTGCCGAGCTGGCTTCCAAGAATACGGTGGAATTCTCGGTTGCCGCTACCCGGTTTATGGCCGGTAAGTTCCCGCTCATGATCTTCGGCCTGCCCGGCGCGGCGCTGGCCATGTACCGTACCGCCCGCCCCGAAAAGCGCAAGGTGGTAGCCGGTCTGCTGCTTTCTGCGGCGCTGACCTCCATGCTCACCGGTATTACCGAACCGCTGGAATTCACCTTCCTGTTTGTGGCTCCTGCCATGTACGCCGTCCACTGCGTCTATGCCGGTCTGGCCTACATGCTCATGCATATCTTTAACGTGGGCGTGGGAATGACCTTCTCCGGCGGCCTCATCGACCTGACTCTCTTCGGTATCCTGCAGGGCAACGAAAAGACCCACTGGATCTGGGTGGTCATTGTGGGCGTGTTCTACTTTGTGCTGTACTACTTCACCTTCTACTTCATGATCACCAAGATGAACCTCAAGACGCCCGGCCGTGAGGACGAAGGCGAAGAAACCAAACTCTATACCCGTGCCGACTTCAAAGAAAAGACCGGCGTAGGCCCCGATGCAGCCGGTGCCAAGAGCAGCGATGCGGTTTCGGCGCTGATTTTGCAGGGCCTGGGCGGCAAGGCCAATGTCTCCGACGTGGACTGCTGCGCCACCCGTCTGCGTGTGACGGTGGTGGATTCCGCCAAGGTCAACGATGCCATGCTGCGCCAGAGCGGTGCTTCCGGTGTGGTGCACAAAGGCAACGGCATCCAGGTGATCTACGGACCCCAGGTGGCCGTGATCAAGTCCAATCTGGTGGATTATATGGAGAGCCCGACTTCCGATGCACCCGTGGCGGTGGAAGCCCCTGCCGCTGCCCCTGCCAAGAAGGAAGAAGCCCCCAAGGAAGCTGTCCCGGCCGAGACCTTTGGTGCTCATCTGGCCGGTGCGGTAGTCGCCATGGCTGATGTGAAGGATGAAGCCTTTGCCTCCGGCGTGCTGGGCGACGGCGTGGCCGTTGAGCCCGCCGAGGGCAAACTCTACGCCCCGGCGGATGCCACCGTGGATAACCTGTTTGATACCCACCATGCCATCAGCCTGGTGACCGAGGGCGGCGCCGAACTGCTGCTGCACATCGGCATCGACACCGTCAAACTGAACGGGGAGCACTTTACCGCCCATGTGAAGAATGGGCAGAAGGTCAAGAAGGGTGACCTGCTCATCAGCTTTGACATCGACGCCATCAAGGCGGCGGGCTACCTGGTCACCACGCCGCTGATCGTCTGCAACACCGACCGCTACACGGCAGTCAAAACGTTGGCCGAAGGCGAAGTGAAACCCGGCCAGGACCTGCTGCGGGTGGAGTAAGACTGCCGCAGCCGGCACAATACAAAAGGAGCGTCCGCGTGAGCGGACGCTCCTTTTTGTGCTGTATAATCTTACAGGAACAGCTCGTTCTCCTTGCGGGCAGAGCACAGGGGCTTCAGGGCCAGCTCCAGCCCGGCCACCAGCACGGGGTTCAGGCTGCGGGCGTGCACCGGGCACTGGGCGATGCACCGCATGCAGCTGATGCACTTGCTGTTGTCGGTGACTTTCGGGGCGGCGGGGTCGATGGCGCCCACCGGGCAGACGGCGGCACAGCGGCCACAGGCGGTGCAGTCTTTGCCGGCCTGGGGCACGATGCTGCGCACGCCGCGCTTTTTATAAGGCCGGTTGCCGGGCAGAGCGGGGGCGGTGGTGTCCCCGGCGTCCAGTTTGGCCTGGATCTTGCGCCAGAAATCCTTCAGCACGGCTTTGTCGGCTTCGTCGGGGCGGCCTGCGGCATACTTGCGGGCGATGGAATGCTCCGCCAGCGCGGCCACGGCAGCCACGGTGCGGAACCCGGCGGCCTGGGCAGTGTCTGCCAGTTCGGTCAGGGTGTCCTCGTAGGCGCGGTTGCCGTACACACAGACCAAAACGGCCCGGGCACCGCCGCCCTGCACTTTGCTCAACCGCTCCACGGCAATTTCCGGTACGCGGCCGCCATAGGAGGGAACTGCGATGACCGCTACATCCTGCCCGGTCAGGGTCACGGCGCTAAAGTTCACGCTGCGGTCGCACAGATCGATCACCTGGCCGCCTGCCAAAGCGTTTGCCACGGCCTGAGTGCCGCCGGTGGGGCTGAAAATCAGTTGATACACCATTTGCATTACCTTCTTTATGTTTAGGGTGCCTTTATCATACAAAATTCCGGGTGGTTTGTACAGCCCCGGGGAAAATCGCATATTTTGTGAACAAACGTTGCATGAAATGTAAACATTGGCACTCTACTGTTGACAGTGCTAATTTTGCGGTGCTATAATAAAGGCGTTCCAAGGGAACAGGGCGAAAGCCCCGCGGAAGACCTGCCGCCCCAGGAACGGAAAAATCACCTACGACACCGGAAAAAACACCGGTATCCGATAAATTTAGGAGGCATGACTTATGATGATGGTTCCTTATATGTTTCACGATGCTTTGTTGGATGACTGGTTCCAGAACGATTGGGACCGCGACTTTGACCGCATGATGCAGGCGGCGGACCCGCGTCGCGTGTTTGGCAAACGCAGCGCTAATGTGATGAAAACCGATGTGCGGGAGACCGCGACCGGGTACGACATGTTCGTGGATCTGCCGGGCTTCAAGAAAGAGGACGTGAAGCTGGATCTGCAGAATGGTTACCTGACCATCACGGCCAGCCGCAACGAGGACCGGGACGAGAAGGACAGCGACGGCCATTACATCCGTCAGGAACGGTATACCGGTTCCTGCGCCCGCAGCTTCTATGTGGGTGACCAGATCAAGCCCGAGGATGTGAAGGCCAGCTTCAAGGACGGCATTCTGGAATTGAGCCTGCCCAAGGCGGAGGCCAAAAAGCTGCCGGATAAGCAGCCCAACCAGATCGAGATCCTGTGATCTGATACGCAAAGGGGGACCATCCCGCAGGGGATGGTCCCCTTTTTTGCGGTGAAAACTGCCTGCAAAGAACCGCAAAAAGCATAAACGGGCAGGAAAAACCGCGGCGGTCGCGTGTCTGTACACCCACGGCAAGCGGTACGCTTTTGGGGACTTTGGCTTCTGTCCGCTTTACGGGGATTTTACCGGCAGTTGTAAAATTTTTCATTGACATTTTTCGGACGATGTGGTACGATAACCACGATTTTGAAAGACGAATCGTGTAGGAGTTTTTCAAAGCAATTTACCTGGGACCGCCCATCAGGGGCTAAGGCCATACGGACAGCCGGGTCCACTGCCGATCGGCAACTTGGGTTGCCTTATTGATTGAGTTAAAAGCTCAAATTTTATAAGTTGGTTCCTTTGATAACCAGAAATTGCGTGCCCGCACGCAGACTTGTGAAACGGTCAATAAGAGTAGTAAAAGTAGAATTGCTATATAGACTCTGGACACGATACGCCAAACATACAATTGCCCCGCCCTTGCCCTCATTCCATCAGGAGGACAGGGCGCTTTGCGGCGAAAAATGGCGAATACAAACGCAAGTCTGCACCCTTTTGGGGTACGGCTTGCGTTTTTTGTTTTGGGAACCACGGGACGGAGGAAAAGATGAACGGGAACGGAAACCACACCCGTCTGGACCAGCGCCGCGCGCCGATCCACGAGGCGCTGGAAAATTTCCGCCGCATGCGGGTGGTGCCCTTTGACGTGCCCGGCCACAAGCGCGGGCGCGGCAACCCCGAACTGACGGCCTTTTTGGGCCAGCAATGCGTGGGCGTGGATGTGAACAGCAT
>NZ_JACJKP010000189.1 GCF_016901605.1 Gemmiger formicilis
GGGCGGCATGGTCGTTGTGCCGGACACTTTCGATATTTATGACTTCTGCGCCATCCAGCACCCTGCCGATGACGTAAAGGGCGGCCTGTTGACTACCCACTTCGAATTTAAGTATCTGCACGATACCCTGCTCAAACTGGACGAGCTGGGGCACGATGTTCCCACCTTCTATAAGTATTTCGAGGAATACTCCGGTATCCCCATTGATTCAGTGCCGATGAACGACGAAAAGGTGTACAGCCTGCTCACCAGCCCTGAGGCTCTTGGCGTTACCGAGGAACAGATCGGCTCCAAAACCGGCACCTTCGGCATTCCGGAAATGGGCACCAACTTTGTACGCCAGATGCTGCTGGATGCCCAGCCCAAGAATTTCTCGGAACTGATCCAGATCTCCGGCCTGTCCCACGGCACCGACGTGTGGACCAACAATGCCGACGAACTGATTCGTTCCGGCACCTGTACCATCGCGGAAGTGATCGGCTGCCGTGACAGTATCATGCTGTACCTGCTGCGCAAGGGTCTGGAACCCAAGATGGCCTTCGATATTATGGAGGCTGTGCGTAAAGGCAAGGTGGCCAAGGGTGGTTTCAAACCCGGCTGGGAAGAAGCCATGCGGGAGCATGATGTTCCGGACTGGTATATCGAGTCTTGCCGCAAGATCAAATATATGTTCCCCAAAGCCCACGCAGTTGCCTATCTGATGGCGGCAATTCGTCTGATGTGGTTTAAGGTCTACCATCCGGCAATTTTCTATGCCGTGTACTTTACGGTACGCGGTGCCGATATTGACTACGAGGCTGCCGTGGGCGGCGTCCGCGTGGCCAAAGAACATCTGCGGGACAATGAACGAATCCCCAAGGAAGAACGCACAGCCAAGGACGATGACGCATTGGTCAGCCTGCAGCTGGAAAACGAGATGCTGCAGCGCGGCTGCCAGTTCCTGCCCATTGAACTGGGCAAGAGCCATGCCAGCAAATACGTGGTGGAGGACGGCAAGGTGCGCCTGCCCTTTACGGCGCTGCGCGGCCTGGGCGAAGCAGCCGCCGTGGCGCTGGAAGAAGCAACCATCCACGGACAGGAGTATATTTCCATTGAGGAACTGCAGCAGGCCAGCGGTGTGGCATCTTCTGTGTTTGACAAGCTGCGCTCGGTCGGCGCGTTGGGAAATCTGCCCGAGACAAGTCAGGTGGATTTGTTCAGTCTGATGTGACAGGTGCCCAAATGGAAATAAATCACAAAAAAAGCTTGCACCATCGGCATATCTGTGTTATACTATACCCCGCATGAGAAGTTAAAGGAGTGCTATTCAATGAACTGGTATGAGATCGCTCTCGGTTGCGTTCTGATTGCAGTGTCGCTGTTGATCATCGTTTTCACCCTCGCACAGGAGCAGAAGGGCCAGGGCCTGTCTGCGGCCATCATGGGCGAAAACACCCACATGGCGGCCGGCCGTGAGCGCGGCGTGGATGCCAAACTTGCCAAGCTGACCAAGGTTTGCGGTGGGGTATTCTTTGTGGTCACACTGATCGTCTGTGTGCTCAGCGCCCGCCTGTAATCGGAGAAAAGCAGCAATCACAAAACAAAAGGGTCCGCCAAGCGCGTTGAAGTAAGTATGCGCCCCGGCGGGCCGTTTTTTGTGGGAAAGTCGCGGGCAAGGCCCGCAATGGGAAGGGCTGCACCGGACGGTGCGGCGACGTAAATTAAAGGAGTAATTATGACACCCTTACAGAAAAGTATTCTCTCTGCGGTTAAGCGCCGTCCCATGACGCTGCGCGAACTGCAGAACAATTTGCAGGTGGACAATTCCCGCCTGCGCACCACTGTTTCGGCCATGGTAGCTACCGGCGATCTGTCTTTGCGCAACGGCGCTTACGTGCCGGGCTTTGCCACCTACGAAAACGCAGCCGATCCCAGCACCATTCCCTGTACGCTGGTCAAGCTGGCGGCCCGGTTTGGTTTTGCCAGCCGTGACGATGGCCAGGGCGATATTTTCATCCCCGGCCGCGCCCTGCACGGCGCCATGCCGCAGGATAAAATCGATGTAAAATTGTTTGATCATCCCCGTGTGGAAGGTTCTTCCGAAGGGGAAGTGGTGGAAGTCAAAGTGCCCAACAACCGTTTTGCGGGCACTGTCTGCCTGTCGGATGACGGACGGCTGGCTGTGGAACCGGATGGCTGCCGGGATGTGAAGTTCCTGCTGGCCAAGCAGGGGAGCGAGGGCGTGCACCTGGGGGACAAGGTCGGTATCCTGATCACCCATCGCGGTTCGCGCCATAGTGAGCACCGCGCTGCCGTCGTGGAAAAATTCGGATCTTCCGACCGTGCATCGGAATGTGCCAAGGCAATTCTGTATGGCCGCAATGTCCGGCAGGAATTCCCGCCGGAAGTGTTGGCGGAAGCCCACGCTTATGACAATGCTACCATCGATGCGACCGAGGCGGCCCGTCGGATGGATCTGCGCGGTATTCCCATCTTTACCATCGACTCTGCCGAAACCAAAGATATTGACGACGCCATCAGCCTGCAGAAGCTGGCAGACGGCGGCTATGAACTGGGCGTGCACATTGCAGATGTAAGCCATTATGTCCGTCCCGGTTCCGCATTGGATGAAGAAGCCTTCGAGCGTGCTACCAGCATCTATTATGCGGACAAGGTCATTCCCATGCTGCCCACGCAGCTGTCCAACGGCATCTGCTCCCTGAATCCCGACGAGGAACGGCTGGCGTTCTCCTGCCTGATGCGTCTGGATGAGGAAGGCAACATTCATAGCTATCATTTTGTCAAGTCGGTGATTCGCAGCCGGGTCAAGGGCGTTTATAAAGAGATCAACGCGCTTCTGGAGCCGGAAGAAGGGGCAGACCTGACGGAACTGAAAGAAAAGTATGCCGAGGTGCTGGCCGAACTGCCCGTTATGGATGAGCTGTACCGCAAGCGTTTGGAACTGCGCCGGAAGCGCGGCGCTATGGAGATCGAATCCGACGAGGCAAAACTCATCATTGATGAGAACGGACGCTGTGTGGATATCGTAAAACGCGGCCGCGGCACGTCGGAATGCATGATCGAAGAGTTCATGCTGCTTGCCAACCAGTGTGCCGCCAACGCGGGGCGTACCAACAAGGTGCCGTTTATTTACCGCGTCCATGAAGCGCCCGACGCCGAAAAGATGGAGAAGCTGTCCGCCACGCTGCTTGCCTGCGGTCTGAATGCCAAGTTCAAAAATCCGATTCCCACCCAACTGGAACTGGCGGCGCTGCTGGACGAAACCCGCGGTCAGCCCATCCAGACGCCGGTACACACGGGTATTTTACGCAGCATGCAGAAAGCCCGGTATGCACCGCAGCCTTTGGGCCATTACGGTCTGGTTCTGCCGGACTATGCCCACTTTACCAGCCCCATCCGTCGTTATCCGGACCTGGCCATCCACCGCATCCTCAGCGAAATGCTGCTGGGGGCCTCCTCGGAGCGTATGGTGAAAGACTACAACGAGTTTGCCCAGCGCGCCAGTGAGCAGTCCAGCAAGAAAGAAGTGGACGCGGTACGCATTGAGCGCGACGTAGAGGACCTGTATAAAGCAGAATATATGCACGAACATTTGGGTGAGGTCTACACCGGAACGGTGGCAGGCATTACACCTCGTGGTGTCTTTGTGGAGCTGGAAAATACCGTGGAGGGCTTTGTCCCGGCGGCACAACTCTGCAAGGGCGAAGCACAGGTTGTGGACGGCGTCAGCATGCTGGACCCGCTGACAGGACGCAGCTGGATGCTTGGCACTTCCATGAAAGTCCGCGTAGCCGGTGCGGATGTTGCGCTGGGACGCATTGATTTCGACTTTATGGTGGAATAAATACAAACGCAGCCGCCCGGGAGGTTTCCCGGGCGGCTGCGTTTTGCTTGGCAAGAACAAAATAAAAAAGCACCTTCGACCAAAGTCGTTGGTGCTTTTTTATGGCGGAAAGAGAGGGATTCGAACCCTCGAGGGCTTTAGGGGCCCTACACGATTTCCAGTCGTGCGCCTTAGACCAGCTCAGCCATCTTTCCACAGCAGTTGTTTGACTGCATGGGCTATTATAGCAATTTGCGACAGGATTGTCAATAGCGTTTTCAAAATATTTTTTCGGCAATATCCACAAACAAAATCGTCAAAAGCGACAAAATGGGTAGAACCGCTTGCAAAGGTGTCTGACATCGTGTTAAAACTATATTTGAATTGCGCTATGCTCTTTGAATGTGAAAGGGGTTGCATATTTGTGTATTCGGTTTTTCGGGACTTAGCGATTATTATTCTTAGTGCAAAATTCTTTGCACTGGTTGCACGCAGGTGTAAAGCACCGCAGGTAGTGGGAGAGATCATTGCCGGTTTGTTGATCGGCCCCTGTGCATTCAACCTGGTACAAAGCAATGATACCATTGCCATTTTTGCGGAAATTGGTGTGGTGCTGCTTATGTTCTCTACCGGTTTGGGCACCAACCTGAAAGAACTGATAAAAGCCGGTCCCATCGCCACGCTGATTGCCTGTGTTGGCGTTGGAGTCCCGCTGATTGGCGGTACGGTGCTGTACGGGCTGTTCTATGGCTTTGCTGCGGTGGGCACCACGGAGTTTTACCGGGCATTGTTTATCGGTACCATTATGACGGCAACCAGCGTATCTATCACGGTAGCGACGCTGCAGGAATTGGGGCATTTGAAAAGCTTCCTGGGTACAACCATCGTCAGTGCTGCCGTCATTGATGACGTGATTGGTATTGTAGTGCTTACCTGCGTGATCGGTGCTAGTTCCGGCGAAGGTTTGGGGCTTGGCCAGGTGCTGCTCAATACGCTGCTGTTCTTTGTGGTTGCTATCGTGGTGGGTATCATCATTCATCATGCTATGCAGTGGCTGGATAAGCGCAACCCTCATACTCAGCGTATCACCATTGTCAGTATCGCATTCTGCTTCGCACTGGCTTACGTGGCGGAAGAGTATTTTGGCATTGCGGATATTACCGGCGCCTATATTGCGGGTATTGTTCTCTGCACTATGGAGGATGCCCCCTACGTGGAACGCCGTGTGGATATCAGCAACTATGTAATCTTTGCACCGGTGTTTTTTGCCAGTATCGGCCTCAAAACCGACATCAGCGGCCTTACGCCGGATATTGTACTGTTCTGCATCTGCTTTGTGGTGGTGGCGCTGCTCACCAAGATCATTGGCTGCGGCCTGGCTGCCCGCCTTTGCCG
>NZ_JACJKP010000190.1 GCF_016901605.1 Gemmiger formicilis
CTGCCAGGGCAGCGGCGCCTGTGTGGATGCCTGCCCCGCCCATTGCATCGAAGGCGGCCCGGGTCTGGTGGCGGTCATTGACAACTTTGACTGCACCCGCTGCGGCAAACACGCGCTTGCGTTTGGCGGGGCGGCGGACCGGCTGGGCGGTGTCGGTGTCCGGGGCGGGCACGGCGGCACCCTTTACCGGGATGGGCGCGGCGGGCAGTTTGGGCAAACGGCCCGAGGTGCGCTTGATGGCGCCGCTGCCGCAGACTTCCAGGCATTTGCCGCAGCGGGTGCAGTCAAAGTTGTCAATGACCGCCACCAGACCCGGGCCGCCTTCGATGCAATGGGCGGGGCAGGCATCCACACAGGCGCCGCTGCCCTGGCAGAGTTTGGGGTCCACATAGAACCGGGTCAGGGCCAGGCAGGCCCCGGCGGCACATTCCTTGCGGCGGATATGGGCGGCCACTTCGCTCTCAAAGGCGTCCAGGGCGGACAGCACCGGCAGGGCGGCTTCCTCGCCCAGGGTGCAGTTGCAGGAGGTGGTCATCACGGTGCCGATCTCCCGGGCCAGGTCCAGGTCCCCGGTCTTGGCGCGGCCGGTGGCCATATCCTCCATAATACAGCTCAGCTGGTACAGCCCTTCGCGGCAGAAGGTGCACTTGCCGCAGCTCTGGGCACGCAGGGCGGTGAGCAATACCTGGGTCTCGTGCACGGGGCACTGGGTGTCGGTCAGGCGGCGCAGCATGCCGGAACGCCCGGCCACTTCACCCACCGTCTTGCCCGCCAGCTGGTCGGCGTTGTAAAACACATGCCCGGCCACCAGACCCTTGCAGTCCCCGACCAGTTCGGTCACGGGGCGGGCAGGGGGTTCTTCCACGGCCAGGGCGCCGTCCACCGATACCAGCACGCCGGGAGTATTCCCCAGCAGCCGGTCGGCCAGGGCAGCCAGCTCATCCAGGGCCAGCAGTCTGGCGCCTTTGTAGGCCATCTTGTTGACCAGAGCGGCCCGGGTGACGGTCAGTTTCAGGTCCACCAGCCCGGCGTCGGCTTCCAGCTGCTGAGGGTCCAGGTCCTCCCGCACCACCAGCACCGCATCGGCGGCGCCGGTCAGTACCGCGGCGATCTTCAGGCCCGCCACCACTCCGGCGGGGTTGGCGTGGAGCAGAATGTTCTTCATGCCGTCGGTGTCGGCATTATACAGGGCGCCCACCACCCGGGGGGCGGCGTCCCAGCAACCAAAAACGGCTTCCAGGGCGGTCTTGTCCAGCCCGCGCAGCCGGTTCAGGGCTTCGGTGTTGTTTTGCAAAAGGCTCATTGCGCGGCACCCTCCTTTTCGTCCATGTAGTCGCTCCAGATGCGGTGGCCGGTGATGCGGAACCGCAGGTCACATTGCAGGCAGCGGGCGGCTTCCCCGCAGGCGGCGCTGTCGCACAGCCCCGCGCTGATGGGGGCAAAGTTGTCGGAGCGCGCTTCGGCGCAGCGGAACTGTTCCTCGGCCCGGGGCAGGTCCCCGAACCCTTCCACCTTGCCGATGCAGGCGTCGGGCACTTCCACCGGGGCCAGCACTTCGCTGATGTCCCCGTCACCGCCCAGCGCTTTGTCTATTTCGCTGGCGGCGTCCCGTCCGGCGGCAATGGCCTGGATGACGGTACGGGTGCCGTACACCGCGTCGCCGCAGGCATAGATGCCCGCCACGCTGGTGCGGCCGCTGCCCGGCTGTACCGCAATGGAGTTGCCGCGGCCCAGTTCCAGCCCCGCTTCGGGGGTGATGTCGGTGCGCTGGCCGGTGGCAAAGATCACCGTGTCGGCTTCGATCACGTATTCAGAATTTTCCTCTTTTTCAATGATGGCCCGGCGGTTTTCATCAAAGGTGAAGCTTTTCACCCGGCAGAACCGCACGCCATCGGCGTGGTCGGTGCCCACAATGGCCTCAAAGGTGTGGGCGGGGTGGATCTGGATACCCTCCTCCTGGGCCTGGGTGATCTCCTCCTCGTCGGCCAGCATCTTGTCCCGGGCTTCCAGGCAGGCCAGGTGGATCTCCTGGGCGCCCAGGCGGCGGGCGGTGCGGGCGCAGTCAAAGGCTACGTTGCCGCCGCCCAGCACAATGACCCGCTTGCCCATGCCGGTGGGCTGGCCCATGGCGGCGCTGCGCAAAAAGTCGCTGTTGACAAGAACGCCCGGCAGGTCGTTGCCCTGCATGGGCAGGCGCACGCCCTTGTGGGTGCCCAGGGCCAGCAGCACGGCGTCGTAGTCCTGTTTCAGGCCCACAAAGTCGGTGACGCGGCAGCCGGTTTCCACATGCACCCCGGCGTCGTTCAGGTAGCCCGCTTCCTTGGCCACGATTTCCCGGGGCAGGCGGTAGCTGGGAATGCCGTAGGCCATCTGGCCGCCCAGAGTGGGGTAGGCTTCCTTCAGGGTCACATCATGGCCCTGCTTGGCCAGGTAATAGGCCGCCGTCATACCGGCGGGGCCGCCGCCCACCACGCAGACTTTTTTGCCGGTGGCGGGCAGGTGTTTGCTGTTTTTCTTCCATAGGTCGTTGCTGCCGTGTTCGGCGGCATACCGCTTGATGTTGCGGATGGACACCGCCTCGTTCACCTGGCCGCGGCGGCACTCACTCTCGCAGGGGTGGGCGCAGACCCGGCCCAGACATTCGGGGAAGGGCAGTTTTTCATGCACCACGGCCAGGGCCTCGGCAAACTTGCCCTCCTTCACGAACCGCACATAGCGGGGGACGTCGGTGTGGGCGGGGCAGGTGGCCTGGCAGGGGATCAGGGTATCTTTTTTCTCCACGGGGGAATACTCGATGATGTCCCGGATGGTGCCGGTGGGGCAGACCTCGGCGCAGGCACCGCAGAACCGGCAGCCGCTGTCCTTCAGCAGCTTGTCGTGCAGGGTGCCCACGTAGGTTTCCATATCCTTTTTGTTGTACTGCAGAACCCCCACGCCCCGCAGGTCGCTGCAGGCACGGACGCACCGGCCGCAAAGGACGCAGCGGTTCATATCGTGGATGATCAGCGGGTTCTGGTTGTTCTGGGCAAAGCCCTTGATGCGGGTATGCATCCGGGTGGCGGAAACAC
Source organism: Gemmiger formicilis (assembly GCF_016901605.1). Lineage (GTDB taxonomy): Bacteria > Bacillota > Clostridia > Oscillospirales > Ruminococcaceae > Gemmiger > Gemmiger formicilis_B. Next base: position 3,069 of record NZ_JACJKP010000190.1, read on the forward strand.
CCATGTACTGGATGAGGGTCTGCAGTTCACAGCGGCCGTACTTGGGGCAGGTGGAGCAGTCCTCCGGGTGGGCAGCCAGCAGCAGTTCCATGGCCAGCTTGCGCTGGGCGGCAATGCGGGGGCTGTCGGTGGTGATCTTCATGCCTTCCTGTACGGTCAGTTTGCAGGCAGGCTGTACGCCTTCCTGCCCGTCCACCTCCACAATGCACAACCGGCAGGACCCGATGTCCGGCAGGTCGGGGTGGTGGCACAGATGGGGAATGTAGATGCCGTTCTGCAAAGCGGCTTCCAGCACGTTCATGCCGGGGTCCACCTGCAGGCGTTTGCCGTCGATTTCAATGGCAACGCTCATAACCAATCTCCTTTCCGGGTTTTGTATTCCAAAGGCATCCGCAGATGCCGGGATTCTTCTGGGCGCGGGGCTGTTCCCCCCTTTGAGCGGGAGATCAGTCGATGCCCTTGAAGGTCTTCTGGGCATAGGCGGCCTTGCGCTCCTGCACCAGCTTGATCTTTTCGGGGTCAGAAAAGAAGCCGCCCTGGGTCTGGGCGATCTCTTCCAGATGCTTGGCGCGGCCCGCCACGGTGGTGCGGTCTTTCAGCAGACCGTCCTTCTGGATAACGAACTTCCACTTGCCGTCCTCGGTCTTTTCCAGGGTGCCGCCGGCACCGCAGACCTGGCACTCGATGGGGTAGTGCAGGCCGTCCCACTGCATTTCGCCCAGCACCAGGGCGTTGCTGTGGCAGTTGGGGCACCAGCCCATGTCCTCTTCGCCCAGCCATTTGCGGTCGGCGGCGGGGGTGGCCACCGCCTGCATGATGTGCTCGCCCAAAGCGCGGGCACGGGCCATCAGCTTGTCGTCCAGCAGGCACTGGGCGGGGGCGGGCACCCGGGTGGCCAGCAGCATATCCACCACCTTCATATCGGTGGTGAACATGGTGGCCTGCAGCCCTTCCAGCGCCATGGACTGCCAGGCGCGGGTGGAACCGCCCACCGAGATCAGGCCCGCGACCCGGTCACGGTGCTCAATGGCGCCGATGGTCTCCAGGAAGGAGGTTTCGTAGCTCAGGCTGCGGTGGGCAAAGGTCAGGTAGGCGGAAGCGGGCATCAGGTCGTAGGTGGGGACCGAGAAGATCACCGCGTCCTGGTTGAGCATCACGTCCATGATCTTCTTTTTGTCGTCCTTGCCGTCCAGCGTGCAGCCAATGTGCTTGCCCTGGGACATGGCCTTGGTGCAGGCGGTGCAGCCGGAACAGTCCAGAATGTGGAAGTCCCGCAGGTTGATCATGGTCACTTCGGCACCCTGTGCCTCGCAGACAGTCAGTGCCTCTTTCAAAAGAATTTCGCTGTTGCCGTTTTTACGTCCGGCGGCAATGCCCATTACCTTGTATGCCATCTTGTTTTGCTCCTTTTCTTGCTTTCCAAAATCCGTATTTGTGCGGTGTCTCCCGTTGTGGTAAAATAAGAGATACAAACCGCTTTGCTATCATTTTAACAATCTTGGGGCGGCCTGCCTATCATCAAGATTTTGGATTTTGACGCTTATCCAACACCAGCCGCCCGATTGTTGTTTATCTCAAAAAAGAACGGAGGAACGCCCATGCAGCCCACCGATTTGCGGGTGGTCAAGACGCTGAAACAGATCGACCAGGCCCTGCTTACCTGCCTGGCCGAAGCCCCCTTTGAGAAGATCACGGTAGAGCAGCTCTGCCGTGCGGCACTGATCAACCGCTCCACCTTTTATAAGTATTACACCAGCAAATACGACCTGATGGAGCAGTACCTGCAGCGAGCGCTGGACGGGTTCCGCCGCCAGGTGGACGTGGCCTTTGTGAACGCCACGCCGGAGACCATCCACAACCTGCTTTACCAGAAAAATTTCGAGAACACCCTCAAATTCCTTCACAGGCACAAGGCGGAATACACCCTGCTGTGGTCCATTCCCCTGGAGGAAAACGTCTTTGGCCGGATG
>NZ_JACJKP010000020.1 GCF_016901605.1 Gemmiger formicilis
GCCAAGAGCCGGGATATCCCGGTAGGTCCCGGCCGTGGTTCCGGCGCAGGCAGTCTGGCAGCGTATTGCGTGGGAATTACGGACATTGACCCCATCCGCTATAATTTGATTTTCGAACGGTTCCTGAATCCGGAACGTGTTTCCATGCCGGACTTTGACGTAGACTTCTGTTATGAACGCCGCCAGGAAGTTATCGATTACGTCAACGAGAAGTATGGTCGTGACCATGTGGCGCAAATTGTAACATTCGGTACAATGGCCGCCCGTGCTGCAGTGCGGGATGTGGGCCGTGTTATGGGAATGGCTTATCAGGATGTAGATAAAGTCGCCAAGCTGATTCCCATGGAACTGAAGATGACGCTGCAAAAAGCGTTGGAAGTCAGTCCGGATCTGAAAACCATGTACGATGCAGATCCGCAGGTTCACGAACTGATCGATACCTCTTTGAAGGTGGAAGGTATGCCGCGGCATGCCTCTACCCATGCGGCAGGCGTCGTGATTACCCGTGAGCCGGCTACCGAGTATGTCCCACTGGCAACAAACGACGGTCTGCCGGTTACGCAGTTCAACATGGTCGAAATTGAGCGCCTGGGCCTTTTGAAGATGGACTTTTTGGGGCTTCGGACGCTGACGGTTATTCACGATACGGAAATGGCGGTGCGCCGTAAAGTCCCGGACTTTAAAATGTCGGAAATCAGTTATGATGATCCGGAAACCTATGCTATGTTGGCAAAGGGGGAGACGGAGGGCATTTTCCAGCTGGAATCTACGGGTATGACACAAGTCCTGGTCAGCATGCGCCCCAAGAATCTGGAAGATATTATCGCCCTGATTTCGCTGTATCGCCCGGGGCCGATGGATTCGATCCCCACATATCTGCGCAACCGTCGTGAACCGGGAAAGATCAGCTATAAGACGCCTCAGCTGGCTCATATTCTGGATGTTACCAACGGGTGCATTGTTTACCAGGAACAGGTCATGCAGATTTTCCGCGAGCTGGCAGGATTCAGCTTTGGACAGGCTGATAATATCCGCCGTGCCATGAGCAAGAAAAAGCATAAAGTCATGGAGGCGGAGCGAGAGCATTTCGTACACGGCTGTACAGAACCTGGCAAAGAATGCGCAGGCTGCGTTAAAAACGGCATACCGGAAAATGTCGCCAATGATATTTACGACGAAATGATCAGCTTTGCATCCTATGCGTTCAACAAATCCCATGCAGCCTGTTATGCGTATGTGGCGTTCCAGACGGCATACCTGAAATGTCATTATCCCCATGAGTTTATGGCGGCACTGCTGACCAGCGTGTTGGATAATACTTCTAAAGTCATCGAGTATACGACAGAATGCCAACGGTTGGGCATCAAGGTACTGCAGCCGGATATCAATGTTTCGCGCGGTGGTTTTACCGCCGACGGTGATTCCATCCGTTTTGGCCTGAACGCGGTCAAAAGTGTGGGGCGCAACTTGATTGAGGCAGTTGTTAAGGAACGGGAAGAACGCCCTTACCGGGGATTGTATGATTTCTGCCGCCGGATGTACGGCAATGAATTGAACCGTCGCGCGCTGGAAAATCTTGTAAAAAGCGGTGCATTTGACGCATTAGAGCCTTCGCGGCGCGGTATGCTGGAATGCGTGGAAGGTATCCTGAAAAGTGTGGAAACCGACATGCGGCAGAATCTGGAAGGCCAGATGGATCTGTTTGGCATGATGAGCGGCGGGGCACAGGAACAGGCAGCCAACGATTATAAAGTGCCCAAAATGTCGGAATATCCCACGGGGGATTTGCTCAAAATGGAAAAAGAGGTATCCGGCCTGTATCTGTCCGGCCATCCTCTGGATGCTTATAGAGAGCAAATTGCCAAGATCTCTACCTGTACGATTGCGCAGCTGCTGGGCGAAGAAGCCAAAACGTTTGATAATAAAACCGTTACGATTCTTTGTATCGTGGTCAAGAATAAGGTTATGACGACAAAATCCAATACCCTTATGGCGTTTACCACGATCGAAGATCTGACGGGGACTATGGAACTCCTGGTATTTCCGCGCGTATTGGCAGAATGCCGTGCGGCATTACAGGAAAATGCCGTGGTGGTTGCGCATGGGCGTGTTTCCGTAAAAGAAGATGAGGCAGCTCGCCTGATCGTGGAAGGGATTCAGCCGATTGACAGCTATGACCCCAGCAAGAGTTTTGGTTTGAATCGGGTAGACCGGGTCAAGCAGGAAACAAGGGCAGAGACAGCCAGCGGATATTTTCTGACAGTCCCTGCGCGGGATTGCCCGCAGATGCATAAGGTGGAAAATCTGCTCTGCAACATCTTTGACGGCGGAACGGTAAAAGTGTATTTCTGCTTTGCAAATACAGGGCAAAAAGTTCTGGCCCGCCACATGGCGGTTAAAGATGATCCGCTTTTGCGTGCGGAATTGGTACGAATTCTCGGGCAGGAACATGTAAAAGTGCAGATAATGGAGCAGCATGCAAAATAAATCCATGTGTTTTGCGCGAAACGTCCATAATCGCAACGCGTGAGATGTGGTATAATGTGAGTGTTCGAGATTGTTAAAAAATTATTGTAAGTAACGCTATGTTCCCAAACAGGAGGAGCTGCTTTATGGCTAAGGAAATCAAAACAATCGGTGTTCTGACCAGCGGCGGTGACGCGCCCGGCATGAATGCTGCTGTCCGCGCTATTGTACGCGCCGGCATCAGCAAGGGATACCGCATGATGGGCATTCAGCGCGGTTACAATGGCCTGATCAATGGCGAATGCTATGAGATGAATGTCCGCAGTGTTTCGGAGATTATTCACCGCGGTGGTACTATTCTGTATACAGCCCGTTGCCTGGAATTCAAGACCCAGGAAGGTCAGGCCAAAGGCCTTGCCCGCTGCAAGGAACTGGGAATCGATGCCCTGGTGGTTATCGGTGGTGACGGTTCTTTCATGGGCGCCCGTGCGTTGGCAAACCAGGGAATTCCGTGCGTTGGTCTGCCCGGCACCATTGATAACGATATTGCCTGCAGTGAGTACACCATTGGTTATGATACGGCCATGAATACCGCTGTGGAAGCTATCGATAAACTGCGTGACACCACTCAGAGCCATGACCGCTGCAGTGTTGTTGAAGTTATGGGCCATCATGCCGGTTACATCGCATTGAATGTTGGTATTGCCACCGGTGCATTGGCGGTTCTTCTGCCGGAAATCCCGTTCGACTTTGAACGTGATATTCTGCAGCGTATGCGTCAGACCCAGGCCACGGGTAAGAAGCATTTCATCATCATCGTTTCCGAGGGTGTTATCGGTGCTCAGGAACTGGCCAATCAGATTCAGGCCGCGACCGGTGTCGATTCCCGTGCAACGGTTTTGGGCCACATCCAGCGCGGCGGTTCTCCCACGGTGCGCGACCGCGTCAACGCTTCGCTGATGGGTTATCACGCTGTGGATCTGCTCGATAAGGGCATTTACAACCGCGTGGTTGCTGTTTCCGGCGACAAGATCGTGGACTACGATGTGAACGTGGCACTGTCGATGCATAAGACCATTGATCGTGACATGATCGACATTGCAAATGCCATCTCTATCTGATTGAAACTTGAAGGGCCGTACGCCGTAAGGCTGCGGCCCTTTTGATGTTTTGCCATTGGAAATCTGCCGAAATTTTTATCGATTTTTTGTGAAAAAACACTTGTCAAACGGGATGGAGAATGCTATAATACTAAAGCGTTAGTGCTGCCGGGCCACCGGCAGGATAATGACACATCATTATACAGGCGGTCCTCTGCCGAAGATTCGGGTATGAACGTCGATACAAAATGGAGGAGTTTTTACCATGGACGCAATCAAGCATTTTACCGAGGGTATGATCAAAGAGAACAAGCCCCAGTTTGAAGTCGGCGATACTGTTCGCGTTTCCGTCCGTATCAAGGAAGGCGACAAAGAGCGTATCCAGGCTTTCGAGGGCACCGTCATTGCCAAGAAGCATGGCGGCATTGCGGAGACCTTCACCGTTCGCCGTACTTCTTACGGCGTTGGTGTGGAGCGTGTGTTCCCCGTCAACAGCCCGTTCGTGGAGAAGGTCGAAGTTGTTCGCCGCGGCAAGGTTCGTCGTGCGAAGCTCTTCTACCTGCGTGAGCGCACCGGCAAGGCGGCTAAGGTTAAGGCGCGTATCTGAGCATACTGAGAAAAGGGGAGGACGGTTGGCGTTCTCCCTTTTTTCGTATATTTTTGGCATAGAGGGAGGGAAGTTGTATGGCTCGAACGTTTAAGGAACGATATCGCCACAACCGGGAAGTACTGGAATGGTACGATGCACTGGCTGTTGCGGTAGCCGTTATCGCATTGGTATTTACCTTTGCGGTACGAATCGTTCAGGTGGACGGAAGCTCCATGAATCCTACACTCTATAATGGGGAACGAATCCTGATTGCGACCTTCATGCAGCCGGATTACGGGGATGTTGTCATCATCGACAGCTATATCCCATACGGGAAACCTTTGGTAAAACGTGTGATTGGAAAAGCCGGCGATACCATTGATATTGATTTTGAAGAAGGCATTGTGTATCGAAACGGGGAAGCGCTGGATGAACCCTATGTAGCCGAGCCTACATGGACCTTTGAAAGTGTGGAATTCCCCATTACAGTCCCCGAAGGATGCCTGTTTATTATGGGGGATAACCGCAATGCATCCAAAGATAGCCGAGACAGAGAAATCGGTTGTGTTGATACACGTGATGTGTTGGGTGTTGCATTGTGGCGTGTTATGCCGTTTGACAAGATGGGAGCTATACAATGAGTCAAAGCGATATTATCAACAGCCGCCAGATCCAATGGTTCCCGGGGCACATGACCAAAACGCTGCGTTTGATGGAAAAGGAAATCCGCAACGTGGATTGCGTTTTGCAAATTCTGGATGCACGGATTCCGCTTTCCAGCCTGAACCCTGAAATCGAGCGGATCACGGCAGGAAAGCCCCATGTATATATCCTGAACAAAGCGGATTTGGCGGACCCGGATATCACAAAGCAGTGGTTGGCGTACTTTAAGAGTGCGGGCGCAGGCTGCCTGGCGATGGATTCCAAACAAAAAGGGAAAGCGGCTGCCACCAAAGCACCCATTGAAAAAGAACTGGCTGCACTGATGGAGCGCCGCCGTAACCGCGGCATGGTAGGAGCGGCCATTCGGGTAATGGTCGTGGGTATCCCCAACGTGGGCAAATCCACGTTTATCAATTCTTTTGCCGGCACAAACCGGGCCAAGGCGGCCAATAAACCGGGAGTTACACGTGGCAAGCAGTGGATCTCGGTGGATAATTTTGATCTGATGGATATGCCGGGGGTCTTGTGGAAGAAGTTTGATTCGCTGGAAACCGCTTCCAATCTGGCATTCATCGGGTCGATCCGTGATGATATTTTGGATATCGAAGAGCTGGCGTGTGGGCTTCTGTCCAGTGTGCGGGCCATCTATCCGCAACAGCTTCTCTCCCGCTATAAACTGGAAGAAGACGCGCTGGCATTGCCGCCGTACGAGCTGCTTCAGGCAATCGGTGCCAAGCGAGGAATGCTGATTTCTGGCGGCGAGGTAGATACAGAGCGCGCAGCCAAAATGCTGGTAGGCGAGTTCCGGGCCAGTAAATGGGGCCGGCTTTCCTTGGAACGGCCGCCTCAGCGCAACATAGAACCGGAGGAGAATGACGATGCCCAGGACGTCGAAATCGACGAGCAATAATCAGGCATTGTATGCCTTTGATGCCGAGCAGCGGCTTCTGCATGGCGAAATTTGCGGCGTGGACGAAGCAGGTCGAGGTCCCTTGTGTGGTCCGGTTTGCTGCGCGGCGGTGATCCTGAATCCGGATGACCCTATTGAAGGAATCAACGATTCCAAAAAGTTGTCGGAAAAGCGAAGAGAAGCTTTATTTGAAGAGATCACCCAACGAGCCGTTGCGTACAACGTGGTGTTTATTTCTGCGCAGGAAATTGACGAGAAAAACATTTTGTGGGCAACAATGGATGGGATGAAGCAAGCCGTAGAAGGCTTGAATCCCCAGCCACACTATGTACTTATTGATGGAAACCGTTGCCCGCCGGGGCTTGCGCAGCCTGCACAGGCTGTGGTCAAAGGCGATGCCAACAGCGCCAGTATTGCGGCGGCATCGATTTTGGCGAAAGTCAGCCGTGATCGGTATATGATGGAACTGGACAAGCAGTTCCCGCAATACCAGTTGGCCAAGCATAAGGGATATCCCACAGCGTTGCATTATCAGCTTATTGCCGAATACGGAATTCAGCCGTTTTACCGCCGAAGCTTTTTGAAAAAACAGGGATATTGGAATGGCAAATGATCTGGGCCATAAAGGGGAAGCAATTGCAGCAGAATATTATCAGCAGAAAGGCTATCTTCTGTTGGGGCACAATTACCGTACCCGGATGGGCGAAATCGATTTGATTTTATATAAAGATGGCACCATTGTGTTTGCAGAAGTAAAGACGCGGGCAGGACGGATGATCTCACAGCCCGCTTCCGCGGTCGATTATCATAAACAGCGACGGTTGTTAATGGCAGCACAGTTTTATTTGCAAAACAGCCCTTATTCCGATGCGCCGGTACGCTTTGATGTGGTGGAGGTAACCCCCGCACCAAAAGGGTGGCAGGTGCACTGCATTTTTGACGCGTTCCAAGGTTAAATGTATTTATAGAAAGGGTGTACGATATGAAGTATCAGAGTACCAGAGATTCCCAACTCCGCGTTTCCGCATCCGAGGCGATTGTACGAGGTCTGGCTCCTCAAAGCGGTCTGTTCGTACCGGAAGCTTTTCCCAAAGCAGACCTGGACGCATGGAAACATCTTTCTTACCCGGAACTGGCCCAAAAAGTGCTGGCAGGATACCTCACGGATTACAGCCTCGACTTTTTGAAACAGGCGACCGAAAGCACTTATGGAAGTGCCTTCGGCGGCAAGGCAGGCTTTACTACCCGGCTGCACGAAGGTCTGTACGCTTTGGAACTGTGGCATGGTCCCACATGTGCATTCAAGGATTATGCCTTGCAGTTGATGCCGAAACTGCTGGTGGAAGCGAAACACAACCTGGGGCGGACAGAAACAACCCGGATTTTGGTGGCGACTTCCGGCGATACCGGAAAGGCTGCGCTGGCCGGATATGCTGGCTTGGATGGTATTGAGATTTCGGTGTTCTACCCCAATGCCGGTACAAGCGAAATTCAGCGTCTGCAGATGGTCACACAGCAAGGTGACAATGTGCAGGTCTATGCGGTGGAAGGCAATTTTGATGATGCACAAACGGGTGTAAAACGCGTATTTGCCGACGCATCGGTAGCGGAAGAATTGGAAAACCGCAACATCCGTCTTTCCAGTGCCAACTCCATCAACTGGGGACGTCTGGTTCCGCAGATTGTTTACTATTTCTATGCGTATTTCCGCCTTGCAGAGCAAGGGGAAGTGGCGTGGGGCGAGCCGGTGGATTTCTGTGTACCCACCGGTAACTTCGGCGATATTCTTGCCGGTTATTATGCAAAACAGATGGGCCTTCCTGTGGGAAAACTGGTTTGTGCCTCCAACAAGAACAATGTTCTGACCGACTTTATCCGTACGGGAACCTATGACGCGCGTCGGACGTTCTATAAAACAACGTCCCCCTCGATGGATATTCTGATTTCTTCCAATCTGGAGCGTCTGCTGTTCCATGTAAGCGGCAGCAGCGAGAAAGTGGCTGGCTGGATGCAGGATCTGGCGCAAACCGGGATGTATACGGTGGACGCGGAAACGCTGGCCAGAATTCAGGAAAATTTTGCAGCCGGTTTTGCTTCTGATGAGGAAGGCGCTGCCGAGATTCAGACCCGCTTTGCGGAAGATTGCTATCTTTGTGATACGCATACTGCAGTGGCTTTCCGTGTGGCAGAGTCTTGCCGCAGTGCCGCACCGATGATTGTACTTTCCACTGCAAGCCCGTTCAAATTCCCGCGCGATGTCCTTGCTGCGTTGGGAACGCAGGCTCCGGAAAGCGATTTTGCGGCGATGGCTGCGTTGACAGAGAAAACAGGTGCCGAGGCACCCCGGAGTTTGCAGGAACTGAACGGTCTTCCGGTTCGCTTTACCACTGTGATTCAGCCGGAAGAGATCCGCGCTGCGGCTTTGCGCTGATGGTCGGAATTACGTAAGATATACTCAAATCGAAGGAGCTGTATGGCGGTATTTGTAATAGGGGATTTACACCTTTCTTTGGGAACCAATAAACCTATGGATGTGTTTCCCGGATGGGAAGGGTATTTGCCTAAACTTGAAAAAAACTGGCGTACATTGGTTTCTCCCGAAGACACGGTTGTGCTGGCCGGCGATACCAGCTGGGCGATGAATTTGCAGGATACCCAGGCGGACTTTTCATTTTTGCAAGGGTTACCGGGGCAAAAATGGCTCTTGAAAGGGAACCATGATTACTGGTGGACGACCACGCGAAAGATGGAAAATTTCCTGCAGGAAAAGCAGTTTGACACGCTTCATATATTGCATAACAATGCCTGCGTGGTAGGCGATACTGCATTGTGCGGAACACGCGGCTGGCCATTTGATGATGCAGCGGCGCAAGGCGAAAAACTGATGGCCCGTGAGGCCGGTCGTTTGCGAATGTCTTTGCAGGCAGCAGGGGAGAGTGCGCGGAAAATTGCTTTTTTGCACTATCCGCCGGTGTATCCGGGGGCAGGAGCCCAGGATCTTATTGACGTGCTGCAGGAATTTGGTGTAAAGGAATGCTACTATGGGCATTTGCACGGCAAATCGATTCGTTTTGCTGTGCAGGGAGCTGTGAACGGTATTCGTTATCGTTTGATTTCTGCAGATGGACTGGGATTCTGCCCGTATAAACTGGAAGAACATACGGAAGGTGTGGCACATGAATAAAAAAGGCGGCCGACGTCCTTACGGCGGCTGGATTGCTGCGATTGTATGCGGTATCCTTTGCACGGTGGCTCTTTCTGTAAATATTGTGGTCGCAGATCCGAGCATAGCGGGCCAGGATCTGAAATTCGGCATGGGATACGACAGTACCACCATATCGTTGGATGGCGCATCCAAGTTGTTGGTTGTGCTGGTCAAATTGCGCCAGAATCTTCCGCTGGATTCCTGGTCGTGGAGCGTAGGCGCGGCAGCTCTTGCCTTTTTGCTGCATAATCTTTGGCAGCACAAGGAGGAACGCCCCGGGAAAGGTGTTGCATTCCTGAGCGCTGTGTTTGGCGTGGTGCAGGTACTGGGTCTGAGCATTTGTAAGCTGGACAGCTGGGCGTTTGTTTCAGAGAACTTTTACCAAATGATCCTTGCCTTGTGCTGCATGGCAGGGTACGGTATCTTGTTCTATCATGCCGTGTGGGGCTTTTTCCTTGCACTGCGCCGTGTTGCAGCTTGCCGTGAAAAAACTCCTGGAAATTCCTTGGCAAGAGCGTTTGCGAAAAATCCGGCGCGTATATCCGGCGGTTTGATTTTTCTGGGATGGTTACCTTGGGTACTGGCTTGCTTGCCGGGATCTGTGGACTGGGATTCACACACACAGATTTGCCAGGCACTGGGTTCTATGGAGATGACGGCACATCATACGGTGCTCTCTACCTGGTTGCATGGCGGATTGGTTCAGGTGGGGCGTCTGTTTGGCAGTGACAATCTGGGCGTGTTCCTGTATGTTCTTTTACAGTGCCTGGTTTGTGCATGGATTTATGGCCAAATCGTGGCTTTCTGCGCAAAATTGAAAGCACCTAGATGGCTCCAATATGCAGTGACGGCATTTTTTGCTTTGGTACCTGTATGGGGGGCCTTTGCACAGTCCATGGTAAAGGATACTCTGTTTGCTGCGGTATTCTCGCTTTTTGTTCTGTATACTGCCGACATCTGGATTTTTGCCGACGAGTATGAGGCACAGCCGATTTTGTATGCTCGTTATGCGGTTTCAGCCTTGCTGGTCTGTTTGCTGCGAAACAATGGCGTGATTGCCGTATTCCCAGTCTTGCTGCTTATGGGATGCAGAGCTGCAGGGAAACGGAAAAACTGGAAAAGAGTGGCCGTTGCGGTAAGCGTTATAGTGGTTTACTTTGCGTTTAATTCGATAACGACCAATCTTCTTTCCATTGCACCGGGAGGAATCAATGAGGCGTTGTCCATTCCTTTGCAGCAGACAGCACGGTATGTTGTAGTGTATGGGGATGAGGTGACCGAAGAAGAACGGGCAGCCATCGATGCGGTCGTAGACTATGACCAGCTCGCAGAAAACTACCAGCCAATGATTTCCGATGGGGTAAAAGGTTTATACAAAAATCCTTCATCCCAGGACCTCATGCGTTATTTCAAGACGTGGTTTTCTATGTTCTGGAAGCATCCTAGTTGTTATATTCAGGCAACACAGGCCAACTCCTATGGCTATTACACCATTGCTGAGAGTAATTTTGACCTGGAATATTATATGTTTATCAACGAGCCTTCCATGGAGTGGAAGGACCTGAACATTTCATACTTGGATACTTCCGGCGAAGCACGATATATACTGTATCATTGGGCGTTTTTGTTTGAGCGTCTGCCGTTGCTGGGATTGTTGGCAAACCATGGATTTATCACATGGTGGCTTGTGGCCATTTGCGCGTGGCTTTTAAAACGCAAAGCCGGTCAGGCACTGCCGGCGGTTCTGGCCGTGGGGATGTTGTGGTTGACGTGTGTGGCCTCCCCGGTCAATGATCTGTTACGCTATTTCTTGCCAATTTTGGCCTGTTTGCCCATTTTTCTGGCACTTGCATGCTGGGCGACGTCCCCAAAGAGCAGAAAAGTAAGTTGAATTGTTAATTTTTTCAAAATAGGGCTGGTATTCTGCTCTGGAACATGCTATAATTACTTGTATTTTTATGTACATCTATTTTTGGAGGAATTTATAAATGAACCTGATTTCCTGTGAAAAGCTCGAAAAGAGCATGGTCGAACTGCAATTCTCTATCGACGCGGAGACCTTCAAATCCGCTGTCGGTGCCGCTTTTAAGCGTGAGAGCAAGAAGTATACCGTTCCCGGCTTCCGCAAGGGCCATGCCCCGCGCGCTATGATCGAGAAGATGTACGGCAAGGACCTGTTCCAGTACGACGCCATCAACGATCTGTTCCCCGAGAACTACGAAGCTGCTGTTAAGGCTGCCGGCATCGAAGTCGTGGGCGCCCCTGCTCCGGAAGTGGTTTCCATGTCCGAGGAAGAGGGCGCTGTGCTGAAGGTCAAGGTTCCCGTCAAGCCCGAAGTTGAGTTGGGCGACTACGTTGGTTTAACCGTGACCAAAGATGTCAAGACTGTGGATGAGGCTGATGTTGACGCCGAAATCAAGCGTATGCAGGAGCGCAATGGCCGTCTGCTGACCCGTGAGGGCGAAGCCCAGAACGGTGATACCGCCACCATCGATTTCGAGGGCTTTGTTGATGGCAAGGCTTTTGAGGGCGGCAAGGCTGAGCACTATGCTTTGGTGCTGGGCAGCGGTTCCTTTATTCCCGGCTTCGAGGAGCAGGTTGTCGGCCACAAGGCTGGCGATGAGTTTGACGTCAACGTCAAGTTCCCCGAGGAATACCAGGCAGAAGAACTGGCTGGCAAGGATGCCACCTTCAAGATCAAGCTCCATGAGGTTCAGTACAAAGAGCTGCCGGAGCTGGATGATGACTTTGCCAAGGACGTCAGCGAGTACGATACGCTGGATGAGCTGAAGGATTCTATCCGCAAGGGCATTGCCGCCAACCAGGAGAAGCAGGCCGACCAGAAGGTTGAGAACGACCTGATCGACCAGGTTGTCACCGGTATGAAGGCTGAAATTCCTGACGCCATGATCGAAGGCCGCATGGATGAGCTGGTACAGGACTTCCAGTACCGCATTTCTCAGCAGGGCCTCAAGCTGGAGCAGTATCTGCAGTATATGGGCATGACCATGGAGCAGTTCAAGGAGCAGTTCCGCGAGCAGGCCGATAAGCAGGTCAAGATGCGTCTGGCGATGGAAGCCATTGTGGCCAAAGAAAAGATCGAGACCACCGAGGAAGAGTTCGAGGCGGAAGTCCAGCGCATCGCGGATGCCTACAAGATGGAAGTCGAAAAGGTCAAGAGCCTGGTAGACGCTGCCGCCGTCAAGAAGGATCTGGCTGTGAACAAGGCCATTGACTTCGTGAAGGAGAAGGCCAACGTGGTGACCGGCGAGGCCGAAAAGAAGCCTGCTAAGAAGACCACCCGCAAGACCACCAAGAAGGCGGAAAAGAAGGAAGAAGAAACCCAGAATGAGGAGAATAAGGGCGAGTAATCTGGCCTTTATCACTCTATAGAATGATAAAACAGGGCCGATACGGTGTGCGTCTGCTGCCGTATCGGTTCCTTTATCAGCCCCAATCTGATTTTTTAATAAGGAGGGAACCCCTATGAGCCTTGTACCTTATGTTATCGAACAGACTGCGCGCGGTGAGCGCAGCTACGATATTTTTTCTCGTTTGCTGAATGACCGTATCATTGTGTTGAGCGAAGACGTAAATTCTTCCTCTGCCAGTGTGATCGTGGCGCAGCTGCTTTATCTGGAGGGACAGGATCCGGAGAAGGATATTTACTTCTACATCAACAGCCCGGGCGGCTCGATTTCGGATGGCATGGCTATTCATGATACGATGAATTACATCAAGTGTGATGTATCCACCATTTGCATCGGAATGGCAGCTTCCATGGGCTCCTTCCTGCTGGCCAGCGGTACTAAGGGAAAACGGTTTGCATTGCCCAATTCCGAGATCCTGATTCATCAGCCGTTGATCAGCGGAAGCGGAATTTCCGGTCAGGCCACCGATATCCAGATTCACGCCAATCATATTATCCACATTCGTGAGCGCATGAACCAGCTGTACAGCCAGTATACCGGCCAGCCGCTGGAAACCATTCAGCGTGATACCGAACGCGATAACTATATGACGGCACAGCAGGCCAAGGAATATGGTCTGATTGATGATATCCTCTACAAACATTGATTCGGGGGAACAACATGGCAAATTCAACGTCCGGGAAGGACGGAAAAGGACGCGAGCTGATTTGCAGTTTCTGCGGTCGCTCTCAAAATGAAGTGGAACAGCTTCTGATTGGTCCGGGAGTCAATATCTGCAAGGATTGCATCGATATGTGCTACCGTGCACTGTACAAAGACGAGGAACGGCCGATGCCTCCCCGTGCGGGAGCAGGGCGCCGTCCCGGTGCGGCACGCGGTGCCGGGCAGGCCCGCTATGACGCCAATCCTCTGGACAGTGTCAACATTCTGACCCCGGCAGAAATCAAGGCCGGGTTGGACCAGTACGTGATTGGTCAGGATGCAGCCAAAAAAGTGTTGGCAGTTTCTGTTTATAATCACTACAAACGGATTCTTTCCGGTAACGAAAGCAACGTGGAACTGCAGAAATCCAATGTGCTGATGCTGGGACCTTCCGGTACAGGCAAAACGTTGTTGGCGCAGACACTGGCAAAGATGCTGAATGTACCCTTTGCTATTGCCGATGCCACTACGTTGACCGAAGCCGGATACGTCGGTGAAGACGTGGAAAATATTTTGCTGAAGCTGATCCAGGCGGCGGATTTTGATATCCCCAAGGCAGAAATCGGCATCATCTATATTGACGAGATCGACAAAATCACTCGCAAAAGTGAGAACCCCTCCATTACCCGGGATGTGGGTGGTGAAGGCGTGCAGCAGGCGTTGCTGAAAATCGTGGAAGGCACTGTCAGCAATGTACCGCCTAACGGCGGCCGTAAACATCCGCAGCAGGAGTTCATCCAGATCAACACGAAAAATATTCTGTTTATCTGTGGCGGCGCCTTTGACGGATTGGAAAAGCTGATTCAGAAACGCACTGACAACGCCTCCATGGGCTTTGGCAGCCAGCTGCGTACGACGTTGGACAAAGATGAAACCCGCCAGAAGTTGCTGAAAAAAGTAGAGCCGGATGATCTGGTTCGTTTTGGCTTGATTCCGGAACTGATCGGCCGCTTGCCGGTTGTAACGGTTCTGGATCCGCTGGATGAAGATGCTCTGGTTCGGGTTCTGACGGAGCCGAAAAACAGCATTGTGCGCCAGTATAAAGAGTTGCTTCATCTTGACAATGCAGAATTGGTCTTTACGGATGCAGCTTTGCATGCCATCGCCAAAAAGACGATGGAGCGCAAGAGTGGAGCACGAGGATTGCGCAGTGTCGTGGAAGATTTGCTGATTCCTATTATGTACGATATCCCGTCGGACGCCTCTATTACCAAGGTTACTATTGACGCAGATACCGTAGAAGGTGGCGAACCTCATATCGAACATGGTATGATGCGGCCACGCTACAAAAACATTGCAACCAGCAACACAATCTAAAAAATGAGGGTAACGTATGGTTACCCTCATTTTTCTTTTTCATTGAATACGCTTTGCAGAAGGCGCGTATTCCAAATTTATTCGATTTTGTCTTCATTCAAACGAAAAAGCAGCCTTCTAGGCTGCATTTTCTTTATTCGGAAATCATTACTGTTCACGGAATTTCAATTCGGTATCGCTCATCTCACTGACGATGGCAAGGCTGGCCAGTTTGTAACCGGCAGCGCGCAGTTCATCGCCGCCAGGCTGGAAGCCTTTTTCGATGCAGATGCCAATACCCGCTACCGTACAACCGGACTGCTTGCAAATATCCAGCAAGCCTTTCATTGCTTTACCATTTGCAAGAAAATCGTCCAAAATCAAGACTTTATCGCTGGGGGAAAGGAACTTTTTAGCCAGGGTGATGTCGTAATCACGGCCGTAAGTATAGGAGTGGACTGTGGAAGTGAATACATCGCCGTCAATATTTTTGCTTTTGGCCTTTTTGGCGAATACAACAGGAACGTCAAAATGACGAGCGGTCATGCAGGCAATGGCAATACCGGATGCCTCAATCGTCAGGATCTTATTGATGCCATCATCTTTAAAAATCCGGTGAAACTCGGCACCAATTTGATCTAAAAGTTCAACATCCAACTGGTGGTTCAAAAAACAATCTACCTTTAATACATTACCGGGACGGACCTGCCCCTGCTGCAGAATACGCTGTTCCAAAAGTTTCATCTGCGAATTTGCCCCTTTCACAAGTCGTTGTTCATCTATGACTCCATTATGGCAAATTTCACCGTATTTTGCAAGTTTTTTACAAAAATCGATAGGGCTTTTTTGTCAATATGGCAGGTTGATAACAATTTGTAACTAAATTTTATGCAAAATGGATACAAAAGGGAGGATTTCACTTTATAACACTGTTAAAATCCATTATTGCGCTTTTAAGCGTAAAAGTCTATAATTCATTTATACTACAGCACAGGGGTGTGCGGCCCGCCGAAAGGCAGTTTGTGTTGTAAGATTTCTAGGAGGGTAAGAAAACCATGAAAAAAGTTCTTAGTTCTGTTCTGGCAGCTTCTATGGTGTTGAGCCTGGCGGCCTGTGGCTCTACGGCTACTACGTCCGAGAGCAGCTCTGCTTCCACGGAAGCCACTTCTTCTACCGCAGCTACTGGCGAAAGCGCCGGTTCCGGCAGCTATACCGGTACGCCGATCAAGATTGGCGGCATCGGCCCCATCACGGGTGCGGCTGCTGTGTACGGCAATGCGGTTAAGAATGCTGAAGAACTGGCTATTAAGGAAATCAATGCTGCTAATGGCAGCGATGTTTTCGAGTGGCAGTTTGAGGACGACGAAAACGATGCCGAGAAGAGCGTCAACGCCTACAACACGCTGAAGGATTGGGGTATGCAGATTCTGGCAGGTCCTGTTACCACGACTCCTTCTGTGGCAGTTGCTGCTGAAACGGTCAACGATAACCTGTTTATGCTGACCCCGTCCGCTTCTTCTCTTTCCGTCATCCTGAATGACGGAAACGACGAAAGCACGGCTCGCGGCAATGTTTTCCAGATCTGCTTCACTGACCCCAACCAGGGCGTCGCTTCTGCTGACTACATTGCAGACAACGGTCTGCCCACCAAAATCGGTGTGATCTACGACTCTTCGGACGCTTATTCTTCCGGTATTTATGAGAAGTTCAAGGCTGAAGCGGAGGTCAAAGGCCTTGAGATCGTTGCCGCTGAGGCTTTTACCGCAGACAACAAGGCAGACCTTTCTACCCAGCTGGCCAAGTGCCAGGAGGCCGGTGCTGAACTGGTCTTCCTGCCCATCTACTATCAGGAGGCTTCTCAGATCCTGATCGCCGCCGACAAGATCGGCTATGAGCCTGAGTTCTTCGGCTGTGACGGCATGGACGGCATCCTGGCCATCGAAGGTTTTGACACTTCTCTGGCTGAGGGTCTGATGCTTCTGACTCCGTTTGCTGCGGATGCGCAGGATGAGAAGACCCAGGCTTTCGTTGCCGCTTATGAAGCTGCTTATGGCGAGACTCCGAACCAGTTCGCTGCGGATGCCTACGACGTTATCTACTCTATTTATCAGGCGATCCTGGCCGGTGGCATCAACGGTGATATGGACGCCAGCGAGATCAGCGATGCTCTCAAGACCCAGTTCACCAGCATGACCTTTGACGGTTTGACCGGTACCGGCATGACCTGGGATGCTACGGGCGCGATCTCCAAGAACCCCAAGGCTGTTGTGATCAAGGACGGCGCTTACGCTGCAATGTGATAGGCCTGAAGCGGTTGTAAACTGAATTCCGTTGCCAATGGGGCTGCCGGACAAGTGGGTTCGGCAGCCTTTTTGGTATTGTATCCCCACGAAAAGGGGAATTTGCATCGGAACTCAGTCGAAAAAGCATTGTTTTGACGGCTAAATTGTGCTACTATATACTATATTTCTGTACGTGTGCGGCCTTGTAAACGTCAGAAACAGTTAGAGTGAGGTGTTTTTCGCAATGCAGTTTTTGTCCTACCTGATCAACGGTATCAGCCTGGGCAGCGTTTATGCGCTGATTGCCCTTGGCTATACAATGGTTTACGGCATTGCCAAAATGTTGAACTTCGCCCATGGCGACGTCATCATGATCGGCAGTTACGTGGTTTTCTTCACCTTTGGAACTTCCGGAATGAATCCGATTCTGTCCATTCTGCTTTCCATGGTGGTTTGCACCGTGCTTGGCGTGACGATTGAAAGAATCGCATACCGTCCGCTGCGCGAAGCTCCGTCGCTGGCGGTTTTGATTACGGCCATCGGTGTGAGTTATCTGTTGCAGCAGGTAGCTCAGCTTACCTGGTCTTCCAGCCCGAAGAGTTTTATTTCGGTGATCTCCGGTATTCCGTTCCTCAAGCCGATCAGCCTGTTTGATGGTCAGCTCACGATCTCGGCAGAAACCATTGTTACCATTGCGGTCTGCCTTGTGATTATGGTGGTGTTGATCTGGTTTGTTAACAACACTTCGGCCGGCCATGCCATGCTGGCAGTTTCGGAAGACCGCGGTGCTGCACAGCTGATGGGAGTTAATGTGAACGCTACCATTTCTCTTACCTTTGCCATTGGTTCGGCGCTTGCTGCCGTAGCCGGCGCGTTGTTGTGCTCTTCTTATCCCACGCTGCAGCCGACCACCGGTGCCATGCCTGGCATCAAAGCCTTTGTGGCAGCGGTCTTTGGCGGCATTGGCTCTATTCCGGGCGCTTTCCTGGGCGGCATTCTGCTTGGTGTGATTGAGAACCTGAGTAAAGCCTATATTTCCACCCAACTTTCCGATGCCATTGTGTTCCTGGTCCTGATTGTTGTTCTGCTTGTCAAACCGACCGGCCTGCTTGGCAAGAAAGTCAATGTGAAAGTGTGAGGTGGCAGCGATGAATTTGAAAACAATGAAACGCTCCACAAAGAGCAACCTGATCACGTTTGGAATTGTGATCGCATTTTACATCATCGTCCAACTGCTTTCGGCTGCGGATTTGTTGAGCAACTCTTTTTCTGGCCAGTTGGTTCCCATCTGTGCCTATGTAATTCTGGCAATCTCCCTGAACCTGACTGTTGGTATTCTGGGTGAACTTAGCCTGGGCCATGCCGGATTTATGAGCGTCGGAGCTTTCTCCGGCACACTGGTCTGGGTTTCTATCAGTTCTACCACCCCCAAACCGTTGGCTTTGTTATTGGCGTTTGTGGTTGGCGGTCTGGTAGCCGGTGCGTTTGGTTTTTTGGTTGGCGTGCCGGTTCTGCGCCTTTCCGGTGACTATCTGGCAATTGTTACCTTGGCCTTTGGCGAAATCGTCAAAAATGTGATGAATGCCTGCTATCTGGGCGTAGATGCCAATGGCCTGCATTTCTCTTTGAAGGACGCCAGCTCTCTGAACATGGAGGACGGCAAGCTCCTTATCAATGGTGCACAGGGTATCACGGGTATTACCAAAGCTTCTACATTTACCATCGGTATCGTCTTGGTGATCATTACCTTGCTGGTGATTTTGAACCTTGTGAATTCCCGTGCCGGCCGCGCAATTACCTCCATCCGCGATAATGAGATCGCTGCGCGTTCGGTGGGCGTCCCCATTACCAAATACAAACTGATGGCATTTGTCACCTCTGCCGTATTTGCCGGCATTGCAGGTGTGTTGTATTCTTTGAACTATTCTTCGCTGGTTGCCAAAAAATTCGATTACAACACTTCCATTTTGATTCTGGTCTTTGTGGTTCTGGGTGGTATCGGCAATCTGCGTGGTTCCGTCATTGCAGCCGCCGTTTTGACGGTTTTGCCCGAAATGCTGCGCAGCATGAACGACTATCGCATGCTGATTTATGCTATCGTTTTGATTGTAGTCATGATCTTCAATCAGAGCCCGCAGATGATCACCCTGCGCAACAAATTGACTGCACGGTTCCGGAACAAGAACGGCGCCGAAAAAGCAAAACAGAAGAAAGGGGTGGCGTAACATGGCTTTGCTGGAAGTCAGTAACTTGGGAATCGCATTTGGCGGTCTGCAGGCTGTGGCGCAGCTGGACCTTTCCATTGAAAAAGGCCATTTGTACGGCCTGATTGGCCCCAACGGCGCAGGTAAAACCACAGTATTCAATATGCTCACCGGCGTTTATAAACCGACGGAAGGCAACATCGTATTGGATGGGAAAGACATTACCGGCCACAATCCTGAATTGATCAGCCGGGCAGGTGTTGCCCGTACATTCCAGAATATCCGCCTTTTTAACGATATGACGGTGTTGGACAATGTAAAGGTAGGGTTGCATAACCAGGTCAAGTACAGTATGTGGACGGGGATTTTCCGCCTTCCTGCATTCAAGGAAAAAGAGCATGAAATGAACCGTCAGGCGCATAAACTGCTGAAAATTTTTGATTTGGATGGGGAAGCCAACCTGAAGGCCAGCCAGCTGCCTTACGGCAAACAGCGCAAGCTGGAAATTGCCCGTGCATTGGCAACCAACCCGAAGCTTTTGCTGTTGGATGAGCCGGCGGCAGGTATGAACCCTAATGAAACGGAAGAATTGATGCAGACGGTCCGCAGTGTGCGGGATCAATTCGGGATTGCAATTCTTCTGATCGAACATGATATGAACTTTGTTATGGGCATCTGCGAGGAAATCACGGTTCTGGATTATGGTCGTGTGATTGCTCGTGGTGACGGTAAAGCCATCCGCAACAACCCCAAGGTCATTGCGGCTTATCTGGGAGGTGATTGACGATGGGAGAGATGCTTTCGGTAAAAAACATCAACGTTTTTTACGGTTCTATTCATGCAATCCGTGATGTTTCCTTCCACGTCAATGAAGGGGAAATTGTAACGCTGATTGGCGCCAACGGTGCTGGCAAAACAACCACGATGCATGCCATTTCCGGTCTGCTCAAGTTGCAGAGCGGAGAAATTGACTATTGCGGTCAAACCATCAGCAAAATGGAAGCGCATAAAATCATCCGCCTTGGGCTTGCGCAGGTTCCGGAAGGCCGCCGGGTATTCAGCGGTTTGACGGTACAACAGAACTTGCAGATGGGCGCGTATATCCGCCGTGACGGCAAGGAAGCAATCCAGAATGATTTCGACATGGTTTTTGATCTGCTGCCCCGCTTGAAAGAGCGGCGTAATCAGCCCGCCGGTACGTTGTCCGGCGGCGAACAGCAGATGCTGGCCATGGGGCGTGCCTTGATGTGCAAACCCAAGATGCTTTTGCTGGATGAGCCTTCCATGGGTCTGTCGCCCTTGCTGGTCAAGGAAATCTTCAAAATTATCCGGGAAGTGAACCGAAACGGCGTAACGGTTCTTCTGGTTGAACAGAACGCGAAGATGGCACTGGAGATTGCCAACCGTGCCTACGTTCTGGAAACCGGCACCATTAAAATGGAGGGTGAAGCAACCGAGCTTGCCAATAATATCGAGGTTCGCAAAGCATACCTGGGCTGCTGATCGGCGTTTCTGAAGCACAATAAAAACTCCCTGCACAGCGGACGTAAGTCCTCCGGCAGGGAGTTTTTGCTTTGATTCAGGAAAATCGATGATTACAGTAAGCCAACAGGTGGACGATCGTCATCCGTACTGGGTTGGGTGAGCATATCCATCACTTTAGAATAAATCTCACTTCCGTGTGCTGTAAAATTGTTTTTTATCGTTTCGGCGGTCAGCTTGTCAGGCATTGCCAATTGAAGGCGGAAAACATCGCTGCCCAAATCGCCGATGGCGCACCAAACCGTATATTCACCATCTTCTTCCTCTACATGAGCACGGTTCATAGCCGCTTTGTGCCGCCAGCTTTGGATCTGCATTACAGCACGGATTGCGCTTTCGCGTACGGTACGGGGAAGGTCGAGGGCCAGTGTATCGGCAACGGTAGAGCCTTTTTTCGTAATGGAATACTGCGACTCCTCATCGATTGCAACAAGGTGCTGTTTTTCTACATCAGCCAGGGCATCCGCAAATTCAAAATAATTGACAAGTTGTTCCTGCAATAAAGCGCCTTGCAGCGTGTCCCGTGTGAGCGGTCCGGCAGTTTTTACAAGATAACACAGCAAAATACGAATTTGCGTGTCATCTGTAAGGCCGCCAGGCTTTACACCTGCGGTAAATGCTTCTGCCATTGTATCACATCCTTGCCAATCTTGTCTTTCTTTTTATTATACACATCGTGCCCAACAGTGGCAAGAGACTGTGAAGAAAAAAGTACGATCACCCTTGCAGTAAGATTTTAAAAAATAGTTTCGATCTGTTTACGACTTTGAGGTGTGGAATATGTCCACTTTTTGATGCGGCCCCGGGTGACAAAATAGTGCGGCTCGAACCGCAGTGGTTGGGAAAGATTCTTATTCACAACCACAAGTTTGATTTTCATCTTGTCCGGCAGAATGTTTTTGATGTACACACTGACTGCCTGACCGGGGTGCAGTGAAGGATCGGCTTCTGCAAGTCCTGCCAGATTGGGGGCAATTTCAATGAAAACTCCATATTCCTCCACACTGCGCACGATGCCCACAACAGTCTCTCCGGCCGCAAAGCATGCAGCGTTTTCACTCCATGTGCCCAGTAATTCCCTCAAGGTCAATACAATACGCCCTTGGACATCCCGGTTTTTAATGGCGCACAAAAGTTGCTGTCCAACTTGTACCCGGTCGTTCGGGGAGGAAATACGGGATACCGACAAGCAGTCGATGGGCAGTAACGCCGAGATACCGCATCCGATATCACAGAATGCACCGAAGTTTTCGATATGTGTTACCGTACAGGGGATTACGCTGCCGGCTTCCAGGGTATCCAGGTATTGGCGACGACACAGCCGTTGGGCCGCTGCACGGGAAAGCAGATAGGCTTCCTCTCCGTTTTCGTCCACAGTGGTGCCGGTAATCACAAAACAAGTTGGACGCCCCACACGAGTCAGGACAGCAATATCCTTGATTTCTTCCCCTGGGGCGACATCAAGACAGTCGTTGTGCGCCATGTATCCACGCCGTCCGCAGAGTTCAAAACGCAGGCGACGCTCGGTATCATAGGCAAGGGCTGTACTTTGCAGAATTTCTCCGGTGGTTATACAATGATTCAATTCTTCTTTACTCAGGTGATTGGCATTGCGGCAAAGGCCTTCAGCACGGTATTCCAACATTTTCGTTTCCTCGTTTCTTAGGGATTCCGCTTCTATGAACATAGAAGCGGTTGATAAACTTTTATGCGTTTGATTTGCAAAACAATACTTGCTGTACTATAATAAGAGGGCAAATTTTAGTGAAAGGCGGTAGGCTCTATGGACGTTCGGGTCGGAGATGTTATTCAGACCAAAAAATCACATCCGTGCGGTGCAAATCGGTTTGATGTACTGCGTGTGGGAATGGATTTTAAGATTCGCTGCCAGGGATGTGGCCATGAAATAATGCTGCCGCGTGCTAAAATAGAGCGGAATATCAAAAAAATCATGCGGGATGGAGAACAATAGCAACACAATAGTCTGTGATTTTTTGTGTTGAAAGGAAATCTCCATGAATGATTTTTTTGAATTGCACGAGGTCGAGCGGCGATATGAAGAATTGACATATCGTATGTCGATGCCTGAAGCGGCGTCCAACGCGGAAAACTACGCGCAAATGATGCGAGACTACAAAGAACTGACCCCCTTAGTCGAAGAATATCGCCGGTACACGGCTCTTCAGCAGGAACAGCAAGACGCTGAACAGATGCTGGAACAGGAGACGGACCCGGCTTTCAAGGCTATGGTACAACAGGAGCTTTGCGAAATTGCCCGGAATCTGACGCAGAGCGAAGAGCAGCTGCGTCTGCTGCTGATTCCCAAAGATGCCGATGATGAAAAAAGCGTGATTTTGGAAATCCGCGCCGGGGCAGGCGGGGAAGAAGCTGCATTGTTTGCGCACAGCCTGTGGCGTATGTATAACATGTACGCGGCAAAGTGTGGCTGGACCTGCCAAATGATCAGCGCCAACGAAACAGAACTTGGCGGCGTAAAGGAAATTGTATTTTCTGTGGAAGGAAATGACGTATACAGCAGATTGAAATTTGAAAGCGGCGTTCACCGTGTGCAGCGTGTACCGGAAACGGAAACGCAGGGCCGGATTCATACCTCCACGGTTACTGTTGCTGTGATGCCGGAAGCGCAGGAGGTGGAACTGGAACTGGACGCAAAAGATCTGCGAATCGATACGTTTCGTTCCTCCGGTGCCGGTGGCCAGCATATCAATAAAACGTCTTCGGCTATCCGGGTGACACACCTGCCTACCGGTATGGTGGTGGAGTGTCAGGATCAGCGCAGCCAGCGGGAAAACAAAGAACGTG
>NZ_JACJKP010000191.1 GCF_016901605.1 Gemmiger formicilis
CGCGATCTGGGCAAAATCGGTGATATGGCCTACCTCCTGGGGCAGCCCCAGTTCTCCCAGGGCCGCTTTGGCCGCGTCCTCCAGCGCGTGGCAATTGGCACAGCCGCCGCCCAGTACCTTGACGGCCTCGTTGCCGGTTTCTTTTTGCACGGATTCTTTTTTGCCAAACAGTTTCATAATCGTGTCCTCCTTATTTTATAACAAAACAAATTGCAGCAGATTGAACAGGTAGCCCACCAGCACGATGCCCACCACACAGATGCCTACAAACAGCCCCAACAGTTTGGGTTTGACCACTTTACGCAGCAGAATCAGAGAAGGCAAAGACAGGGTGGTGACCGCCATCATGAAAGCCAGTACCGTACCCAGTTGAGCACCTTTGGCCAGTAACGCTTCGGCTACCGGGATGGTGCCGAAAATATCGGCATACATGGGCACGCCCACCAGCACCGCCGCCAGGACGCCGAAGGGGTTGCCGGAGCCAAGCACCGTTTCCACCCAGGTCTGGGGAATCCAGTTGTGGATGACCGCCCCCACGCCTACACCCACCAGCAGGTAGGGCAGCACTTTGCGATAGGTGGAAACCGCCTGCCCCCGGGCATAGCGCAGCCGGTCGGCGGTGGTAAGCGCGGGGTCCTCCAGGTCCACACCATTGCCTGCATGGGCCAGTGGTTCCAGGTGATTTTCCATATGCAGTGCCTGGATAAGGGTACCACCTGCCACCGCGATCACCAGCCCCAGCACCACATAGGCCGCCGCCACCTTGACCCCGAACACGCCGGTGAGCAGCACCAGACTGCCCAAATCCACCATAGGCGAGGAGATCAGGAAAGAAAAGGTCACGCCCAACGGCAGCCCCGCCCCCGTAAACCCGATAAAGATGGGAATGGAAGAGCAGGAACAAAAGGGTGTGACGGTGCCAAGCAGCGCGGCCACCGTATTGGCCGCCAGACCATGGAATCGCCCCATAATACGGCGGCTGCGCTGGGGCGGAAAGTAACTTTGTACCCAGGAGATGCCAAAAATCAGCACCAGCAAAAGCACACTGATTTTTACCGTATCATAGAGGAAAAATTGCAGGCTGCCACCCAGCCGCCCGGCGGTATCCACCCCCAGGGCGGTGAGCAGTGCCCCTACCAGCATGTTGAGCCACTGCATTCCCAGCACCTGATTCTGGAAAAACAACCAAAGATTCATTGGGAACTCCCCCTTTTGTCAAATCAAGTTTTTTTGATGTTTAGTTTGCAAAAAATTGCCGCAGGGCGCGCGTGACGCAAGAAAACAAAGGTTCTGAAAGAACTGCAAAGCACCGCAAAATCGCTGCAAAGCGGCAGATACAAGGCAGAGGGGCGCAGCGCTCCTTGGTGGAACACAAGGCCCGATAACGCAGCAGATGCTGCTCTGCAGCCAGGATTTTGCGGCTTTGTTT
Source organism: Gemmiger formicilis (assembly GCF_016901605.1). GTDB lineage: Bacteria > Bacillota > Clostridia > Oscillospirales > Ruminococcaceae > Gemmiger > Gemmiger formicilis_B. The sequence continues at coordinate 1,430 of NZ_JACJKP010000191.1, forward strand.
TCTTACGGAACCGCGCAGGGCGGCGTGTTTTATTTTCCGCAGCAACCGCAGGCAGGCGCTTCTGCTGCCGGGGTGGTCAGGGCCAGCAGCCGCTGCATGGCGCGGGCCTGACCATCGGCGTTCAGGCGGTAATGGGTCCACTTGCCCTCCTGCCGGGCCAGTACCAGGCCGGACTCGCATAGGATCTTCATGTGGTAAGAAAGACCCGACTGGGTCAGGGCCAACGGTTCCTGCAGTTTGCAGGCACATTTTTCCCCGCTGCGCAGCTGTTCCAGAATGGCCAGACGCTTGGGGTCGCACAATGCCTTGAAGATCTTGGCGTCCTGCTCGTAGGCATCCATGGGCTGTACCTCACATCAAAAATTCTTGATGTATAGTATAGACCCGCCGTCCTCCGTTGTCAAGGCATCTGTAACTTTTTTGTGCCGGGATTGTACTTGTGCCGCCGAAGGGGTATACTGTAAGAAACGCCATTTGGCAAGGAGGTACCGCTATGTGTACCAGCATTTCTTTTTGTAACCGCGGTCTGTATGGCCGCAATTTGGATTTGGAATATCATTTTGGAGAACAGGTGGTCATTACGCCCCGGGCATATGAATTCACCTTCCATCATCATGAACCGCTGCCCCAACATTATGCCATGATCGGCATGGCCAGCGTGGCCCAAAACACACCCCTTTACGCCGAGGCCGCCAACGAAAAAGGCCTGTATATGGCGGGGCTGTATTTTCCCGATAACGCCCACTATTTTGCAGAACCGGACCCCCAGGCCACGAACCTGGCCCCCTATGAACTGATTCCTCTGGTACTGGGCAGCTGTGCCACCGCTGCCGAGGCCAAGGCCCTGCTGCAGAAGGTGCGGCTGGTGGCCATTCCCTTTGCGCCGGGGTATCCCCTGGCGGCGCTGCACTGGCAGGTGGCAGGCCCGGACGGCAGTTTTCTGATGGAGCCCCGGGCGGACGGCCTGCATTTTTACGAAGATGTGGCCGGGGTACTGACCAACAACCCGCCCTACCCCTACCAGGTGATGAACCTGAACAACTACCGGGGCATTTCACCCCGCACGCCGGAGAACACCTTTGCCCCCGCCCTGGACCTGAAGGTTTACGGCCAGGGCTTTGGCGGCATGGGTCTGCCGGGGGATGCCAGCCCCATGTCCCGGTTTGTAAAAATCGCTTTTCTGCGCCAGCATGCCGTTTTTTCGGAGGATCGTCCCGGTCAGGTAAGCCAGTTCTTCCATCTGCTGGATGCGGTTTCCATGGTACGGGGCAGCGTGCTTACCCCCGAAGGCCGCTGCGACGAAACCACCTACTCCTGCTGCATTGACACCCAGGAGCAGGTCTACTACTACAAAACCTACGACAGCGGCTGCCTGCACGGTGTGCGGATGACCGAAGAGACCACCGACGGCAGTGCACTGCACTGCTTCCCCCTGGAAAACAAGCCCCGGTTCGTATGGGATAACTAAAAAACGGGGACGTTAATCGTCCCCGTGATGCCCGGCCCCATGATGGCCGGGCGTTTTTTGTTGTAAACCGCTTTCCGTTGGTTCGGCAGCTGCCGCGGCGGAATCGTCGGCAGCTTCCGGCAAAGTCCGCTCGGACAGTGCTGCGATGCGTTCCCGGATTTCCCGCATGGTCATATCCTGCACCGCTTCCGGTGTGATGGCCGGGTCCAGGGCGGCCAGTTCCAGATACGCACGGTATTTGCCGTAGGACAGCCCGCACTCGTGGGCCTGGGCCAGTTGGTCCGGGTCTGCCTGATAGCAATGGGCGTTCTGCTGCTCCCGGGTGCAGGCACGGACGTTTTCCAGCATACGGGCACACCGGTCTGTGTCCGTCCCGATAACGCCGATCTCCACTACACCGTTTTCCGCCAGCAAAGTTTCCACCGGTTCGCTGGCCAGAATGGTTTCCACCGCGTCCGTATAGGAAAGGTGGGTCACATCCACCGTCTGCGCCAGTGCGGTGCCGTCATCGTTCCAGCCTTCCACCGAGATGACCCGGTCAAACCGGTTGATCCCCAGTTCCAACGAAGGGTTGATATCGATGCTGATCTGCACCGTAGGGGTGGCATACAGCCAGCCCCCCGCCAACACCACCGCGCAGGCGGCAGCAGCCAGGGCTATACCCAGCCGCCGGATCGGCCGGTGCCTGCGCGCTGCCCGCCGGGCCACCGCTTGCCGGGCTGCCGCTTTCAGTTCCGGTTCAGCATGGACGCTGTCGAAAGCCTCGCGGATTTTTTCACGCATCGTCCTCACCTCCCAGTGCCTGACGCAGCAGTCCCCGGGCACGGGTCAGCTGTGTATAGACGGTGTTCACGTTCTTGCCCAGAATCCCGGCAATTTCCGGTGCGCTGTACCCCTCATAGTAATGAAGATACACCACATCCCGGTACGCCCCGGGCAGTTCCTGCACAGCCTGCAATACCGCCCGGTATTTCTCCGGTGGGGCAGGCTGTTCCACGGCTTCGGTCAGCGGCACCGTGCGGCGGCGGAACACATTGCGCAGCAGATCCCGGCAGGCATTGATGGTCACCCGGATGATCCAGGCCCGCTCATGTTCCGGGGAGGCAAACGGGGCGTTGTGCAGCAGGTATTTCACAAACACCGTCTGGAAAATATCCTCGGTATCGGCATGATTTTTCAGATGTACCAGGCAGATACGCCGCACAGTATCGGCGTATTGTTCCACCGCCCGGTTGACCTCTTGCTCGCTGCGCATCCTGCTCCCCCATTGTGTTTATGCCCGGCACCCTCCCGCTCGGCCGCCGCCCCGGCAGCCTGCCGCAGTCCGGTAATCACAGATACCGTCGCCGTTTTCATCGGTATAGTACCGTCCCGTTATACCACCGGTGCGGTTGTCGCAAATACCGTCCCCATCCTCATCCACAAAACGGCATTGTTCCGTGGTGCAGGTCCGGTTGCGGCAGCTGCGTCCCGGCCCGGCTGCCCAGACCCCGGTGGCGCCTACCGTACAGGCCAGCAGCGTGGCGGTGATCAACATAGCGGTTCTTTTCATCGCAAAGCCCTCCTTTTGCAGGTTGTGGTTGGGTATCCTTTCACCCTGAATACGAAGGACAGGGGCGAATCCATTCATCCCGTTATGATTTTTTCTGATTTTATCTTATTCGTCTGTATCTGTGCTGTCAACGGGCAAAAAAACAGGGCGCTCCCGCGGGAGCACCCTGCTGTTGTCAGTCATCCTGTTCCTGAGAGTAGCTCAAAATCTCGCCGGTATCAGCGTCGATCTCGTAGTCATACTCGGTAAAGCCTACTTTCCAGGAGAATTCATAGACCGTGCGGCCGTTATCCCGGTCGGTTTCCAGTTCCAGGCTGCGGATGTCGGTTTCAGCCACACCGGCGTGAGCCAGAGCGATCTGCTTGGCCTGGTCGGCGGTAACGGCAGTGCCGCTGCCTTCCACGGTCTGGGTGCCGATATAATACTCGGCATCGTAGTCGTAGGAAAGGATTTCCCCGGTGGTGGCGTCGATCTCATAGTCGTATTCCTCGGCACCGGCATCGGT
>NZ_JACJKP010000192.1 GCF_016901605.1 Gemmiger formicilis
GTGCCGAAGGTTCGCCCACACACCGTATAATACCGGCGTCCAAATCTTTACGGCCGCCGTACAGGTCGATCACACCTTCCCCCGGCGCGTAGGCCATGGCGTTGATGGTAAAGTCCCGCCGCGCCAGATCTGCCGCCAGTTCCGAAACAAACCGTACATGTTCCGGATGCCGGTGGTCCAGGTAGGCGCCATCCAGACGGTAAGTGGTGATCTCGTAGGCTTTGCCGTGCAAAACTACCCCTACTGTGCCATGTTTTTCCCCCGTCAGGATCAATTGCTGACCGGCAAACAACATTTTCATCTGGTCCGGGCGGGCCGAAGTACAGATATCCCAATCGCCGGGCTGGCGGCCCAGCAAGCTGTCACGCACACAACCACCCACCACATAGGCACTGTGGCCGGCGGCATGCAGTGTCTGCAGCAGCCACATGGCATCACGCGGCAGCCGAATGCTTTCCTGCCTCATCGGGTCCCCCATTTCTCCGGTCCGTCGGTTTTACTGTTCGCGGTGCCACTCCTGTTTCAGGTCCACAATACAGGCCAGGCTGCCTTCCTCATCCTGCAGCGCGTCCACCTTGGCCTGGGCTTTTTCCGTGTCGGTCATCCAGGTCAAAATAAAGAAATTTTCCGCGGGCACTTCGTAGTAGACCCAGGCGCCGTCCGCGCGCAGCAAGTCCGGCAGATGGTCCAGTTCCGCATCCAGCAGTCCCTGGCCTTCTTCCCCGTAGATCATCTCGGGGCCTACCTGCAGTGAGTCAATCACATTGATGCTGCTGTTGATATAGGTATCGCGGTCCACGTGTTTATCGCTGTGTTCCCAGGCGTTGGCAAATGCTTTGACCAGCAGTTCCCGTACTTCCAGTTTATCGTCACCAAACTGATACATGCTTTTTTCCCTCTTTGTCTTGAAATGTAAGAACAGTATAGCACAAATCCGGGCGCTATGGTATGATTATTTGAAAAAAAGCCTTGACCTTCCAGTTGCTGCAGGGTATATCCTAAAGAAAAAAGGAGGTTGCGTCATGAATATAAAACAGGCTTCCGATGCGTCCGGTATTTCCAGCCGGAACATACGGTACTATGAACAGGCCGGTTTGCTCTGCCCTGCCCGTGACCCGCAAAACGACTACCGCACCTACACCGAACAGGACATCCGCACACTGAAGCTGATCCGCATGCTGCGGATGCTGGGCGTTCCCCTGGAAGAAATTCGTCCCATATTACAGGGAGAAGTTCCCCTGTACTGGGCCGCAGAGCAGCAAGCCCAGCGGTTGCAGCAACAGGCACAGGAACTGGAAGCGGCCCGACGCTTTTGCTGCCAGCTGCAGGAAAACCAACCATACCGAGACCGCCTCGCTGGATGTAGACGCCTGTCTGGCCCACATGCAAACAACCGCTGCCGACGGCTGGTTTACCGGGTGGCTCCGGGATTATCGCACCATGACCAGGGCAGAACACCGGTACAGTTTCACCTTTACGCCGGACCTGCCTGTGACCACACCGGCAGAATTTACCGACGCGCTCTTTGCCTATGCCAAAGAGCAGAACCTGAATCTGGTAGTCACCAGGGAAGGTATGGTTCCCCATTTTACTATTGACGGTGTGGAATACCGGGCGATACGCCGTTACTATCCTTTCCGGGGGATTCCCACCGCACGGATTCGCTGTGTGCTGTGTGACCCGGATTTTGCGCCGGCCCAAACTTCCCTGCGGATGCGATTCATGCGGCTGATTCACTATGCCGCCCCCGCCCTGGCGGCAACCGCTGTAGCGCTGCTGTTCCTGATTCCCCGGGGATTGCTGACCACCTGGTGGGGACTTCTGCTGCTGGTTGGCTGCATAGCCGCGGGCATCTGTTCCGCTTGGTACAATACACACCTCTTTTATAACGACAAAGACCACCAGCCCCATTGCCGCTGAACAAAACACGCCCCCGCGCCGAAAATTCCGGTGCGGGGGCGTACTGTTTGTTGCTTTACAGTAAAAACTTGCGGAGATCCTCCACGGTGTCTGCCAGGGCTAACGCACCGGCAGCCGTCAGTTCTTCGGCCGTGCCATACCCATACACAGCACCGACGCAGGGCAACCCGTTGCGGGCTGCGCCCTTTACATCATGTTCCCGGTCGCCTACCATAACGATGCCCTGTGCACCGGTGGCACCGATGGTCCGCAGGGCATAGGCGATGACTTCGCCCTTGTCTGTGCGTGTTTCGTCCATTGTGGCACCGCAGATGGCGTCAAAGTAATTCTCCAGCGAAAAGTGCCGCATGATCCGCCTGGCGAACACTTCCGGTTTACTGGTAGCCATCACCACTGTCTTGCCCGCGGCTTTCAGGTCTGCCAGCAACGCAGGAATCCCGGGATAAACCTCGTTTTCAAAGATGCCTTTGTCCGGATAATACTCCCGGAAGGCTGCCACCGCGCGAGTGGTATCCGCTTCGTTCAAATGCAGATACGACCGGAAAGAAGAAGGCAGCGGTGGGCCCAGAAAGCGACGCAGGGTTGCCTCTTCGGGAACAGTTAGCTGCATTTTCCGGCAGGCATACCGTACAGAATTGAGGATGCCGGGCGCCGAATCTGTCAGTGTGCCGTCAAGATCAAACAAAATGGTCTGGTACGACTGCATGGTTCCTCCCAATCAGTTGAACTTGAAGAGTTTCTGCGCAATCCGGTAACCGCCAATGCTGAGTTTGCAGCCCAGCCAGCCCGGCAGATTGCAGGCCTGTGCCACCGAATGACGGCAGCGGCGATACAGGCGGTCGTCGTGGGCTTTCAGGTCCTCCCAAAGTTTCTTGCGCTTGGCAAGGGCTTCCTCGCTGCCGTCCAGCGCCAGGAAGATGCTGGAAATGGCCATCATCATGGAGAAATAGTTGAGCATATAGGCCCGCAACTTTTCCTGTTCTGCCGGCAGGGCGTACACATCCACTGCCTCCATCATCAGGCGGGTAACACGCAACTGCTGGTCCACACGCTTGATCATGTTTTTCTCATTGACACTCTGATCGTCCCGGCCGATAAAGTAACGGTACAGATCCAGATTCAGATAGTAAATGGTCTTGACCTGAGGCAGCGGCTGATAGACAAACAGATTGTCCACGTAGAAGGTGTGCTTGGGCAGTTCCAGTTTGCTGGCACGCAGCACCTCGGTACGGTAGATCACGCTGTGCATCAGAATATTTTTATCCGGCGGGAATTTGCCGATCTCGTCCCAATGGAACACGCGGTTCTCCGGCAGGATGCCGGTGTAATCCACCACGTTGCGGGTATTATCCGCCACATGTTCGTACACATAGTTGGCCATCAGCAAATCCAACGGCGTTTCGGCATTTGCATAGCTGCGCAGCACTTCCATCACCTTGGCCAGTGCCTCGGTGTCCAGCCAGTCGTCGGAATCCACCACTTTGAAGAACATACCGGTGGCATTACGGATTCCCTGGTTGACACCTTCACCATGGCCGCCGTTTTCCTGATGGATCACCCGGACGATATCGGGGTACTTCTCCGCATAGGCATCGGCTACTTTGCCGGTATCATCGGTGGAACCGTCATCCACCAGAATGATTTCCGCTTCTTTTCCCGCCGGGAGCAGGGTCTCGACACAGCGGTCCATATACGCGGCCGAGTTGTAACACGGCACAGTAAAAGTAATCAGTTTCATGCAGATACTCCTTCTGACAGGTCGGCGCATATACGCCGGATTTATACAGATATAGCATACCCTCTTTTACCAAAAAATACAAGCAGAAAATGCCCCGTGCCGATGCGAAGCACCGGCACGGGACATTGCTTGCTGGGGAGTGGATGGGTTTTCAGATCAGATCGGTGCGGTTGTAACTGTGCAAACCTGACGGAATCACGTCATTGTACACTTCCTCCGGTAATCCATACGGACTTTCAGGATCCAGAAAACCGTGCATCCACGCAGCCAGGGTATGCAGCTTCAACATTGCAACCCCATCTCCTTTCTGTTTTCTGTCTTTATTATATGCGAAAAGTCCGTCTTTTGCAAGCCGCACTTTGTACAAACTTACAAAAGTTATTTGTATATTTTCCACTGTTTCGTCATGTTGTACATAATAGCGTTGCGATTGTACGCCTTACGCGGACAGTTCCTCCCATGCTTCCCGCATGGTATCCGCCGAAAACAGAAACTCACCGGTCTCCGAATATACCTCAATGTGTCCGCCGACATATTTAAACTGCTGGGTCATGTTCTGTACCGCCTTTCTGTTTGATGCTTTTATTATAAAGCACAGGCAGTACCAAAATTTGTACTTCAGTATTCGGCGGCCGTTCTTCTTGTACAATAAACAGGACTACAAAAGACCCGCTGGGCAAGGCGCAGGACAAAAACGACCCAACCGCACAGCAAAAACCAGTAAAAGGTATAGCGCGGGCAGATCAATCCGGCCACATTCCCCCATTCCGCACTGTAGTCCCATACGCGGATATGCAAAAGTTCCCGGCAAAAAAGGCCGATACACACTTCCAGCCCGCTGACGCCCGCAGCCCCTGCACCGGCTGCCGCGGGCAAAGAAATTTGCCGCGCCGCCAACCGGTGCAAAAGGCACAAACAGATTCCCCCGGCCAAAAACATGGTCCAGTGGCTGGTTCCCCGCCAGGCAAGTTCCACGGCCAGGTACCCACTGCCGCCCAAAATAAATAATGATATTTGTTCCAACATAAAAACCTCCCGCCCATACCGGCCTATTGGCACTAGTATGCGCGGGAGGCAGTGTCTGTAACCCTATTGTAACAAATTATTTGGAAAGCTGTTTGAGCAAGGCGCTGCGGGTATCCCACAGTTTCTGGCTCAGGTCCACATAATAGCGGTGGGGATTTTCAAAACGCTTGACCTCGTCCCACAGGGTGTTTACCTGGGCTTTGCAGAATTTCTTGATGTCATCCAGGCT
>NZ_JACJKP010000193.1 GCF_016901605.1 Gemmiger formicilis
GCGCCGCTGGGCAAAGTATGCGTATAAATCTGCATAAGAAAAACCTTCCTTTATCGAAAATGGATCATTCGTGATCCAGTGGATGTTGCTCAATATATTCGGCCATCAGGTCCGCCGCCAGACGTACCAGCTCCGGGCAGGGGCGCTTTTTGTAGTATTCCGCCGTACGGGCACTGGCTACCGGGCTTCCTTCGGCCTTATCCAGCCCTAACAGTTCCCGGCAGACAATGCTGCCTCCTCCGTTACGTTGACGGTATTGTTCCGCCAGAGCTTGCACCTCGGTATACGTTTTGGTTTTCTGAGCGGGGTCGGTGTTTCCGTATAAAGCGCCAAGCACCAGCGTCAGACCGGAAAAAGCTCCGCATACTTCCCGCATACGGCCAAAGCCACCGCCAAAGCCGGAAGCCATCTTCAGCGCCTGTTCTTCGGTCAGGCCCATTTCCTGCGCAAAGGCCAGGGCTACGCACTGACTGCAGTTGTACCCCTTAAAAAATGCCTCGTATGCTTTGTCCCCGTAAACGGACATTGTCACATCACATTCCTTTATAATAAAAATACAGGTTATGTACAGAATACCCCAATTACGACGATTTGAAAAGAGGAAAAAGCATAGATTGGGCGCGTGTTTTATAAATTTTTTGTGAATTAGGAGAGAACCTCTTGCACTTTAATCAAAAGAGTGCTAAACTACCGTTAGCAGTTAAAAATATAGAGTGCTAATCCACTATAAAAGCGAGGTCCTTTTTTATGGCAATGCGTCAATTCAAGGCCGAAAGCAAAAAGCTGCTCGACCTGATGATCAATTCCATTTATACCAATCGAGAGATCTTTCTTCGTGAATTGATCTCCAATGCGTCGGATGCCTGCGACAAGCGTTATTTCAAGAGTCTGACCGATACGACCATCGGTATCACGAAGGATGACCTGAAGATTCATCTGCAGCCGGACAAGGAGAGCCGTACCCTGACCATTAGTGATAACGGTATCGGCATGACCAAAGATGAATTGGAAAAGAACCTGGGTACCATCGCAAAGTCCGGCTCGTTGGACTTTAAGACGGAAAACCAGAGCGATAATATCGACATTATCGGTCAGTTCGGTGTAGGCTTCTATTCGGCCTTTATGATCGCCAGTAAGGTAACTGTCATTTCCCGTGCCCAGGGAGAGGACACTGCCTGGAAATGGGAGTCCACGGGTGTGGAAGGGTACACCCTCACCGAAGCGGACAAGGACGAAGTAGGTACTGAAATCATCCTGGTTCTCAAAGAAGATACCGACAACGAAAACTACAGCGAATATCTGGATGATTATACCCTGGCCAATCTGGTCAAGAAGTATAGCGATTATATTCGTTTCCCCATTACCATGTTCCGTGAGAAGTCCCGCCAGAAACCCAAACCGGAGGATGCCGGCGACGACTATAAACCGGAATACGAAACCTACACCGAGCTGGAAACGCTCAACAGCATGGTCCCTATCTGGAAACGTCCCAAGAGTGAAGTGAAGAACGAGGACTACAACGAGTTCTACAAGAACAAGTTCATGGACTATTCCGATCCGTTGCGGGTTATTACCAGCCGCACCGAAGGTACGGCAACCTATACGGCACTGCTGTTTGTGCCCGGCCGTACGCCGTATGATTACTACACCAAAGAGTATGAGAAGGGCCTTGCCCTGTACGCTTCCGGTGTAATGATCATGGAAAAATGCGCCGACTTGCTGCCTGACTACTTCAGCTTTGTGAAAGGCGTGGTGGACAGCGAAGACCTGAGTCTGAACATCAGCCGTGAAACGCTGCAGAAAGACAGCCAGCTGAAACTGATGCGCAACAGCCTGGAAAAGAAGATCAAAAACGAGCTGCACGCCATGCTGGTCAATGACCGCGAAAAGTACGAAACCTTCTGGCATGCTTTTGGCCGCCAGATTAAGTTTGGCATCTACGGTGATTACGGCATGCATAAGGATCTGCTGGCAGATCTGCTGCTGTTCTTCTCTGCCAAGGAGCAGAAACTGGTTACGCTGGATGAATATATCGAGAAGATGCCCGAGGACCAGAAGTGCATCTATTATGCCGCCGGTGACGATACTGACCGGCTTGGCAAACTGCCCAACGCACAGCTGGTTCTGAGCAAAGGCTATGATCTGCTGCTGTGCACCGAGGATGTGGATGAATTCTGCCTGCAGATGATGCGGGATTACAAGGAGAAGGAATTCAAGAATATCAACTCCGGTGATCTGGGCCTGGAAACCGAGGAAGAAAAGAAAGCTGCCGAAGAAACTGCAACCGAGAACAAGGATTTGTTCGAAGAAATCAAGAAGACTCTGAACGGTAAGATCAAGGATGTGAAGGTGAACCCCACGCTGCAGGAACATCCGGTCACGCTGTCCAGCGAGGGCGGTGTCTCCATGGAAATGGAGAAGATTCTGCGCAAGATGCCCAACGGCGAAGGGGTAGAAAGCACGAAGGTGCTGGAACTGAATCCGGATCACGAAGTGTTTACTGCTCTGAAAGCCGCCCATGAAGCAGGCGATACCGAGAAGGTAGGCAAATATGCCGAGTTGCTGTACGACCAGGCATTGCTGATTGCGGGGCTTCCTATCGAGGACCCTGTTGCTTATGCACAGCTGGTTTGCAGCCTGATGAAATAATATTGGCCAATAAGAAGTGCCGGGAACTTCCCGGCACTTTTCTTTTGGAATTAATTCGGTAGCCATATAAAAACAATTTGATAAACAGCAAAAAAAGTGCTATTCTTAATTCGAAGGCAAAAACAGCTTGTTTACGGCCAGGGTGACTGGCAAAGGGGAGCGTAATGGTTTCGGAATATACATACTGTCCCCAGACAGATTTTTTTATCGAACGCGTTGACCGTGATGAAGGGTATGATATGCTCAGCTTTCATATCCATCACAAATTTGAGATCTATTATGAAATTGCAGGCGCCAGACGATATTTCATAGAAGATTCTGCGTATATCGTCAACGCTGGCAGTGTGGTGCTGATTGGCGAAAATCAAATTCATAAAACGGCCTCATTGGGAGATACCCCTTCCAGCCGTATTGTGTTGAACTTCAGCCGGGAATATTTGGAAAAAGTGACAGCCGTATTTCCCGAAGTGGATTTCTTTTCTTTTTTGACAGAAGAACATAACCATTTGCTTTCCAACATCTCTGTTAAACAACAGAATCATATCCAGGGAATGCTGGTGCAGCTCCTGTCCCTGGAAGGCAAAGAATCGCCGGAATGTGAAGCCCGAAGAAAAATGCTTCTGGCAACCTTGCTGCTGGAACTGAAAGACCTGTGCAGACAGCAGCAGGAGCAGGGTGGAGAAAATGGCCGCGTCAGCAACCATATTGTAGACCAGATTCAGGCATATATTGCACAGCATTATACGGAAAAGCTCACCCTCACCGGGATCGCCAGCCGATTTTACATCAGCCCATACTACCTGAGCAGGTTGTTTAAAAAGTCCACCAATTTGAGCCTGGTCGAATATATCAACGGTGTGCGCATCAAGGCGGCCCAGAATCTGATTGAAAAAACAGGGGACAGCATCGCATTTGTCGCGGAACAGACGGGGTTCATGACGACCGCGCATTTCCGCCGGGTGTTTAAGGACGCTACGGGACTGTCTCCGCAGCAATACAGGCAATACTATAAGCGCATCAATAAATAAAAAACACACCGGCTTTCCGTAGGGAGAGCCGGTGTGTTTTTTACTCTGCTTTGTTGTGGCGCTTTAGGAAGGCGCGGTATTCCCGGTACCAACACTGGGGGCACAGGCTTTGATACTCTACATTGTCAACGGTATCAATGGCCACCTGGGCACCTTCAAAGACAAATTCACCATTGACTTTTCGCCCGTTACAGATGGCTTTTCGGCCGCAGGCGCAAATGGTTTTGAGTTCCTCTATGGTATGCGCCAGTTCCAGAAGACGGGTAGAACCGGGGAAACCACGCATCATAAAGTCGGCCCGCAGCCCATAGCAGATGACGGGAATACTGAGGTCCACCGTTACCAGAAAAAGCTGTTCCGCTTGCGCCGGGGTGAAAAACTGGCTTTCGTCGCACAGAATGCAAGCCGGGGCACCGTGGGCAGCAGCGTCAGCTTTGACCAGCTCTACAATGTTCATTTCCGGACTGACAAGTATATCTACTTTGCAGCTGATGCCCAGCCGGGAAACAATGGAATCTTCGCCTTTCGTGTCTATGGATGGTTTCAAAATCAGAACACGCATCCCGCGTTCCTTATAGTTGTAGGCTACCTGCATAAGAGCGGTGGTTTTGCCGCTGTTCATTGCGCCGTAGCGAAAATACAGTTTTGCCATGAGGGAAATCTTCCTCCATTACTCTTTGTTGCGCAGGCGATAACCCAGGCTCATCAGGCTGTCGCCCAAATGCACATTTTCTACGGTCAACTCAGGATATTCTACCGAAAGGTCATAGTGGCTAAAATTCCACACGCCCTTAATGCCGTAGGATACCAGATTACCCGCAAGGTCAATGGCACTTTGCCGTGGAACGCACAAAACGGCTACTTCAGGGTGATGCTGAGCGCAAAAAGATTCCAGATCATGCAAAGGCAGAATCCGAACACCACACATTTCTTTGTCATACAGATCAGGATTGATGTCAAACACACCGATCAAACGGTAGCCGTTGGTATCGCGGCTGATAAAACTCGACACGGCAGAACCCAAATGACCTGCGCCAATCAGGATGGTGGGCAGGCGCTCGCCGTCTCCGAACAGCAGTTTGCCGATTTCTGCGCGCAGAACATCCACTTTGTACCCGATGCCTTGCTGGCCGAAACCACCGAAACAGTTGAAATCCTGACGAACCTGACTGGCTGTCGTACCCATCATGTGGGCCAATTCGCTGGAAGAGATTTTCTCTTT
>NZ_JACJKP010000194.1 GCF_016901605.1 Gemmiger formicilis
TGCCCAACGAAAACGGAGGGACAACAACATGGCGAATGAGAAGATTCTGGTTGTAGATGACGATAAAAATATTTGCGAATTGCTGCGTTTGTATCTGGTCAAGGAGGGCTATAACGTCACCATGGCGCACGACGGCGGCGCCGCGCTGACGGAATTTGAAAAACTGCATCCCGACCTGGTACTGCTGGACGTGATGATGCCGGTGATGGACGGCTGGGAAGTCTGCCGCAAGATCCGCGCCAAGGACAACACTCCCATCATCATGCTGACGGCCAAAGGCGAAACCTATGACAAGGTGCTGGGCCTGGAACTGGGCGCCGATGACTACATCGTGAAGCCTTTTGACGCCAAGGAAGTGACCGCCCGCATCAAGGCTGTGCTGCGCCGTTCTTCCAAGGAAGAGGACAGCAAGGGCGTTTACGACTTTGACAACCTGCACCTGGATATGAACCGTTATGAACTGAAGGTCAAGGGCAAAGTGGTGGAAGCACCGCCCAAGGAACTGGAACTGCTGGCCTGCCTGGCCGGGCATCCCAACCGTGTGTACACCCGCGACCAGCTGCTGGACGAGGTCTGGGGCTTTGAATACTACGGTGACTCCCGCACCATCGACGTGCATGTAAAGCGCCTGCGTGAAAAGCTGGAAGGTGCGTCGGACAAATGGAACCTCAAGACGGTCTGGGGCGTCGGTTATAAATTCGAGGTACGGGAATGAACCGCCGGAATACCATCAGCCGGGAATTCTTTTCCACCATTGCGGTGGTGCTGATTCTGGGGCTCAGTGTCATGTGTGCCATCCAGACGGCGTTGTCGGCTGCCTATTTTGTCACGGAGCGCCGTGCCGCCCTGACCGCCATTCTGGACGGCGCCAGCGCTTTGAGTGAACGCTTTGCCGAGGGCGGCGCCATCGTCACCCAGCCGTTGGGGGATGAGCGCGCGCAGGATGCCCGCAGCGGCTTTGAACTGTTCAATACCGCCTCGGGTGCCATGGTGTTTGTGGCCTCGGAGGATGGGCAGGTGCTGCTGCATACCGAGGGGGCGGAATTTGCCGAACAGTATGTGCCCCAGGACCTGCTGGACAAGATGGACGAAGGCCAGGACCTGTTTGAAACGGGTACCCTGGGCGGTGTGTACCGGGATAAGTACTATACCGCGGGCCGCCGCATCAATGTGGAGGGCAGCGTAGGGTATCTGTTTGCCGCCAGCCCCATGACGGCGCTGGGGTCCTACATAATGGATATGCTGGTCATGTTCGGCATCTCGGCCATTGCCATTCTGTTGCTGTGCAGTCTGCTTTGCTGGATACTGGCCCGACGGATCACCGGCCCCATTGAGGGCATCAGCGAGGCCGCCCGGCGGCTGGGCAGCGGTGACTTTACGGCCCGCGCCCCGGTGGACGGCTGTGTGGAACTGGCTGAATTTGCCACCACCTTCAACAACATGGCCACCCGGCTGCAGACCATCGATAACTCCCGCGGCCAGTTTATGGGCAACATAGCACACGAACTGCGCACCCCCATGACCACCATCAAGGGCTTTATCGACGGTATGCTGGACGGCACCATCCCGCCGGAAGAAAACCAGCATTACCTCTCCATTGTCTCACAGGAGACCGGCCGTCTGGCCCGCCTGGTGCAGAATATGCTGGATATCACCAAGCTGGAAGCAGGCGAAGTACCGGTCCATGCCCAGAGCTATGATCTGTGGAAGACCGTCACCGATGTGGTGCTCAGCGATGAACAGCGCATCGAGGATGGCAAAATCGATATTCAGGGGTTGGGCGGCCCGCCGCTGCTGATTTTTGCGGACCCGGACTTTGTGCACCAGGTGGTGTACAATATTGTGGACAACGCCATCAAGTTCACACCGGAAGGGGGAACCATCTCCTTCTCGGCCCAGAAAAAGGGCAGCATGGTGCAGGTCAGCATCCAGAATACCGGCGCGGGAATTGCCCCCGAGGCATTGCCGTTTGTGTTTGAACGGTTCTACAAAGAGGACCGCTCCCGCGGTATGAATACCCGCGGCAGCGGTCTGGGGCTGCATATCTGCAAAATTCTCATCAATCTTTCGGGCGGTCAGATCCACGCCGAAAGCGAAGAGGGCAAGTGGTGCCGCTTTGTGTTCACCCTGCCCGCCGGCAACTGAAAATAAAAAATCGGCATCGTCGGGCAGGTTCCGGCGATGCCGTTTTTGTTTAAAGAAAACCCGCCTTTGGGTTGCCGTTCAGGGCATGCGAAAGCGGGCCTTTGTATTGGCAGATATCCGGGAAAGCGATCGGGCCGCAGAACGGCGACCGCCCTTTCTAAGCGATTAGAAATAGGCTTTGATCTGGAACCGGTCCTGGGGGGCGGATTCCTCCACGATCAGTTTCTCGTGGTTAAAGTCAAACTTCACGCTCTTGCAGTCGTCCAGATTGCGGGTCAGGCGCAGCAACTGGTCCACCCGTTTCTGTTCGTCTTTGGTGTAGAACAGGTAGCTGGCGCCTTCCTTGCGGGCGCGGCCGGTACGGCCGATCCGGTGGGTGTAGTGCTCGTTTTCCTCGGGAACGTCGTAGTTGATGACGGCGTCCACATCGGAAACATCAATGCCGCGGGCGGCCACGTCGGTGGCTACCAGTACCGAGATCTCCCCGGCCTTGAACCGGGTCATAATGCGGTTGCGCTCCGCCTGGGAGAGGTCGCCGTGCAGGCAGTCCACATTGAAGTTCAGCCGGGCCAGCTGGTTGGCCAGCATGCCGGTGTTGTACTTGGTGTTGCAGAAGATCATGACCCGCTTATACCCTTCCGAGATGATCAGCTGGGCAGCGTCGGCCAGTTTGTCACGGCCGGTGGTCAACAGCTTGTACTGGGCAATCTTGGGGCTGGAATCTTCCACCGGCTGCACACTGACCTCGGCTGCGTTGTGCTGGTACAGCCAGCCGATATCCAGTACCTCGCGGCTGATGGTGGCCGAGAACATGGAAAGGCTCTTGCGGTGCTTCATCAGATCGATGATGTGGCGTACATCCTTGTAAAAGCCCATGTTCAGCATCTCATCGGCTTCGTCCAGTACCACGGTTTCCACGTCTGAAACATCAATGGCATGGTGGCGGTAATGGTCCATCAGGCGGCCCGGCGTGGCCACCACCACCTGGCAGCCGGCTTTCAGCTGGCGCTGCTGTTTGTCCATACCGGCGCCGCCGTATACACAGACAATTTTGATGTCGGGCAAAAACTGTGCCAGGTTCTGCAGGTCCTGGGCAATCTGCTGGGCCAGTTCACGGGTGGGGCTCAGCACTACGGCTTGGGGCTTGCGGGAAGCCGGGTCCACCTTGGAAAGAATGGGAATGCCGAAGGCAACGGTTTTGCCGGTGCCGGTGGGAGCCTTGGCGATCATATCGTGGCCTTCCATCATCAGGGGAATGGCCTTTTCCTGAATTTCGGTCATTTCGGAAAAGCCCATGGCCTGGGTGGCACGGATGATTTCAGGCGCAACGTTGGTAAGTTCGGTAAACTGCATAGCGTTTATACTGCCTTTCGTAACGTTTTACGGTTTCTTTTTATTATAACAGGCTTTCCAAAAGCCCGCAAGCGGCAAAAGGCTCCCGCCGGAGCGGGAGCCTTTTGAGATTTTATTTGTTTTTGCTGGCCCGGCGGGCGGATTTTCCGCTTGCCTTTTTGCCCGTCTGGGTACGGGTGGATTTGGTGCTCTTGGCAGCCTTGGGCGCCGCCTTGGCGGGCGGTGCTTCCATGGGTTTTTCCATCAGGCGGTCCGGTACAGGCTCCAGCTTCCACAGCTGATTTTCGCCCGAAACATCCTGCCAGATCTGGGCCTGGGTGCCGTTTTCTACCCGCATACCGACCAGATCGATGACTTTATCGGCCAGAATGTTGCGCAGCTTGACTTTGCCGCCGCCGGCTTCCACAATTTCCCAGCGCTGACCGGCGCCGGAGGTCTGGCTCCATTGGTGGACCCAGGTGCCGTTGTTTACGCCCGACATGGCCAGGTCCATGACTTTGCCGGTAAAACGGTTTTTGATGCGGTATTCGCCTTCGCCTGCTTCCTCAAACCGCCACTGCTGCCAGGGCTGGCCTTCATAGCTCCACAGGCGTACCGAAGCGCCGTTCTCGGTATTGAAATCGGCCACCTCCAACACGCGGCCGTTTGCAGCGGCAATGGTATAGCAAGCGTCGGGACGAATGATCGTCTGGGCAGATTTCCTCATGGTAGATCCTCCTTTAGCAGGGTGCCCGGTTGGCAACCCCCCTGTAATTTTCTTTATTATAGCATGGACGCCGCGCGCGGTTTTGCCAAACTTTACCAGGCCCTTTTGGGCAAAACGTCAAGATAAACGGCGAAACAAAGCAGGGTTTTGGCGGTTTGTGTGCATCGACACTTGCATTTTTCTAAAAAATACTTTATCATATAAAAGATAGTATTGTTTTGGGGCCATGGCGGGCCCCCGTAGAGGGAGAGAATAGAGTCATGAGGATCGCTTTGATTGCCCACGATTCCCGCAAGGAATTGATGGCACAGTTCTGTACTGCGTATGTGCGCATTCTGTCGCAAAACGATCTGCTTGCCACGGGTGTGACCGGCAAGATCGTCCGTGATGCAACAGGATTGCCGGTGCGCTGCCTGTATCCGGGCGGACGCGGCGGTGGGGAACAGATTGCCGCCATGATCGGATGCGGCGAAGTGGATATGCTGCTGTTCTTCCGGGACCCTGTGGGTGCCAAACCCGGTGAGCCGAACGATGCGACCCTGTTGCGCCTGTGTGATATGCACACCATCCCGGTAGCCACCAATATTGCCACGGCCGAGGTACTCATCCACGGCCTGGAACGGGGCGACCTCGCCTGGATTGAACTGCAGCGCGGC
>NZ_JACJKP010000195.1 GCF_016901605.1 Gemmiger formicilis
ACCTGGGCCCAGGGGGCATGGAAGGTGGACTCGCAGCAGGTATGGAATCCCTCGGCCTTGCAGGCCCGGAACAGCGCCGCCACAAAATCGCTCTGCACCAGCGGATCGCCGCCCGATACCGTCACTCCACCGCCGGAACGCTCGTAATATCCTTTATCCCGGCGGATGATTTCCATGCACTGTTCCACCGTCATGGTCTTGCCCCACTGTTTGATGGCGTCGGAAGGGCAGGCCGTACAGCAAGCCAGGCAATCGGTGCAGCGGCTGCGGTCGATGTCCGCCAGCTTGCCCACCGTGAAGCGGAACAGATTCCCCGCCGGGCAGGCCTCCTCACAGGCGCCGCATTTTTTACGGCCGATGCACTTGGTGCGGTAGACGCCGGGCTGGGGCTGCAGCTGCCAGCTTTCGGGATTGCTGCACCAACGGCAGCGCAGCGGGCACCCTTTGAGGAACAACTCGGTGCGCATTCCCGGTCCATCATGCAGGGTGAAACGCTGGATATTAAAGACGATCCCGCTTTCTGCCATGATTTCCCTCCTTCGCCGTGATGCTTTTGTTTTCTGCCTTGATTGTAACAAATCCGGCCTCCGGGGCAACAGTGGGCATGCGGCTGATTTTATATGGGGAGAGTTCCCTATATTTGTTTTCTTCTTACCGATAAAGCGCAAAAAAGCAGGCAAGCATAAAGCGAACCGGCTTCGCAAGGGAGCGCGATACGCCGCGCCTGTGCAGGCGCCTTTATCTTCCGAGTGGAATCGGTGTGCCGGTTCCCGGAAATTCGAAAAGAAATTGGCGAAGAACGGCAAAATGAGGATAGAAAGCGACTTTTTGTATTGCGGGAAAAGGTTCTTTCCCGTATACTCAGGGAGGAGGTTCTTTCCGGCATACCAAAGACACCCAAATGTCTTTTGAAACGAGGATGATTGTATGAAAAAAGGAAATGCCTGGGCATTGCTGCCTATCGGCGTGTTTCTGGTGGTTTTCATCGGAAGCGGTATTCTATTTCAGGACTTTTATGCAATGCCTGCCATTGTTGGTTTTTTGATCGCCTTGGTGGTGGCATTCCTGCAGAATCCAAAACGCAAATTCGATGAAAAACTCCAAAGCGTAACCGAGAGCATGGGCGACGCCAACGTCATGATCATGTGTCTGGTGTTTGTGCTGGCCGGCGGTTTTTCCGGGGCGGTGCAGGCTGCCGGGGGTGTGGACAGCACGGTGAACTTCGGTTTGTCCATTATGCCCCCTGCCGTGGCAGTGGCAGGCTTGTTTGTCATCGGATGCTTTATTTCCACTGCCATGGGGACCTCTGTGGGAACGATCGCCGCGCTGACTCCCATTGCTGTGGGCATCAGTGAGAAAACCGGCATGGCCGGGGCGCTGTGCATTGGCGCCGTAGTTTCCGGCGCTATGTTCGGCGATAATCTTTCGGTCATTTCCGATACCACCATTGCCGCAACCCGTACCCAGGGCTGTGATATGAATGATAAGTTCAGGGAGAACTTTAAAATCGTCCTTCCCGCCGCCATTATCACCCTGGTGCTTTTCCTGGTGATTGCCAGCGGCAGTCAGTACAGTGTGAGCGATGACCTTTCCTACAATGTGTTCAAGATTTTGCCGTATCTGGTGGTGCTGGTTGGCGCACTGGCAGGCATGAATGTGTTTTTGGTCTTGGTGCTGGGTATCATTCTTTCCGTGATCGTAGGTGTTTCCACCGGGTCCATTGCCTGGAACCAGATTTTCACCGTGATTTTCCAGGGTCCTGACGGTGCCGGCGGCATCAAGAACATGTACGATATCACGGTGATTTCCATTGTGGTTGCCGGCATCATTGGTCTGGTAAAGGCCAACGGCGGCATCGACTTTATTCTGGAAGGCATCAAAAAGCATGTACATACCAACCGGGGTGCACAGCTGGGCATTGCGCTGTTAAGTTCCTTGGTGGATATTTCCACCGCCAACAATACCATTGCCATTGTGATGGCCGGTCCCATTGCCAGGGATATTTCCCAGGAGTATGGTATTTCCCCCAGAAGAACAGCTTCTTTGCTGGATATTTACACCTCTGTATGGCAGGGATTGATTCCTTACGGCGCCCAGCTTCTGTATGCCTGTGCAGGCGCTGCCGCAGTCGGCCTGACCCTGACGCCCTTGGATTTGCTGCCCTACTTGTTCTACCCCATTTTGATGGGCATCAGCGGCATTGTATTTATCCTTTTTTCCGGACGGCCCAAAAAAGAGAAACCATCTGCTTAAATAAAAAGCGGAACTGCCTCATATAAAATGCACCCCACCTGCCTGGCAGCAAGGTATGCCGCCTGACAGGTGGGGTGTTTATTCTGTAAAAAGGAAAGGCAAACAAGCGGACAGGAACGCTTGTACCAGGCAAAATCAAATCATCAGGAACCCCGGTCATTGTGTTCCAGCCATTTGTACAGCTGGAACCGGGTGTTCACGCCGCACTTGGTGTAGATATTCTGAACGTGCTTTTTTACGGTATGATAGCTGATGACCAGTTCATCCGCCACCGCCTGATAGGTCAGGCCCTTGTGCAGCAGCCGTGCCACCTTCCATTCCGTCTTGGTCAGGGGCTGGCCGGTACCGGCAAACACCGGTTCCCGCGAATCAGCCGCCGGTTCCTGGGGCGCAATGGTAATCCAGTGGTAACGGTCCACAATGCCGTTGAAGTACCGCTGGTCGTAGGTGTAAATTTTAAAGACATAATGCCGGATCACCCGGGTCTGGACGTGATTTTCCCCATAATCGGCATCATCCCCCAGCAAAAAGGGCAGCCAGCTGCAGGTGGCGCCGCCTTTCAGCCCATTGACCGCCTCCTGCCCCAGAATATCCCGCAGGCAGCTGCGGGCTGCCTCGTTGCAGCTCATGACGTGATGGAAATCATCCGTGACCAGGTAGGCTTTTTCCCCCGAAAGAATGATCTCGCTCTGGATGTTGGCCACAATTTTGGCCTGTTCGTACTTTTTGAAATTCTTGTAGTCGTTGGCGATGTAGACGTAGATTTTCCCCAGTTCCGCCATTTCTTCCGGGGTGAAATCCCCTTCCGCCCGGCTTTTGAAAAACGCCACCTGAATGTAGGCATTGATGCCGAACGCCATGGTAACGCTGTAGCAGGCACGGAACTGTTCTTCCAGAAAACGCACATACGGGTCCGCGTCATATCCATCCGCCGGGATCAGGTCGGTGGAGCGGTAAAGCCGGGGCGTCATATTATTATAAGTAAGATGGTCGCGCACCGCTTCCCGGTACAATACCTGCCGCACGGTATCCTGTGCCATCACCCGGCGGTAGGGATGTTCCGGTCCATCAGCCAGCACCCCGGCGCGGTGCGTCCAGGACAAAAAGTTCCCCTGGGTGTCAAAATAGGAGATCAGTACATTCTGCAGCCCAAAGTTGCGGGCCAAAGAGTCCAGCAGCACCACATTGAAAAATTCATCTGCCGAAATCTGGTGTTCCGAAAGTTCGGAAAAGAAATTCATCCGATTGTCGCCCTGGTAGTTCATATCCTCAGTCCTTTGCACCACCGCAGCGGCCGGATTCTATTCTCTGATTACTAGCGTACAAGAAGGGGCTCAAAAAATCAACCGCTTTTCTCAGGAACGGTCTTATTATTTTCAGAACACGGGACCGTTCTTTCCATTCCGGGTCCTCCAGGGCGGCGGCGATCGTTTTGATCGCCTCCCTGACTTTGTTTATTCTTTACCCCATGGCGATTCTGTTGGCGGACAGTGTCTACGGCCCGGAAACCGGCCTTACCCTTTCCCTATTTGAGCGGATCTCCCGGATGTCCGGCTTACGCAAGGCAATCACCAACACCTTAAAAGCAGGCTTTACCGTGGGCATTCTTTCCACCATCATCGGCCTGCTGTTTGCCTACGTGGAAGTCTACGCCAAGATCCGCACCAAATTCACCTCCAGACTGTTCCAGGTAGTTTCCATGCCGCCTGTGGTATCGCCCCCTGCCCGGAAGAGGCTGCCCGGGATATGGGCGCCGCCCCTCTGGAGGAGGGCAAGGCTTGTACTCTGGTGCTCCGGCCGGGATCTGCCGTTCTGGCCGATCAGGGTCAGCTTCCCTGCAAGGTGATCATGTCCTGCTTCATGGGTTCCTGCCAGAACTATCATGTTATGGTGGGCAACACCATGGTAAAAACCTCCGACTTCACCCCCAAAAACAAAAAGATCTACAGCGTAGGCGACAGCGCCCGGGTCGCCTTTGAAAAGAAAATGTCCACCTGCTGTAAAAAGACCCGCCCATGGCACAAGACGGACAAAAACTACAGATAACCAGCAAGGAGGCCCTGCCGTGCCGGCAGGGCCCCTCCTTGTTGGTTATCCTGTATAAGGTCAATGAATGGGTCACAGGCCCACGACCGTTTCGCAGGCGCCGCGCACCGCTTCCAGGGCGTTGCGGGGGGAACTGGCGTCCCCGATGCAGTAGACCTCGGGGAAGGCGTCCTTCAGCTGCTGGTACAGGGCGCGATTTCGTCAAACCGCCCTTCCCGGGCCTTGTTGACAAATTCCGGGTCACTGAGCAGCGCACGGCCCAGCACCACGGCGTCCACATCCTGTTCCACCAGCCGCATGGCCAGGCGGGCATCGTTGATTTTGCCCACCAGAATCACCGGCACGGTGGACACTTCCCGGATGGCCCGGGCTTCGACCAGGTTCACCGCCACAGGTTCCCCGTTGCAGGGAATGATCTTGTTGCAGCGCTCGTACTGGGTACCGCCGCTGATTTCGAAGGCATCCACACCGTGGGCGATCAGGTTGGGCACCAGATAGCGGATATCCTCCACCGTATTGCCCTGGGGGTCCCGCTCGCTGCCGCTGATGCGCA
>NZ_JACJKP010000196.1 GCF_016901605.1 Gemmiger formicilis
AACACCGCTCCAACGTGTTTGATACCTGGCTGGAACAGGACAAGATATCCTGCCTGCCTAACTATGCACTACCTGCGGTGATCTCCCCAACGGCATTTACCTCGATGGTGCCGAAATCGCTCTATACTGCCGAAGAAGATATGAACGAGTACGAGTTCAAGGTAGTGTGGGCACTGTCGGAGCTGGGCAATGTAAAGTGGTGGCACCGAAATATCTCCAGACTGGGCTTCCAGATTAACGGTCCCGTTCATGCTTACCCGGACATCATCGTGATGCTCCACAGTGGGAAGATCCTGATGGTGGAGACAAAGGGCGACCACCTAGACAACGATGAATCCAAGGAAAAAGCCAAAATCGGCGACCAGTGGGCGAAGCTGGCCGGAAAACAGTATAAGTATTACATGGTGTTTGAGACCAAGCAGCCGGACTATCCAGGAGCGTATTCTATGGAGCGGTTTATGGAGATTGTGAAGGGATTGTAACACATTCAGACCGCGGTGAGGACAAACTATGGATTTTATAAAACTTCCAGAAAATTCCGAAAAACTTCTGCTAGAACTTATTCAAGCCGACAATCCAGTCCAAATGCTAGGTGTTCGTTTTGAACAGGCATCTCAGCGAGACGATGATGAATTGCGCGGTATGCTTAGAGAACTGCGCGAAAGAGGATATATCAATGTGCAGTGGGCAGATAATGTACCCTATTACCTTACGCTAACTAATTCTGCCAGGACTTATAGGGAACAGCTTGCTGAATACGAAGCTCAGAAAACAGCACATTTTTCGCAAAAAAAGAAGGTGAGCCCGATTATTTTCATAAGTCATCGTTCAACGGATAAAGCAATTGCTGATATGCTACTTGATTTTTTCTCAGGTACAGGAATACCGCGCGAAACTGTGTTTTGTTCCTCATTACCTGGCAATGACATAAATGAAAAGATTTCTGGAGAAGTAAAAACTGCCTTGAAAAAAAGTGTAGTCAACATTGCTATTCTTTCAACTGACTACTACCAAAGTGCCTACTGCTTGAATGAAGCAGGTATTCTGTGGTATCAGGATGATGTGCCGGTAATTCCAATTGCGTTGCCAGAAATCAATTCGAGCAATATGTATGGTTTCTTAAGTAATGAGTATAAATTGCGCAGATTGGATTCCGATACGGACATTCCTTACATTTACGATGTTGTAAGCGAAGCGGTTTCTGCGCCACGTACAAAAGTCGGAATTATTACACATGAAAGCGCTAAACTCAAAGGGAGATATGCCGATTTTCTAAAGACAAGGGAATCGCAAACATTTGAACCTTCCGTTATGTTATCTTCTGATCGTTTGGAAATTACAACTGATGATGAACGGATTGTGCTGTATTACATAATCCGAAATAACGTTCGTAAGGTTTCTAAAGATATGGTTAGAACTTGGCTATATACTGACGAGATTTTCGAAGTTAATATCGACAATGCCTTTGATTTGCTATCCTCCGTTGGTGGCGGTTCCGTGGTTGATGATACGCTGGAATTGGGGATTGATTTATTTCGAAAATACTCCGCAAACGCACAGTCTCTGCTCACTGGATTGAAGGAGTATGTAGATAAGCATAGAAAATTAGCCTCTGATATGTTTATGAAACTATGGAACGCCAATACATTGGACTCAGTAACGCTTTTATTTATTTGCTACATTGTTGATGAAAGAATCGAGTCTTTTGGCGATCGTTGGATGGCGGAAGGACAGATTAGAAATATTCAGCAATGGGAGATCAAGCATTCACTTGACTCTACTCTTTCAAGCAACTATGGGACTTCTCTACAGTTTTTAATTCAAAATAACCTCGTTCATGAAAGCAGTTGGACAAGTTATGGGAATCCACGGGAATATTCTCTGTATCCATCAATACGAAACTTGCTTTTTAACTGTCCAAAAGGAATACAAGAGGCGCTCCAAGCAATCAAAGATAAACATTATCAAGAGTTGCCATTTTGATCTTATTACCAAAATGCCGCGCACCGGTTCGAAAACTGGTGCACGGCATTTGCTTCTACATTTGCCCACTATTATACCATGTGAAAATGCTTTAGTGCATCCATAATCGCCGCTTCCTTTTCCGGCGGACACTGCGGCACTTTAGCATCTTCCTTCTTTGACAGGTTATAGTTCTGTCCCACATCCAACCCGCACTTCCGCTTGACCTGGGAGATATACAGGCTGGACACCTTCAAACCATACTTCTCCAGCACATATGCCTTAATCTCATCATAGGTAGCCTTGCTCTCCGCCGCTGTCAAATCCAGCTCGTCCAGATTCAGCTCTACTTCGATATGTTGCTTTGTATTAAGTTTGGACAAAAGTACTACCGTCTCGACGTGATGAGTGTGGGGGAACATATCCACCGGCACAAAGCGGCGCGCCTGATAGCCTTGCCGGGCAAACAAGGCCACATCCCGGGCCAGCGTTTCGGGGTCACAGCTGACATACACCACCCGTCGAGGTGCCATACGCACCACCGCTTCGATACAGGCAGGCGTACTGCCCGCCCGGGGCGGGTCCAGAAAAACCACATCCGGGTGCAGAGCTTTGGCAGCCGCTTCCCGCATCCATTCTGTGGCATCGGCACAGAAGAAACGTGCATTCTGCAGCCCATTCCGGCGGGCATTGGCCACTGCATCCCGTACGGCGGCAGGGTTACGCTCCACACCGATCACCTGCCCGGCCTGCGGAGCGGCACACAAGCCGATGGTCCCGATTCCGCAATAGGCATCAATCACCAGTTCCCGGCCGGTCAGACCGGCCAGTTCCATAGCCGTCCGGTAAAGGACCTCGGTCTGTACCGGGTTGACCTGATAAAAACTGCGGGAAGAAATAGCAAACCGAAGCCCGCACAAAGTATCCAGCACAGAACCGGGACCGTACAGAACCTTTTCCCTGTTGCCCAGCACCGCACTGGTCAAAGTGGGGTTGATGTTCTGCACCACGCCGGCCACCCAAGGCGCCTTTTTGCGCAAGGCCGCACAAAAGTTGCGGCTCCCGGGCAGTTCCGGCGTTGGGGTGACCAAGGTGACCAGCACGTTTCCGTCCCGGGTTCCACGAAGTACCACATGGCGCAGTAATCCGGTGCGGCGGTCCTCATCAAAGGCAGTCCACCGGCAGCTGCGCGCCGCCTCCAGTACGGCCTCCAGGGTACGGTTGAGCACCTCGGCCTGCAAAAGGCAGTCGGACCCCGGCAGCACACGGTGGGTTCCCTCCGCATACAAACCGCAGACCAGCTTGCCCTGCTTCATGGCAAAGCTGGCGATGGCCTTGTTGCGGTAATGCCAGGGTTCCGCCATCCCACGCACAGGTTCTACCGGCGCAAAACGCCCCAGCAGTTTTTGCAGCCGGGCATGTTTGTCCGCCAGTTGTTTTCCATAGGGAACTGCCAGCAGCGGGCACCCGCCGCACTTTTGCAGAAAATTGGAACAGATTTTTGTCATAACTTTTCCCCCGCCACCGATTTGCCCGCACTTGCACGTTGTGCTACAATAGAAACAAAGCATGTGCCCTTATGCAGGGCCATATATTGTACCATGCCAGGAAACGGAGGCAAACCGATGAATGTACTGTTGATCAATGGCAGCCCGCACAAAAACGGCTGCACCTATACTGCTTTGACTGAAATTGCCGGTGTTCTGCAAGAAGCCGGAATCGAAATCACCATTTTCCACATCGGTGCAGCGCCGGTGGGCGGCTGCGTGGGCTGCGGCGGATGCGCCAAAGCCGGCAAATGTGTATTTGGCGGTCCGGTCGCCGATGTACTGCCGCTGGTGGAAAAAGCCGACGGCATCGTATTTGGCGCGCCGGTACATTACGCCATGGCTGCAGGCAGCATGCTGGGCTTTATGCATCGCCTTGCCATGAGCGGCGGTGCGTACCTGCGCCACAAACCGGCCGCAGTGATAACAAGCGCCCGTCGGGCCGGAACCACCACCGCCCTGGAGGCCATGGAAAAGGTACCGCAATTCTTTGAGATGCCGCTGATCAGTTCCACCTACTGGCCCATGGTACACGGCGGCAATGCCGAACAGGTAGCCCTGGACGAGGAAGGCTGCCAGATCATGCGCAACCTGGGCCGCAACATGGCCTGGATGCTGCGCTGCATCGAAGCAGGCAAAACGGCCGGCATTCAGCCCCCGCAGGCAGAAGCCGGCAAAAAGACCAGCTTTATCCGCTAAATCATCGACAGGGTCCGGACGCTGTACGTCCGGGCCCTGTTTTTATCCCAGCAAAGCGCGGACGATCAGCCCATACAGCTGCCAGCCTACCAACGCAAATCCGCTGCCGAAGGCAAGCCCCGCCAGCACATCGCTGATATAATGTACCCCGGTAACCACCCGGGAAACCGCAATCAAAAGGGCCAGCACCGCCAGCACCGCCCCCAAAGGTGGATTGCAATAAGCGGCCACTACCGCGATGGCCGCTGCGGAAAAACAGTGCCGGCTGGGCATACTGCGGCCTTTTTCTTTTTTGGGGAACAGCGGCTGATATCCCAGTGTGGTATAGGGGCGGGCACGGTTCAGATAATTCCGCAGCGCACTGCCCGTCCAAAAGGCCGCCGCCGGGACCAGCGCCGCGGGGATCACCATGGCCTGCCGCCGGGCTGCCAGCCAAAGCAGCAGCCCGCCGTACAGCAGGTATACGCCCGCCACCGCGCCGCGGCTGACAAGATACAATCCCCGTTTGGCGGCCGGACGCGCCTGAAACCAGGCAATCACAGCACGGTAACGTTGTTCATTCATGAGCGGCCCTCCTGCATTTTCTGGTATAAGGATAGCATCCCGCAAAAGGCTTGTCAAACGCAGTCGCTTACGTTTATA
>NZ_JACJKP010000197.1 GCF_016901605.1 Gemmiger formicilis
GTCAGTCCGCCGTTCACAAAGACACTGTCCTTGCGCACGGCCCGGTCCAGGCCAAAGCGGATCACCGCATAAGACACACCCAGGCTGACCACCGGGATCAGCAGGTTGGTGGCCTGCTGCAGCAGGCTGGACACACCCATCACGTCGGGGGAATCCAGGACGTAGCTCAGGTACGGCCGGATAAAGAAACTCAGCAGTTTGGAACTGAAGTTGGACAACGCGAACAACAGGGTGTTGTTCACCAGAGTGGCGTATTTTTTCTGTGAAGAAGCCAAGGGCGCAACCTCCGTACAAAGCGGCAGCGGGCAGCAGGCCCGCGGTTACCGCAGCAGTTTGCGGCGCTGCCGGTAGTCGGGCAGCACCGCCTCGACCGCCGCCCAGAACGCCGGGCTGTGGTCAGGGTGAGCAAAGTGGCAGAATTCGTGTACCACAACATATTCCTGTGCGGCGCGGGGCGCCACACACAGACGGCGGCTGAAAGCCAGGGTGCCGGTTTTCAGGCTGCAGGAACCCCACCGGGTACGCATATCCCGCACCGCAATGCGGGGGAACGCCCCGCCGGGGCAGATGGATGCAAACTGCGGATAGTATGCCCGGCACAGCGCCGTCATCTGCGCCAGGGCCTGCTTTTTGTCCGGCAGGGCGGCATCGGCTGCCGCATCCCACCGGGCGTGGGCGGCAGCCTTGGCCCGGGCATTTTCCACCCACCCGGCACGGGAGGCCACAAAGGCATCCACCACGGCGGCAGGCACCCGGGGCGCCGCACTGGCCGCCACCGAACCGTCCGCCCGCACCCGCAGATTGATGTTGCGTACGCGGCGGCGGGTCAGGGTATAGTCGATACCGCCCGCCCGGCGTGTTTCGGTTTTGGGGGCATTCACCCGGGGGTCACCGCCTTCCTGCAAGATACGCCTTTATTGTACACGCATCGGGGGTAAAGTGCAACCATCCTCAGTTGCCCCGCACGGTCTGGATATACTGCCGGGGGGTCTGGTTGTATTCGGCCTTGAACGCCCGGTAAAAGTTGGCGTAATCCCCGAACCCGCAGTACTGGCATACCTCGTTGGGGGCCACGCCGCCGGCCAGCAGCTGTTTGGCGTTCAGCAGCCGTTTTTGCAGGATGTACCGGTGTACCGTGGTGCCCACCTGGGCGTCGAACTTGCGCAGCAGATGGTATTTGCTGATGAAGAATTTTTCCGCCAGCTGGTCCAGGGTCAGGGTCTCGCTGTAATGTTCGTTGATGTAATGCAGCACCGCGTCCACCACCTGGTCGCTGGTACCCACGGGGCGGCTGTCGCCCCGTTCCTCGGCGGCGCGGTTCAGCCCGATCATCAGTTCCACCAGGGCGCTCTGGGCCAAAAGGTCGCTGCCGTAGTCCTTGGAGTTGCGCAGCCCGCACAGCCGCTCGATGGAAGCGCGCATCTGGGCGCCCTGGGCGCCCCCCACCCGCAGAAGGTTGGTGTGGGTGGCCACACTGGTGTCAAAACAGCGGGTCAGGCTGGTGCGCGGGGTGGAAAGCCGCTCCAGATAGGGCCGGGCGATCCACAGGACAAACCGCTCGTAGGCGTCGGCGTCGGTAACGATGCGGGCCTGGTGCAGTTCCAGGGGGCTGGTCAGCATCCAGTCGCCGGGGCGCATGCGGTAGATCTGGTTTTCCACAATGTATTCCACCCGGCCGCGCAGCAAAAGATATATTTCGTAGAAGTCATGATGGTGCAGCTCCACTTCGTTCATATAGGTGGAGCGGTAACGGTAGATCTCATAATCGGAGGCGATCATGGTCTGGCGGCGGGTATAGGGATTGTAATTGGAGGTGGCCATACCGGTTTTCCCTCTTTTCGGCGGCAATTTGCCGGTAAACTCTTATATAGTATACTTTACCGCAACTTTTACAATCTTTCAAGCAATCTCGGCCATTTTCCTAATAAAAATTGCGCGGTATACTGAAATCAACGCGGACGGCAATGGGCCGTCCACTCACACGCACCAAAAAAGGAGCAAACCGCTATGCAGATGAATGCCTCTTCCATCGTCAACCAGAAAGCCGAGTGGGAAAAGCTGGGCGTCAAGCTGCCCCAGTTCGACCATGCCGCTATGACCGCCGCCACCAGGGAACACCCCATCTGGGTGCATTTCGGTGCGGGCAACATTTTCCGCGGTTTTATTGCTGCTTTGCAGCAGAATCTGCTGAACGAAGGTCTGGCCGACCGCGGTATCATTGCCGCCGATACCTTCGACTACGACATTATCGACAAGATCTACACCCCCTTTGACAACCTGACCATGATGGTCACCCTGAACCCGGACGGCTCCACCAGCCGCGAGATCATCGGTTCCGTGGCCGAGGGCCTGCGCGCCGATTCTTCCGACGCCGCCATGATGGCCCGCTTCAAAGAGATCTTCACCGATCCCGGCCTGCAGATGATCTCCTTCACCATCACCGAGAAGGGCTACGCCCTCTACCGTCCGGACGGCAGCCTGATGCCGGTTGTCCAGGCCGACATGGACGAAGGCCCCGCCTCCGCCCGTCATGCCATGAGCATGGTGGCCGCCCTGCTGTTTGAGCGTTTCAAGGCCGGCGCCGCGCCTCTGGCCGTGGTTTCCATGGACAACTGCTCCCACAACGGTGAGAAGCTGCAGTCCAGCGTCATGACCGTTGCCAAGGCCTGGGCCGAGAAGGGCTTTGTGGGCCAGGACTTCATCGACTACCTGACCGACGAGAGCAAGATCGCCTTCCCCTGGTCCATGATCGACAAGATCACCCCGCGTCCCCACCAGATGGTGCAGGATTCTCTGGCCAAGGACGGCATCGAGGATATGGCCCCCATCGTCACCAGCAAGAACACCTTCATTGCGGCCTTCGTCAACGCCGAGCGTCCCCAGTACCTGGTGGTAGAGGACAAGTTCCCCAATGGCCGTCCGGCTCTGGAAAAGGCCGGTGTCTACATGACCGACCGCGAGACCGTCAACAAGACCGAGCGCATGAAGGTCACCACCTGCCTGAACCCGCTGCACACCGCCATGTCCGTCTACGGCTGCATGCTGGGCTACACCCTGATCTGCGACGAGATGAAGGACGCCGACATCGTGGCCCTCATCAAGCGTCTGGGCTATGTGGAAGGTCTGCCCGTGGTGGTCAACCCCGGCATTCTGGAGCCCAAGGCCTTCATTGACGAAGTGGTGGAGCAGCGCCTGCCCAACCCCTTCATGCCGGACGCCCCGCAGCGCATTGCCACCGATACCTCCCAGAAGGTGGGCATTCGCTTTGGCGAGACCATCAAGAGCTACATTGCCGAAGGCCGCGACCTGAACACCCTGGTGTCCATTCCTCTGGCCATTGCCGGCTGGCTGCGTTACCTGCTGGCCGTGGACGACAACGGCAACGCCTTTGAAGTTTCGGCCGATCCCCTGAAGGAAGATCTGCAGGCCAAGCTGGCGGGCATCGAAGTGGGCAAGCCGGAAACCTACCATGGCCAGCTGAAGAGCATCCTGGCCAATGCGTCCATCTTCGGCACCGACCTGACCAAGACCGTCCTGGCCGACAAGATCGAAGCCTACTTTGTGGCTGAGCTGGCCGGTGTGGGTGCTGTCCGTAAAACGCTTCACGACGCTCTGAACGGCTGAGTGGTCCGGAACCCGCAAATATTACAAACTGTATAATTTTAAAATTCATATACAAGGAGGTCTTTTATGTCCATGAAAATGGGTTGGCGCTGGTATGGTGAGGGCAATGACCCCATCACCCTCGGCGACATCAAGCAGATCCCCGGCGTAGAGAGCATCGTTTGGGCGCTGCACAGCAAGATGCCCGGCGAAATCTGGGAAGAAGACGAGATCAAGGAAGCCGTGGAGCACATCCAGTCCTACGGTTTTTCCGCCGAAGTGGTGGAGTCCGTCAACGTGCATGACGACATCAAGATCGGCCTGCCCACCCGGGATCAGCTGATCGAGAACTACAAGCAGTGTATCCGCAACCTGTCCAAGTACGGCGTCAAGGTGATCTGCTACAACTTCATGCCCATCTTTGACTGGACCCGCACCGATCTGTTCCACCCGGTGGGCGACGGTTCCACGGCGCTGTTCTACCAGAAGGACATGATCCAGGACGATTACAAGGCCATGGCCGAGTATATCCTGAACTTTACCGAGAAGTACAACATGACCTTCCCGGGCTGGGAGCCGGAGCGCATGGCCAAGCTGGACGAGCTGTTCAAGGCGTACGCCCCCGTCACCAAGGAAAAACTGTGGGATAACCTGAAGTATTTCCTGGAAGCCCTTATGCCCACCTGCCGCGAGTGCGACGTGAAGATGGCCATTCACATGGACGATCCCCCGTGGGATATCTTCGGTCTGCCCCGTCTGCTGACCGACGCCGAGGCCATTGACCGGTTCCTGACCATGGTGGATGATCCGTACAACTGCCTGACGCTCTGCTCCGGCAGCCTGAACGCCAACCCCAACAACAACGTGGCGGCCATTGTGCGCAAGCACAGCGACCGTATCCCCTTCGCCCATATCCGCAACATCCATCACTTCCCCAACGGCGATTTCAGTGAAGCTGCCCACCGCGATTGCTGCGGCGAGACCGGCATCATTGATATCCTGCGCGCCTACCATGAGGGCGGCCATGACCTGGTCATCCGCCCCGACCACGGCCGTCAGCTGTGGGAGGAAGGCCCCGGCAACTGCCGCCCCGGCTACGGCAAGTATGACCGTGCCCTGGGTATCCAGTATATGCTGGGTGTCTGGGATCTGCTGGACCGCCTGGATGAGGAGAAAGCCAAGGCGTAACCCGCCCTTTGTTCCTTCTTTGCAAAGAAGGAACCGAAGAAA
>NZ_JACJKP010000198.1 GCF_016901605.1 Gemmiger formicilis
AGCGGATCGCACTGGCCCGGGCGATCTTGAAGGACGCTCCTATCGTGGTACTGGATGAGGCCACCGCTTTTTTGGACCCGGAGAATGAGGAGAAAATGAACGCCGCCATTGCCGAGGTGATCCGGGGCAAGACGGTCATCGTCATCGCCCACCGGCTTCAGTCCATTGTAGGCGCCGATCAGATCGTGGTGCTGGACCAGGGCAATGTGGCAGGGATCGGCCGCCACGATACATTGCGAAAGACTTGCCCCGCCTATGAAAAACTGTGGCGGGCTGCCGAGGGAGCCGCTGCCTGGCGTGTCTCTGCGGAGAAAGGAGGCGACGAGGCATGATCGCGCTGATGAAACGAATCCTGTCCGTATCCGGCCCATATCAGGGGCGGATCAAGCTGGCCTTTGTCTTTGCGTTCCTGAAGGCCATGCTGTCCAAGGCCCCCATCGGTCTGTCCTTCCTGGCCCTGAGCGCTTTTCTCCAGGGAACCATGACGGCACGGCTGTGCCTGTGGCTGGCGGTGGGCACGGTGGGTTGCGTTCTGCTAGAATGCCTGTGCCAGAACATCGCCGACCGGCTCCAGGCCGCGGCGGGCTATATGGTATTCGCCGATCTGCGCATGGAGCTGGGACGGCATTTGCGCCGCCTGCCCATGGGCTATTTCACAGAGGGCAACATCGGCAAAATCAGTTCCGTTCTGTCCACCGACATGGTGTTCATTGAGGAGAACTGTATGCACGACATTGCCAACATGATGAGCTATACCTTTGCCCAGGCTATTCTGGTGCTGTGGCTGGCCTTCCTGAATCCCTGGCTGGGACTGGCCGCCTTGGTGGTGGTAGGGATCATTTGGCAGCTGGGCCGCGCTTCCCTGGGGAGCACCCTGGCCCACTCCGACATCCGACAGGAGCAGAGCGAGGCTCTCACACGGGCAGTGCTGGACTATGTGGAGGGCATTGGTATTGCCAAGACCTTCAACCTGCTGGGAGAGCGTTCCGAGCAACTCACCGAAAATTTCGCCCGAAGCCGCAAGGTCAGCATCGAGTTCGAGGAGAGTCAGGCTCCCTGGATGCGGGCCCTCTATCTGGTGTGCGGTCTGGGCTCTGTGCTGATAATCCCCCTGTCACTCTGGCTCTATGGCCGTGGGCAGCTCTCCATCACCTTCCTGCTGGGTGTCTTGCTCTTCGTCTTTGACCTCTTCGGCCCCATTAAGGCGCTCTATAGTCAAGCCACCCGCCTGACGGTGATGAACGCCTGCATGGACCGGATCGAGGCAGTGTTGGCTCAGCCGGAACTGCCTGACCGGGGCCGGGAGTCCTTCCCCAAAGCCGGCGGTGCCCCAGAGGTGGAGTTCCGAAATGTCACCTTCGCCTACGGGGAGAAAGAGGTTCTGCATGATGTCTCCTTCACGCTGGAGAAAAACCGGATGCTGGCCCTGGTGGGGCCTTCTGGCGGCGGTAAAAGTACGGTAGCCAACCTGCTCTCCCGGTTTTGGGATGTCAAACAGGGACAGATCCTGGTGCGGGGCAGTGACATCCGCGATATTCCTCTTTCTGATCTGATGGATCAGATCTCTATGGTGTTCCAGCGGGTCTACTTATTCCAGGATACCGTCTATAACAACATCGCCATGGGACGGACAGACGCCACACGGGAGGAGGTCTATGAGGCGGCCAGAAAAGCCCGATGCTATGACTTCATCATGGAGCTACCCGACGGCTTTGACACTGTTATCGGCGAAGGTGGAGCCAGCCTATCTGGCGGAGAGAGGCAGCGAATCTCCATTGCCCGCTGCATTCTGAAGGATGCTCCCATCGTCATTCTGGATGAGGCCACTGCCAGCGTGGACGCCGACAACGAGAGCTACATCCAGGAGGCCATCACCCAGCTGTGCCGGGGCAAGACCCTGCTGGTCATTGCCCACCGGCTCAATACCATTCGCCACGCCGATGAGATCCTGGTTATCGACCAGGGGCGCATCGTTCAGGCCGGCGACCACGACAAACTTATGGCGGAGGAGGGCATTTACCGCCGCTTCATCACCGCCCGCTCCAATCCCACCGGTTGGTGCCGGTAAACACAGTGAGCCGAACGAAACGGAAAGAATGGCCGGGAGATGTATCCCGGTCATTCTTCGTTCTCGCTTCTTCCCTTGATTTATCCCAGAGAACATGCAAAACCAATATGGCGGCATCTTGCAATTTCGTGCGACAAAGAGTATGATGTAGTTAGCAATCGCTAACCATCATTGAGGTGACCATATAGGATGGATGACAACAAGCAGTTTTGGGAGCGGTTTTCACGGCGTTACTCCGGTTTCATGCGCCGCTCCCAGGCAACCTATCAGCAGATATGCAAAGCAATGCGCCCTTTTCTGAAACGGGACATGGATGTGCTGGAGTTGGCCTGCGGAACAGGCCAGCTGTCCGTGCCGCTGTCTCCATGTGTCCGGAGCTGGGAGGCAACCGACTTTTCAGCCGAAATGATCCGTCAGGCCAAGAAGCAGGTGCATTCCTCTCGGCTCCATTTCTCCGTCCAGGACGCTACCAAGCTGCCCTACGGCCCGGAGAGCTTCGATGCGGTCGTGATCTCCAACGCCCTCCATGTCATGCCTCACCCGGAAAAAGCTCTGGCGGAAGCCTGGCGGGTTCTGAAGCCGGGGGGATGGCTGTTCGCCCCCACCTTTGTCTGGGGCAAAAGCCGAAGCGCCAGACTCCGGCTCTGGTTCATGGGGCTGTCAGGCTTTCGGGTGTACCATGTTTGGACTGCCGGGGAGCTGATGGCATACCTGTCCGAGTGCGGCTATTCCATCGTTCGCCATCAGCTTCTCGGAAGTTCGTTGGTGCCGCTGTGCTGTCTGATAGCCAGGAAGATCCCGGATGAACGGACTGCAGCACGGCAGACCACCGTCCGGTCCGCGCAGCTCGATGATCCAAAAGTCAAGAAGGAGTGAGAGAACATGTGGAAGTACACAGTGGAAGTCAACGGAATGATGTGCGGGATGTGCGAGGCTCATGTCAATGACGCTGTGCGCAAAGCCTGCCCGGTCAAAAAGGTGAGTTCTTCCCGAAGCAAAAACCAGACCGTGATCCTCTCTGAAACGGAGCTGGACACGGAGGCTGTTATGAACGCCATTCGCAGCACGGGGTATGAGGTCGGCACGATCCAGAAGGAGCCGTACAAAAAGAGAGGATTGTTCGGTTGAGTTCATTGGCAGCAGCGGCCAGAAAAGAGGCATAAAAATGAATACGGCAATGCAGTCGTTTGGATATGGATTAGTGGCTCTGCTGTTTTGCATCGCTATTCTTGGCGTGTGCCATAAAATCAAAAAAGCCGCCCGAAAGGTTTTGAAAAGCCAGCAGACACATAAGGATGAGCTGCCGTAAGCGTTTGGAGCTATGGAGCAGGTACGCTTGGCGGTGAACTTACACAGCAGGTCGCTCCTGATTTAAAAGCGCAGATCACATAAAAATGAGGTGGAGGCCATATCCAGGCTCCACCTCATTTAATATTCCGTGCCAAATGGCAGGTATTCACTTATCGCGTTGCCGCTCGATAGCAAAGTCCGCCAAATTTGCACAGGCTCATTGCCCGTGCGCATCTTCCCGCATTTTCGTTACCTGCTCCAAGTGCGCCTGCACCGCCGCAAAGGATTTTTCGCTGATCACATGCTCGATCCGGCAGGCATCCTCGGTCGCAGTCTCTTCGTCCACGCCTAATTCCATCAGCATCTGGCTCAACACCGTGTGGCGGGTGTACATCGTCTTAGCAATGGCAAGTCCGGTCTCCGTCAGGGTGATCGCACCGTCAGCATCCACATTCACATATCCGTCCTTTTTCAGAATGGACATGGCTCTGCTGACGCTGGGCTTGGTAAAGCCCAACTGCGCTCCCACATCGATAGCTCGAACGAAGGTGCTGTTCTGTGAAAGAATATAGATGGTTTCCAGATACATCTGGCCAGACTCGTGAATCGCCATAGGAACCTCCAAAAAACGGGCGTTTTGCTTATTATAACACAGGCGTCCGACAAACGCCATTTTTTCTGTCAACAAAATCCATCCGTCCTCTTGACAAGCGAATTTGCCCTGTATATAATTGCATTAGTTAGCTACCGCTAACCAAGAGGCGGCAGCTATATATTTGACGCTTTGGTTAGCTATTGCTAACCGTGTTTGCTGTCCGTTTTTTCATTTTGCCGTACAGTCTTCGCATGGACATGATTTTGTGAGGGAAACGCCTATGTCAGAGGATCTGCTGATTCGCCACTGTTCTCCCACCCTGGCCGGGATCAAGACGGGAAACCTCTTTTCCTGCGCCTGTCCCAGCCGGAAGGATCTGACGAGAGACTTATGCCGGCTGAACAAGAAACTGGTGCCCAAGGGCATCCGCGTTCTGCCGCTCCGGGTTCGCAAAGGCCGCGCTTTGATCTATGCCTACCGGCCCAATGCGCTGGAGAGCGATCTGACCGATTACCGCGCCAGAGCATTGCTTCTCAAATACGGCTATGTGCCGGAAAATCCCAATGGCTGTGTGGTTCACCTGATCCACCGGCTCCGGAGCGAGGGGGAATTTCCCCATGAGATCGGACTGTTTTTGAGCTATCCGCCGGAGGATGTGCTGGGCTTCATCTGCAATCGGGCATGCAATCACAAGTGCGTGGGCTGCTGGAAGGTCTACGGCGACGAGCAGGCCGCCAGAAACATCTTTGAGAAATACGAGATGTGCAGCAAAATCTACTCCCGGCAGTGGCAGCAAGGGAAATCCATCGAGCAGCTCACCGTGGCTGGTTGATGTTTCTA
>NZ_JACJKP010000199.1 GCF_016901605.1 Gemmiger formicilis
CCATCACCCTGGTTTTTCTGCCAGGGCTGACCGCTGACCATCGGCTGTTTGACAAACAGATTGCCTGTTTCGAAGGGAAATACAATCTGCTGGTATGGGACGCCCCCGGCCATGCCGCTTCCTGGCCCTTCCAGCTGACCTTTTCCATGATGGACAAGGCAAGATGGCTGGACGAGATTCTCTGCCGGGAAGCTCTGTGCCAGCCGGTGATCGTGGGGCAGTCTATGGGCGGCTATGTAGGACAAGCCTATGCGGAATTGTTTCCCCGGAAGCTGAAGGGCTTTGTGGCCATTGATTCGGCCCCTCTGCAGCGAAAGTATGTGACGGGCATCGAACTGTGGCTGCTGAAACGGATGGAGCCGGTCTATCACCATTACCCGTGGAAGTCCCTGCTGAAAACCGGGTCGAAAGGGGTGGCTACCTCCACCTATGGCCAGGCCCTGATGCACGCCATGATGATGACCTACGACGGCGACCAGGAACGATACGCCAGACTGTCCGGCCATGGGATGCGGATACTGGCCGAAGCCATGGAAGCCGACCTTCCCTACAACATTCCCTGCCCGGCGCTGCTGATCTGCGGAGAAAAAGATCATGCCGGTTCCTGCATCCGGTACAACAAGGCCTGGCACAAAAACACCGGCATTCCGCTGGTGTGGATCTCCGGGGCCGGGCACAATGCCAACACCGATGCACCGGACGAAGTGAATGAGCTGATCGGGAAGTTTGTGGAGGGGTTGCGATAGGAGGTCCCCCGTGCCACCGTTTTTCCTTCGGCAAAGCGGCAAAAGCGCAGCACCTTGACGGGCTATTCCGGGCTTGTTAGACTATACTTATATATACTTCCGCCGGGCCGTTGGCCGGGGGGCGGGATGGCGCCAAAAACATAGACAGGCGCCACACCGGCGCGGGGAGGGCGCAGCCCTTTTGCGCAGAATCCAAACAAGGAGTACGGTATGCTGGACAACGAACTGAAGAATAAAATCAACAGCCTGTGGGAGACCTTCTGGACCGGGGGCATCACCAACCCGCTGGACGTGGTGGAGCAGATGACCTATTTAATGTTCATTCATGACCTGGACGCGGCGGACAACCAGCGCGCCAAGGAGAGCGCCATGCTGGGCCTGCCCCACAAGAGCATTTTTGCGGATAAGGTCACCATCGGGGAGCGGAGCATTCCGGGCGAGCAGCTGAAATGGTCGGTGTTCCGGGACTTTCCGGCGCAGCAGATGTACACAGTGATGCAGGAATGGGTGTTCCCGTTCATCAAAGGGCTGCACGGCGACAAGGACAGCGCCTATGCCCAATACATGGGGGATGCGATTTTCAAAATTCCCACGCCGCTGATGCTGGACAAGGTGGTCACGGCGATGGATGAGATTTATGAGCAGTCGCGCCAGGCCAGCAGCCCGGATGTACGGGGCGACATTTACGAATATCTGCTTTCCAAGCTGTCCACCGCGGGGGTGAACGGCCAGTTCCGCACGCCGCGGCATATCATCCGCATGATGGTGGAGATGATGAACCCCCAGCCGGACGAGGTCATCTGCGACCCGGCCTGCGGCACCGGCGGCTTTCTGGTGGAGGCCGGGCACTACCTGAAAGAGAAATACAAACAGGAGATCTTCTTTGACCGGCAGAAAAAAGACCATTACATGAACCACATGTTCCACGGCTACGATATGGACCGCACCATGCTGCGCATCGGCGCCATGAACATGATGACCCACGGCATCGACAACCCGTTTATCGAGTACCGGGACAGCCTTTCGGACCAGAACACCGACCGGGAGGCCTATTCCCTGATTCTGGCCAACCCGCCTTTCAAGGGCAGCCTGGACGCCGACATCGTTTCCACCGATTTGCTCAAACTGTGCAAGACCAAAAAGACCGAGCTGTTGTTTCTGGCGCTGTTTTTGCGGATGCTGAAAGTGGGCGGCCGGTGCGCCTGCATCGTGCCGGACGGGGTGCTGTTCGGTTCCTCCACGGCGCACAAGGCGATCCGCAAGGAGATTGTGGAGAACCACCGTCTGGAGGCGGTGATTTCCATGCCCAGCGGGGTGTTCAAACCCTACGCGGGGGTGTCCACGGCGGTGCTGGTGTTTACCAAGACCGGCCACGGCGGCACCGACGACGTATGGTTCTATGATATGAAGGCGGACGGTTTTTCGCTGGACGACAAGCGCACCGAAGTCAAGGAGAACGACATCCCCGATATCATCGCCCGGTTCCATGACCGGGCGGCGGAAAAGGACCGCGCCCGCACCGAGCAGTCGTTCATGGTGCCCAAGGCGGAGATCGCCGAAAACGGGTATGACCTTTCCATCAACAAGTACAAGCAGGTGGAGTATGTGCCGGTGGAGTACCCGCCCGCGACGGAGATTCTGGCCGATCTGCGCGCGCTGGAGCAGCAGATCACCCAGGGCCTGGCGGAACTGGAGGGGATGCTGTGATGGCGAAGTTGGGGGATGTGTTCACGCTCATCCGGAACGGAGCTTCTATAAAGCAAACAGAGGGGGCTGGTGGATTTCCTATTACTAGGATCGAAACCATTGCAAATAGAAAAGTAGATCACAAAAAATTCGGATATGCCGATATTGTAGATATTACTAAATACGAAAGCTATGTTTTACAGGATGGCGACATCCTTATGTCACACATTAACAGTGAGAAACATCTTGGAAAAGTTGCTTTATACAAAAAGCAAGTTAATGAACAAATCATTCATGGTATGAATCTGCTGGTGCTCCGTGCCAACCCTAAAATTCTTTTGTCTGATTATGCGGCGTACTTTTTTGAAACGCCAGGCTTTCTAAGGCAAATTCAAAAAATAACAAAAAAATCGGTTAATCAGGCTAGTTTTACTGTAACAGCACTTAAAGAGTTAGAAATTCCACTCCCTTCGCTTGATGAACAGCGCCGCATTGCCGCTGTTTTGGACAAAGTCACCGACCTGATTGCCCAACGCCGCGCCCAGCTGGACAAGCTGGACCTGTTGGTAGAAGCGCTGTTCAATGAGATGTTTGGAGACCCTATCTTGAATACCAAAGAATTTCCCGTATACAAAATGAAAGATGTTGTACAATTTGAAGGTGGTAGCCAACCAGATAAAAGCTTTTTTGAGTACTCACCAACAGAAAACAATGTTCGTTTAATTCAGATTAGAGACTACAAATCAAATAAGTTTATTACATATATTCCTAAATCTTTGGCGCGCAGATTTTGTACGGCAGATGATATAATGATTGGCCGATATGGGCCTCCCATTTTTCAAATATTGGGTGGGATTGATGGCGCTTACAACGTAGCGCTAATGAAGGCTACGCCCAAAATGGGAAACCGTGAATTTATCCGACACTTTTTAAAGCAGAAATGTTTGCTTCACTATCTTGAAGGTCTATCTAAACGAACCGCAGGACAAGACGGCATTCAAATGGATAAACTGAAAGAGTATCCCGTGCCATATCCTCCGGTGGAACTGCAAAACCAATTTTCTTCCTTCGTTGAACAAACCGAAAAATCAAAATTGACGATTCTGGAAAGTCTTGATAAACTAGAAATGATAAAGAAAGCTCTTATGCAAAATTATTTTGGGTGATTAAAATGAATAAAATATATCAAGTGTTTGTTAGTTCTACCTATGAAGATTTGCAGGAAGAACGAAAAGAAGTAATGCAAGCGTTGCTGGAACTAGACTGTATGCCTGCTGGAATGGAATTGTTCCCGGCGTCAAACGACGACCAGTGGACTTTGATAAAAAGAGTAATTGATACTTGCGATTATTATTTGTTAATTATTGGTGGTCGCTAC
Source organism: Gemmiger formicilis (assembly GCF_016901605.1). Taxonomy (GTDB): domain Bacteria; phylum Bacillota; class Clostridia; order Oscillospirales; family Ruminococcaceae; genus Gemmiger; species Gemmiger formicilis_B. Next base: position 3,811 of record NZ_JACJKP010000199.1, read on the forward strand.
GGAAGCACCAACACCGAGGGAATCAGCTATACCCAAATGGAATTTGAGTATGCTTTGCAGACTGGGAAACCTATCATTTCGTTTTTACCAAAAACTCCGGAGGATATTCCATCCGGTAAATGTGATCAAGACCCTGAAAAGCGAGAAAAATTAGAAAATTTCAAAAAGCTTGCAAAAAAGAAACTTGTGAAATTTTGGAGTACCCCAGAAAACTTAGGCTCAATCGTTTCTAGAAGCATGATTAAGCTGATCAAAGACTTTCCCGCCGAGGGATGGGTAAAGAGTAATACGATTGACGACAACTCTATGAAAGAAATCGTTAAATTGCAAAAAGAAAACGAGGAATTAAAGGCAAAACTTAACCGTATATCAACGGAACCGCCTAAAGGTTCGGAGCAACTGATGCAAGGGGACGATGAGATCACATTTCATTTATGTTTTGAAGCAAACCGCAAACGAAGTCTAACCCCGTACAAATGTGCCGACTTTGTCAATACCACATGGAACCATATCTTTGAAAGAATTGCTCCGTTGATGATTGACGAATGTACAGAATCCACGCTAAAAAACGCACTTGATAGTTTTGCTGCAACATTTAAAAAAGATTTTTCAAACGATCCTTGTTACAAAAACATGTGTGACTTTCGAAATTTTCGTGTTAGCTCCGAAACATTCAATCAAATCAAAGTACAATTGCGAGCCTTGGGATTAATTGAAATCAGCAGCAAAAAGCATAGCACCACCGATAAATCCACTTACTGGTCCTTAACACAATACGGTGACTTCGCCATGACTCAATTACTTGCATTGAAAAAAGAGGATTAACATACTTTAACAGAAGCAAGGTAACCCACCATGACCAACTTCGATTTTCTCCTTTCGGAACCACAG
>NZ_JACJKP010000200.1 GCF_016901605.1 Gemmiger formicilis
TGGCCTGGGAAAAGCATGGGTTCCGTACTGGCGTATACGATACCCCCACGGATGCAGCCCATTTCGGGGTGTCCGGTATTGCCGAGGAATTGACGCAGGTAGCGCCCATGCCGGATGCCAATACCATGGACAGGATCATTAAAGCGCTTTCATAGCGGGAAGGAGCAGATAAAAGATGGCAGAGCATATCACACTGGATACTTTGATGCAGAGCAGCGGCCATACCGCCCTTCAAGTACAGGAGCCTGCAAGCGTGGAAGCGGTGCGCGCTCAGGTGGAAGAATTGAGCCCGGAGCAGAGGGTACGGGTGGAGGAGGTCAAAAATAGCATCGACCTGATGGATTCTCAGGCTGCGCTTCAGTACGGCGTGGGGGCGCAGCGGAACATTTCCAGCTTTTCTGACAATATCCTCACACAGGTGCGCAGTAAGGACAGCGGCTATGTGGGGGAGCTGATGTCGGATCTGGTGCTGAAGGTCAAAGAGGTGGATGTGGACGGGCTGGACGAGGGCTTTTGGGATAAGATCCCATTCCTGAAAAACGCCTCCCGGGCCGTTAAAAAGTTTATGCAGCGGTATGAAAAGCTGGAGGTGCAGATCGACCGCATCGAGCAGCAGCTGGACCAGGCCCGGATGCAGATGCTCAAGGACATCACCATGTTCGACGGGCTGTATGAAAAAAACCTGGAATACTTCCGGGAGCTGCAAATTTACATCGCCGCAGGCGAAGAAAAGCTACAGGAATTGCAGGAAACCACCCTGCCGCAGCTGCGCGCCGAAGCGGCGGCTAAGGGCGACGCCATGAGCGCCCAGGTGGTGCGGGATTTCGAGGACACGGTAAACCGCTTTGAAAAAAAGATCCACGACCTGAAGCTGAGCAAGACCGTCGCTATCCAGACAGCGCCGCAGATCCGCCTCATCCAGAACAACGACAAAATGCTGGTGGATAAGATCCAGACGGCGATCCTCAGCACCATTCCGCTGTGGAAGAGCCAGATTGTCATTGCCCTGGGGCTTCACCGGCAGGAGAGCGTGCTGAAAATGCAGAGAAGCGTCTCCGACGCCACCAATACCCTGCTCACCAAAAACGCAGAACTGCTCAGGCAGAACAGCACGGAAGTGGCAAGAGAATCTGAGCGCGGCATTGTGGATCTGCAAACGCTGAAAAAGGTCAACGCGGATCTGATTTCCACCATTGAGGAAACCATCAAGATCCAGCAGGAGGGCCGCGCCGCCCGCCAGAATGCCGAAACAGAACTCCTCAGTATCGAACAGAAGCTGAAAGAAGCCCTATTGACCGCGATACAGTGAAGAAAAAATGAGGGGTCCTAGACTCCCCAAAAAACTGTATTTAATCCTAGTCGGCATCTATGCTCTTCCTGGCAAATATTGGCGTTTTCGTCAGGCTCCGCTTTTAAGACTGAATGTAAAAGCAGAGGTATGATAGCTCTTATCCGTATGCACAGCAAAAGAGGCCTGGAGTACAACTCCAGACCTCTTTTGCTGTCAATCCGGTTGCGTATGGTTTATTTTTAGAACTTGTGAACGAGCACTTCTTGAGCGCTTTTCTAAAAACGACTTATCCTTTCATCCTACGAGCACGATTTCTTGTTAAATTATGACATCCGATCTTTTCCACCAAAGTCACCATTTTCTCATCGGAAAAGCGGATTTCTTCAAACTTGAAGCGGTAATACTTTTCAGTTCCTTTCTACAACAACAAAGTGGCGTTTTTATAGGGGTTTGGGTGCTCCCAACAAGAACAAATGAGCAGACTGGCAGACAGGCCGGAACGCTCATTTCGCCGCTGTGTACGGACAGCGGCTGTGCTTGCTGTTCTCTCAAATCTCATATCCGCAGAACATGATGCTTCCGCTTTTTCCAAAGCCGGGAGCATTTTTATTTTCACTTTTTTCAAGCAGACCCCTGTTTTTCTCGGAGAAAATGTCCGTTGTAAATTGAAAAGAATTTTTGGAGATACCCCCCCAATCCATAAAATATTGTCCGTTGTAAATTGAGAGGCACTTACGGTTTGGAAATTTTATTCCTGCCGTACCCGCTAATCGGCGAAAAGAATGTCCGTTGTAAAGTGGGAGAGAAATTTTTCTGAGCAGGTACCAAGTTTTTGCTCAAAATTGTCCGTTGTAAAGTGAAGGAAGGTTTCATGTTCAGAAAAATTCTTTGCACAGTACCAAGTTTTCCGCTTGAAATGTCCATTGTAGTTTGAAGGAGGCGAATATCCAATGGCTGAACGCACAGGACCGATCCGCATCGAGTTCTGCGTCACCGAGCAGGAGCGGAAGCTTATCCAAAACAAGATGGCGCAGCTTGGGACTAAGAACATGGGCGCATATCTCAGAAAAATGGCAATCGACGGCTACATCATCAAAGTGGATTACACCCAGCAGAAAAAGCTGGCCGCAGCCGTCAGCCGGGCTGCCAGCAATATCAACCAGATTTGCCGCCGGATCAACAGCACCGGGAATCTCTACGCTGAGGATGTTGCGGAGCTGAAAGAACGCAGGTCGAGATTTGGTCGCTGCTCAAAGAGACCCAGCGAAAGGAATTGTAACCACAGGAGGCCGCTATGCCGCGTATGAGTAAAAAACGAAAAGAGGAATGGGTGTTCTTCCTGAACGACCGGGGACGCATCACCTATAACGCCTTGTGTCGCAAGCGCGTCTACAACTGCAAACAAAGTTTCCGTGCTGCGGTGATCGTCTGTCCGCATTACCACTCCAAACGATCCAACCGCCCGCCTTAATTGCCCTGCGCCGGAGAAAGGAAGTACCATGGGAAGCCAGACGCAATTTATGAAAGGCGTGTTGGAATTATGTGTCCTGAAAATCATCTCCGAAGAACCGACCTACGGATATGCGATCCTGACAGAGCTGCAAAAACCCTCCTATTCTGACCTGACTGAAAGCACTCTCTATCCGCTACTGTTTCGCCTGGAGCAGCACAAGGATGTGACCATCGAACGGCGAGCCTCGCCCAATGGTCCGAGCCGAAAGTATTATACGATCACAGAACATGGACGTGAAACACTCTCAGAATATTGGGAAAACTGGCAACAGGTTTGTGACCTTGTTTCCTCCGTTTTTCAGAAAGGAGCGCCCTATGAATAGCTACCTTACACTCCGCAAAGCCAACAAAATGCGTCTTGCCATGGTCTCGGAAACAAGCCAAAAGCAAATACGGGACATGGTACACTATCTGCAGGTGGTGAGCTGGGATATTTCTGGCGCAGAGGCAATCAAGAGCGACCTCATTGACATGGCAATTCAGGCAAATAAAGAGGGAAAAGAACTCTTTACTGTTCCGGAGGAAGCAGCTTCCTTCGCGGCGGAAATGAAGAAGCAGTGCGCCACGCCAAACCTCCGGAATCTTTTCTTCCTCCTCATCTGGTTTTTCCTGTACAATGCGGTCGGGTATCTGCTGTTGTATTTTGTGGATCAGCAATTGCTGGCGCCAATGGATACCAACTACCTCTTCAGTCTGGTAATTGGTACACTGTCCACCTATGTCCTATGGAAATATGTGATACGGCAAATCGCGTTTCCCATGAGAAAGCACCTACTTGTATTTATCGCGCTGCTGGTTGCGTATTCTGTGATTATGTATCTGCTGGTCGGGCTTTTGCACAGCTTCGTGCCACCAATTGTTGCTGTCAGCATGAACTTCTTGGGATGGAGTATATTCTACTGGGTGCTTTTCATCCTTCTATATTGTTTGCGGCTGTACCACTACGGACATAACCCTGCTGTTGTAAACAGACTGTGATACCGGATAGCATCTCTCTGCCACCTATCTGCTGGAACGGGGCGTCAGCAGAGAAAGAATACTGTGCCACCTTGGATGAACAAACGCCAATGCTTTTGTTTGTCCGGCACACCCATAGTGAGGATTTTCCCTTTCGGGAGAATCCTCACTATTAGTTATGTTTGCAAACTTTTGGTGTTTTGCCCGGTTTGCACAAGTATCGTGGCCGTTCTTCGTTGGGTTTGGTGATAGCTTTGTATCGCAGAGGTTGGTATCCTTTGTGTCAATACACACAAAGGAGTGGTCAAAATGGCAAGCATCCGAAAACGAGGACAAAACAGTTATCTCATCGTGGTATCCCGCGGCTACGATTACGAAGGGAACCGACTGAAAGCCGCACAGAAAACGGTACATCCACCGAAAGATCTCACACCCGGCCAGTGCAAAAATGGCTGAACGAACAGGCTGTTCTGTTCGAGCGGGAAGTACGGCATGACCCGCAGCCGGTGAACCATGCCATGACGCTGGCAGCGTATACCGAACACTGGCTGCGGGATATCGCCCCAGGCAAGCTGGCAGCCAGTACCTATTCCCGTGACCAGCAGGATATCCGGCGCATCCTGCCAGCACTGGGGCATTACAAACTGACCGATCTGCGCAAGGAAACCATCCGTGCCTTCTACGAGGCCATGCGCTCAGAGCCTAAACTGACGGATGGACAGCCGCTATCGGAACGGTCGGTTGAGGGACTGCACAACACACTGTGCAGCATCTTGTCCGGTGCCGTGGAGGAAGGCTACCTGACCCATAACCCAGCCTGGCGGGTGTACAAACCTAAAGGCGTGCGCAAAGAGCGCCCGGTGGCCGACGAGGAAACGGTGCAGAAGCTGATCGCCGCTCTGGAAACACAAAGCATGAAATATGAAGTG
>NZ_JACJKP010000003.1 GCF_016901605.1 Gemmiger formicilis
CGTGGTAAAAGTGTGGTTGCCAGACTTTTCAGGGCTCCCTTTAGGGAGCGACCACAGGAGATAGGCCCTTATAGGGCCTGTTCAAACCACCCGTTCAACGGGTGGTTTTGATTGGAAAGCGGAGGACGGTTCGGCGCGGAGCAGATCCGCCAGAAGCTACGGCGAAAGGGCATCCGCCTGGGCAAAAAACGCATCCGGCAGATGATGGACGCCATGGGACTGATCAGTTGTGAGCCGCTGCAGACCGAGTATCTGCCCCGGCAGCCGGAGGTTCCTTTCGTGGCGGAGGGCAACCATGTCGAAATTCTATGATGATGCCCGGAAGTGGCAGCTCTACGTCCGGCACCGACGGGGCCGGACACTGACGCAGCTGCAGGATGAAACCGGCATCACCGACAAACCCCTGCGCGCATGGTTCCGCACCTTCGATGCCCAGCTGTCCTGTCCCGACAACCAGGACCTGCTGCGGCTGCAGGAAGAGCTCCGTGCGCTGCGGGAGCAGCACCGGCAAACCACTGCAGAACTGGAGGCAGTGCGTACCATCGTGCAGCAGGCTCTACCGGAGTTCACCCGCTTTCAGACCGCTTGCCGATGGATTCCCGTCTACGGACCCAACCTGACCTGCCGGCTTTTCGGCATCCGCAAATCCAACTTCTACTACCGCACCCAGCGTCGTCCCGCCAAAACCCAGAACCAGCAGCGGGACGAAGTGCTGCGCCCGCTGGTGGAAAAACTCTACCTGCGCTCCGGCAAGCGGATCTCCGCCGAGGCAATCCGGCAGAAGTTGCTGGCCCAGGGACTCTCCATCAGCAAGCGAAAGGTTCTTTCCTTCCTGCGGGAATGGAAGGCAGACAAGGGAACCACTTCTGCCCGTATGTCTGCGGCAGCGGCCCGGCGCCGCTTCTGCCATCTCAACCTGCTGGACCGCCAGTTCAACCCGGAGGCCCCGAACAAAGCCTGGGTCAGCGACATCACCGAGCTGCACTATGCCGGCGGCAAGCTCTACCTGTGCGTTGTGCTGGACTTATTCTCCCGCAAGGTCCTGGCAGCCAGGGCCTCCTGCCAGAATGACACCGCCCTGGTGGCCCGGACCTTTGAGACCGCCTTTCTCCGGAGAGGACGCCCCCGCGGCCTGCTTTTTCACAGCGACCAGGGCCGGCAATACACCTCGGATTACTTCCGGGAATTGCTGGAGGAGTTCAGTGTCCGGCAGTCCTTTTCGACGCCCGGTGTCCCCTATGACAACGCCGTCATGGAATCCTTTTTTGCCAGCCTGAAGAAAGAGGAATACCACCGGTATTTCTACAAAAGCATCGAGGCACTGTTGGATTCCTTGCGGCAGTACCTGCTCTTTTACAACCGGCAGCGCCCCCACAGCCGGTTGGGATACCGGACACCGGAGGAGATGGAACAGCTGTATAAAACGAAACAGGCGGCCAGTACATTGACTGACCGCCTGCTTCCTGCCGACAACCTATAAACTATAAAATCCGTAGTTGGTTTATAGAGTGAAAACTCTTAAAATCCAACTACGGATCAGTGGTTGCGGGGACAGGACTTGAACCTGCGACCTCCGGGTTATGAGCCCGACGAGCTACCATCTGCTCTACCCCGCGATATTTAAGCGCCCTTCGTTTGGGTGCTTGAATATAATACCACAACACGGGGTACCTGTCAAGAGGTTAGTGCAAAAAAACTTTGCTTCCTATGTGTCGGACGCAGGCACAGACCCGGCAATACCGCCGGGCCTGTGCTGCAACAATCAGGACAGTTCAAACATACCGTTATACAGTTGGTAATATTCGCCCTTTTGGGCCAGCAGCTCCTCGTGGGTGCCGCGCTCCACAATGTGCCCATGCTCCAGCACGATGATGGCATCGGCGTTGCGCACGGTGGACAGCCGGTGGGCAATGACAAACACGGTGCGCCCTTCCATCAGGCGGTCCATGCCCTTTTCAATGAGGGCCTCGGTACGGGTGTCGATGCTGGAAGTAGCCTCGTCCAGGATCAGCACCGGCGGGTCGGCCACCGCTGCCCGGGCAATGGCCAGCAGCTGGCGCTGCCCCTGGCTGAGGTTGGCGCCGTCGGCGGTGACCATTGTATCATACCCCTGGGGCAGGCGGCGGATAAAAGAATCCGCGTTGGCAATCTTCGCCGCCTCCTCGATCTCCTGCCGGGTGGCATCCAGCTTGCCGAAGCGGATATTATCCGCCACCGTGCCGGTGAACAGGTGGGTGTCCTGCAGCACGATGCCCAGGCTGCGGCGCAAGGCATCCTTGCGGATAAGCCGCACGTCGATACCGTCGTAGGTGATGGAACCTGCCGTTACATCGTAAAAACGGTTGATCAGGTTGGTAATGGTGGTCTTGCCGGCACCAGTGGACCCCACAAAAGCGATCTTCTGGCCGGGCTTGGCATACAGGGAAAGTCCCTCCAGAATCAGATGGCCCTTCACATAGCCGAAATCCACGTTATGGAACCGCACGTCACCGTTCAGCGGCTGGAACGGCACCCGGGGGCGGCTGCGGTCACACCAGGCCCAGCGGCCGGTGGTTTCTCCTTCGGCGCAGGGGGTGAGGGTCCCGTCCGCTTCTTCCCGGACAGCCACCAGATCCACCGTGCCCTCGTCCACTTCCGGTGTTTCCTCCATGGTGGCAAAAATCCGTTCGGCACCGGCCAGGGCCGCCAGCAGGAAGTTCCCCTGCTGGGTAAACTGGTTGATGGGCATGGTGGTCTGGCGCACAAAGACCAGATAACTGGCCAGGCTGCCCAGGTCAGTCCATCCTTTCATGACCATCAGGCCGCCCAGCACCGCAATGACCGCGTAGTTGATATACCCGATACTGACCACCGCCGGGATCATGGTGGCGGCGTAACTCTGGGCACCGGTACCGGCCTTGCGCAGCTTTTCGTTGCGCTCCGCAAAGCCCGCCAGGTCGGCCTGCTGATGGTTGAACACCTTGATGACCTTCTGGCCGGCGATCATCTCCTCAATATAAGCATCCAGTTCCCCCAGGCAGCTTTGCTGCTTGGCGTAGTAGACACGGCTGTGCCGCGTACTGAAATTGATATACCAGAACATGGCGGCATACCCCACCACAATAAGCAGCGACAGCCGCCAGTTGAGCACGAAAAGCAGGATCAGGGTGCCGGTGACCTGGATAAAAGTCTGGATGACCAGGGCAAAGCTGTTGTTCAGGGCGTCCGAAACAGTGTCCACGTCGTTGGTGAACAGGCTCATCAGGTCGCCTTTGCGGTTGGTATCGAAAAACTGCAGGGGGAGTGTCTGCAGATGGGCAAACAGGTCGCGGCGGATCTCCCGCAGGATTTTCTGAGCGGCCCGGACCATGATCTGGCTGTAGCCCAGGGTGCAGAGGGCCCCCACCAGGTAGATCACAGCGGTCAGGCCCACACCGGCAGCCAGGTAGGACAGGCTGCCGTTTTCCAGCAGGCCGTTGACCACCGGGCGGATCATATAGGTGCCCAGCAGCGCCGCAATGGCACTGAGCGACGCCAGCACCGCCACCAGCGCCAGCATGATCCGGTGATGTTTGAGATAGCCCCCCAGGCAGCTGAGGGTATGGCCCAGGTTCTGCGGGCGGCGCCCTCCGGTGACTCTCATCATTGTGCGTCGCCCCCTTTCATCTGAGACTGATAAATCTCCTGGTAAATGGAATCATGCGCCAGCAGTTCAGCATGGGTGCCCACTGCATGAAGCCGCCCGTCATCCAGAATCACGATCAGGTCGGCGCTCTGCACCGAGCTGATCCGCTGGGCAATGATCAGCTTGGTCACATCGGTCAGGGCTGCCAGGGCGTGGCGGATGCCGGACTCGGTAGCGGTATCCACTGCGCTGGTGGAGTCATCGAAAATCAGCACCTTGGGATGTTTGAGCAGCGTCCGGGCAATGCAAAGCCGCTGCTTCTGACCGCCCGATACATTCACGCCCCCCTGCCCCAGGTCGGTATCCAGCCCCTGGGGCATACGGTTCAGGAATTCATCCGCGTGGGCGGCCCGGCAGGCGTCCCACAGTTGTTCCTCGGTGGCGTCGGGGTTGCCCCATTTCAGGTTGTCCCGGATGGTACCGGAGAACAGCAGGTTTTTCTGCAGCACAATGCCCACCGCATCCCGCAGCGCAGCCAGATCATACTCCCGCACGTTGCGGCCGCCCACCTTCACGGTACCGGCGGTGGCATCGTACAGGCGGGGAATCAGCTGGACCAGCGTTGTTTTGGCCGAGCCGGTACCGCCAATGATGCCCACGGTGGCCCCCGCCGGGATGTGCAGCGTAATATCCGAAAGGGCGCATTTTTCCGCACCGGCATTGTATTTGAAGCTGACGTTTTCAAAGTCAATGGCGCCGTTTTCAATGGTCGTCACCGGCTGTTCGGCGTTGTCCAGTGCAGGCTGTTCGGTGAGCACCTCCCGGATGCGGCGGGCGCTGGCCAGGGAGCGGGTCATCTGCAGGAACACGCCGGAGAACATCATGACCGAGTTGAGCACCTGCAGCACATAGCTGAGGAAGGCCGTAAGCTGGCCCACGCTCATATCCCCCGTAAGGATAAAGTTGCCGCCGAACCACATGATGCAGACGATGGCTGTGTACATGACGATCTGGAAGGAAGGCATATTGAGCACCGCAAACCGGAATGTTTCGGTGCTGGCATCACTGAGTTCGCCGTTGACTTCCTCAAACTGCTGGTTTTCCCAGTCACCGCGCACAAAGGCCTTGATGACCCGGATGGCGGTAAGACCTTCCTGAATACGGCTGTTCAGGTGGTCCACCGCGCTTTGCTGGCGGCCGTAGAGCGGCGCCACCTTACTGACGATCCAGGCCAGCATAAGGGCCAGGATGGGGGTAGCCACCACAAAGACCAGCGTCAGCCGGGGACTGAGCAGAAACGCCATGCCCAGGCCCATAAACAGCATGAGGGGGCTGCGCACCAGCGGGCGCAGGCCGGTGTTCACGGCGTTGAGCAGCACGGTGGCATCGGTGGTCATGCGGGTGACCAGGGACGCCGTGGAAAAATGGTCCAGGTTGGCGAAGTCAAACTTCTGGACGGCGGCATACTCTGCCAGGCGCAGTTCCGCTGCAAACCCGTTGGCATAGCGGGCCGCAAAACGGGCATACAGCAGGCCGGTGACCAGGGCCAGCACCGCGCAAAGCGCCATCAAAAGTCCCTGCCGCAGAATAATCTGCATATCGTGGGCCGGGACGCCCTCATCGATCAAGGTAGACATAAGCACCGGGATGACCATTTCAAACCCGCACTCCAGAAAAAGCAAGCCCACCGCCACGATCAGATCCCGCCGGTAGGGTTTGCTGTAGCCGAAAATCAGCCGTAGATCCTGCATAAACATCCCTCCTGATATTCTGACAGTTTCCTATACCTTCTTATATGATCAGCGCCGACGGTCCGGCAGCTGGCTGGCCACAATGGCGGCAAACATCAGCACGCAGCCTGCCAGTTCGGCACCCGAAAGGGTCTGCCCCAAAATAAGCCACCCGGCCAGCGCACTGAATACGCTTTCCAGGCACATGGCCAGGCTGGCAATGGTGGGGTCCAGTTCCTTCTGGCCTACGATCTGCAGGGTGTAGGCCACACCGCTGGACATAATGCCGCAGTACAACACCGAAACTGCCGCCCCCGCAAACTGTGCGAGGGTGGGCTGTTCCAGTGCAAACATAAAAATGGTAGAAAATACCGACACCGTAAAAAACTGGGCAAAGCTGAGCTGGATGCCATCCAGCCGGGGGCTGAAATGATTGACCAGCAGAATCTGCAGGGTAAACAGAACAGCGCAGAGCAGCAGCTGCCACTCGCCGCCGGTCAGGGCCAGGGTATCCCGCCCGGCCAGGCAGAGCAAGTACAGCCCCACCACACTGACCGCCACGCAGGCCCACAGTTTGGGGCCGGGACGCCGCCCCAGAAAGACGCCAAACACCGGCACCAGCACCACATACAGGGCGGTCATGAACCCGGCCTTGGCGGTGCTGGTGGTACCGATGCCTATTTGCTGGGCGGCCGAAGCCGCAAACAGGACGATGCCGCACAGCCCGCCGCCGATGACCAGCGTTTTGCCGTGCAGCCAGAAGGGCAGCCGCTGCCCCCGGCGCTGCTGCCCTACCCGGCGCACCCCCATGAGGCCCAGCAGAAACGCGCAGGCCAGCCAGCTGCGGCCTGCCAAAAAAGTATACGGGCCCATGTAAGTGCTGCCCACACTCTGGGCCACAAAAGCCGTGCCCCAGATCAGCGCTGCAAACACCAGCAGCAGGGTATTGCGCAGTTGCCGTTTGTTTTCCATTCCCGTAAAATCCCCCTTGCAGCCACAAAACCGCCCGCGCCATCAACATTGACGGCACGGGCGGAGTGGTGATTCTTCCTGTTCAGCTGTTTATTCTTCGCCCTCGATGGTGGTCAGGGTCTCGCTGCCGAGGCCCTGAATCTTCAGTCCGCCCGTGACGTAGTAAATGCTGGAATCATAGCTGATATTCACTTTGTACTGTTTGCCGGGGGTCAGGCCGGAAATGGTCTGGGTGTAGCAGGTACCGTCGGTGGTATAGTACACCGTGGAGCCGATCACATAGCTGGTGGTCGTTTTGTCCTCAGACAGTTCCCACACCGCCACCTTGAAGGTCTGGTAGTTTTCGTTGGTGGATTCGGTGGTGGCATAGCCGGTGACGGTGATGGTATCGCTGCCGGCCACAAAGTATTCGGTGTTGCGGTTGGCAATGCCGTTGAAGGCCACGTAAAGGGTATCCCCTTCCACCTGGGTGACCAGCTTGCCGGAAGTGGTATCCATTCCTTCGGGGAAGCTCACTTCACCGCCCGCTGCGGCCATCACATCGGTGGATTCCTCTTCCTCGCCGGAGCCTTCCTCGATGAAGCCCAGGGCCGTAACGGTCTTGACGATCAGGTTTTTCATCGTTTCTTTGGGCGAGCAGGCGGACAGCGAAAGGGCCAGGCAGAGCGCCAGGGCCAGTGCGATCCATTTGCGGGTACGTTTCATATTGGTAAACCTCCGTGGGGTGGAAATCGTAAGTCGTGCGACATATAAAGGTATTATACCGCATTTGAAGGCGGTGTACAAGTTTTTTGCAAAAAAACCACAAAAAGGCCCCTTGGGATGTCAAAAGAGGGGACATCCCCGCACGGCGGTGCCTGCCGGGTCTGTTTTTTTCCCCCCTCTTGGACTCCCCCCTCGACAAAACAGAACGGCAAATCGTGCACGAACCGTACACAATTCGCCGTCCTGTTTCCCTGTATGTGTCAGCGTTGGTCGGCACATGCCCGCCGACGCCGACAGAATCCATTTTTGTATGCGGTCGCTTTACAGGCAGTTACCGCTTGATATCGTAGTTCATGTTCATCAGGTTGCGGATGCTGTCCACATCGTCGGTGATGTTGGCGTCGCCGTGGATGGTGTGCTTGATGGCACTGGAAGCCACCGCAAAGTTGATCATATCCATGGGGCGGTAATCGTGCATCATGGCGTAGATCAGGCCGCTGGCAAAGGCATCGCCGCCGCCCACGCGGTCCAGAATGTTGAAGGTGTAGAGCTTGCTCTCGAAGGTATGGCCCTCATACCACATAAAGGCTTTGAGGCTGTTCTCGCTGCCGGAATGTACATACCGCACATGGCGGCCGATGCACTTGATGTTGGGGTAACGCTCGATAAACCGCTGGAAGATCTCGTCCTGCTGTTCATAGCTGGGCTGCAGGGGCACGCCGTCCTTCCAGTCCCCCTTGCTGTGGTCTTCCTCGTCCTTCCACAGGTGGTAGGGCTCAATGCCGAAGAGCACATCCACATAGGGCAGGCAGCGGGTGCAGTAATCCCGGGCCTGCTCCCAGGTCCACAGCTGGCTGCGGAAGTTGCCGTCAAAGCTGACGGTCAGGCCTTTTTCCTTGGCGGCCTGCAGGCAGCGCAGGATAAAGTCCGCACAGTTCTGGTTCAGTGCCGGGGTAATGCCCGACAGATGCAGCCAGTCAAAGCCGTCGAAGAGGGCGTCCAGGTCCACTTTGGACAGGTCGTACTCGGTCAGGGCGCTGTGCATACGGTCATAGATGACCTTGCTGGGGCGGATGCCGTAACCGGTTTCCAGGTAATAGGTTCCCAGACGGTGGCTGGGGGTCTCTTCCTTGGTGGAAAGGATCATGGGTGTGCAGTGCACATCGTTGGAGCGCAGCCACCGGATGGCACTTTTGCCCAACGAGTTGTTGGGCACCACACTGAAGAAGGTGGAGTCCACCCCCAGGTTGGCCAGCGCCAGGGCGATGTTGGCCTCGCTGCCGCCGTAGCTGGCTTCAAAGTTGGAGGCCATGCGGATCTTTTCGTAGTTGGGCGGGGTCAGGCGCAGCATGACTTCGCCGATGGTAATGAATTTTTGCGGGCTTTGCTGGCCCTGCAGAATGGGGTTACAGTGTTCCATGCAAAAGGCACCTCCTGGGATCGTTTTGTAATCTTGCGGGGGAAATGCGTTGGTTATTGTCCTTTTCATTGTACGGCATTCCCTACCCGATTGCAAGACAATCATATTCGATGCAACGCGTTTATTTTTTGACGATCTGCCATACAGTCAGCGGTTCGCACAGGCCGCATTCCGCCACCGGTTCGGCCTGCAACCCCGCCTGCCCGGCTGCCTGCTGTGCGGTGCCCGCCCCGGCTGCATCCTCAAAGAAATACACCGCAGCGCCTTCTTCCACCCATTGGGCCAGGGTGTCGGCATCCGTCAGATCGTACAGATTGTCATACACCGATTTGGGCAATTCGCCGGGCGTCACCTGCCAGCCGTAGCTTTCCCGCTCACACAAACCGGCCAGTTTTTCCTGCACCCGGGTCACGGTGGAAACCAGTTTGGCATCCTCGGGCAGGGTATCCAGTACCGCCAGGGTGGAACGGGTCTCGGCGGCCTGGTACTGCTGGTCGGCCACAAAGACGCGGGCATTGCCCCAGGCCGTGACCAGCAGCACCGCCAGCACCAGCGGCTTGACGCGCTGCCGCGGCAGCACCGCCAGGGCCGCCGCCACGCCCAGCCACAGGCAGCCCAGTTCCGGCACCAGGTAGCGCGCCACAAATACCGGCCGCACCAGCGCCGAAGCCACCAGCCCCACCGCCACGGTCCAGAACGGGCACAGCAGCGCGGCGGCGGTAAACAGTCCGTCGGCACCGCGGGGCCGGGCGGCCAGCCACAGCACCGTCACCAGCGCCACCGCCACCCACAGGCTGCCCGTTCCGAACAGGAAGGTACCGTAGCCTTTGACGGTTTCCCCGGTGATGGGTTCGATCCAATAAGAGCCCTTGACGGTGTGCAGCTGTCCCAGCAGCACAAAGAGCCAGGGCAGATAGGCAGCCGCCGTGACCGCTGCCGCCACGCCCCAGTGCAAAAGCCCCCGCCGGTCGCGGCGGACCAGCTGCCAGACCAGCAGCGCCAGGTAGGCAATCGCCACGGCCACACAGGCGAAATAGTGGGTGTAGGCGGCCAGCAGGCCGAACACCACCAGCCCCGCCCAGCCGCGGCGGCGCCCGGCGCGGGCGGTGTACCAGGCAGCCAGCAGACCGCCGGTGACAAAAAACAGTCCCCAGCTGTACATCCGGATCTCGGTACCATAGTCCAGCAGCTTGGGCATACCGCCCAGGCACAGGCTGAACACCCCGGCCCCCAGGCGGACCGGGCCGTTTTTCCGCCAGCCGATCACCCCGGCGCCCAGAAGCAGCAGCGCATAGGGCAGCAGCGAAACCAGCTTGGCCAGCGGAATGACCGGCACACCGGGCAGCACCGCCGCAAAGGCCTTGACGATCAGGTAATACAGCGGCGGGTGTACATCAGCCGCCGTCAGCGCCACCAGTTCCGTGACGGGATGACGGATCAGCTTGAGGGTGAACACCTCGTCCTGCCAGATATAGCCGTTGGCAAAAACAAAATATCCCTGCAGCACCACCAGCACCGCCCCGCAGGCCCACAGCACCGCAAAGAGAGGGCGGCTTTCCAGCACGGCGCGGCAGCGGGCATCCCCCGCCGTGCCGCTCTGCAGCAGCCAGACCGCCGCCACCAGCGCCGCCGGCAGGGCAGCTGCCGCAGCCGCCACGGCCAGTACCCCCACCAGCAGGGAGGATTCCAGCCCCAGGCGGGCCGCAATGCCCTCAAATTTCCAGTGCTGTGCAAAAAGCACGCCGCCCCAGGCAGCGGCCAAAGCGCCGCACACTGCGCCCAGGGGGTCCAGCCGGGCACGCAGCCATCCCCACAGGGCCGGTGCGCGCCCCAGGGCCGCCGCCCCCAGCAGGGCCAGCACTCCGCAGAGCAGCACCGCTTTTTTGGAGCTGCCCGCAGCCCACAGGGCCAGCAGCACCCCGCCCGAAAGGGCAAAAGGCAGATTTTGAAGGATTCGTTTGCCGTTCATGGGCGTATAAACTCCTTACGTTTTGTTCAGTACCCCCATTATACGCCCCGGGGGCCGGGGGTGGCAAGCCGCAAAAAGCCCCGCGCCAAAAAGCGCGGGGCCGTTGGGTCAATCCTGCATTTCCTGTTCAAAGCGGTCGATCTTGTCCATCTGACCAATGACGGTGACGGTGTCCCCCGCCGCAAAACGGTAACTGGCGGTGAACTCCACATCGGTGCGGCCGCCCCGCTCCACGGCGATGATGTTGATGCCGTAGACCCGGCGCACATCCAGTTCCTGGATGCTGCTGCCCACTACGCGGCCGTCCGCCACGATGCGGCGTACTTCCACACCGTCGGCCAGGGCCACATAGTCCAGCAGGTTGCCGAAAATCAGCCGCCGCCCAATGCGCACAGCCATGTCGGCTTCGGGGTAAACCACCGTGGCGCCCATCCGTTTGAGCACCTCGCCGTGGACTTCGCTGGTGGCTTTGGCAATGACGTTGGGCACCCCCAGTTTGATCACCAGCATGGTGGTCAGGATGCTCATGTCGATCTGCTCACCGATGCACACCGTGACCGTGCCGCAGTTCTGCATGCCGGTCTCCTTGAGGGCAGTCTCGCTCAGGTTATCCACCACAAAGGCGTAGTCGGTATAGGGGCGCACCTCGCGGACGCGCTCCTCGTTCTTATCAATGGCAATAACTTCCTTGCCGGCTTCCGAAAGGGTCTTGACCAGCGCCGCGCCGAAGCGGCCCAGGCCGATGACGCCGTACAGCGTCGAAGGATCGTGTTTTTTCATAGTTGCACCTTCCTGAATGGATGGAAAAATCAGCCGATGGTAATGGCTTCTTCGGTATAGCGGGCCAGCGGTCCGGGGCGCTCGACCCAGATGGACAGCAGCGTAAAGGCACCTACGCGCCCGGTGTACATGGTAAGGATCAGCACGAACTTGCTCACATCCCGCAGACCGGGGGTGATGCCGGTGGAAAGACCTACGGTACCGAAGGCCGACACATCCTCAAACAAAAGCTGCACAAAGGTGGCTTCCGGTTCCAGCACACAGAGCAGGAAGGTACCGGTACAGACCACCGTGACGCCCAGCAGGGCGATGGTGGCCGCTTTGCCCAGCGCGTTTTCGGGCAGACGGCGGTGGAAGGCCCCGGGCCGCCGTTTGGTGAAGATGCACCAAATCTCCTGCATAAGCACAAAGAAGGTGGTGGTCTTGATACCGCCGCCGGTAGATCCCGGCGATGCACCGATGAACATGAGAATGATCAGCACAAACAGACCGGCGTCACTCAGGTCCCCTATGGAGATGGTGGAGAAGCCCGCCGTACGGGCCGAAACACTGTGGAAGAATGCCGCCATCCAGCCCACATGGTCGGTGATCTGCAAAAGCACCGTACCCGAAACCAGCAGCACCCCGGTGGTGGTAAGCACCACTTTGGTGTGCAGGGTGAACTTGCGGAACCGGAACCGGCATTTGACCACATCCACCATGACCAGAAAGCCGATGCCGCCGAAGATGATCAGCGCACAGGTGACCAGGTTGAGCCAGAGGTTATCGTGGTACGGGATCAGGTTGCGCAGACCGCCCAGAATGTCAAAACCGGAGTTGTTGAAAGCCGCCACCGAGTGGAAGATACTGACCCACAGCGCATGCAGCGGCGGAAAATCCTGGATGAACACCGGGAAACTGAGCACCACGCCCCCCAGTTCAAAGCAAAGGGTAAAGAACAGCACCGCCCGGATCAGGCGGATCATGCCTTCCAGGCTGTCCACATTGAGGGCTTCCCGCACCAGGGTGCGCCCCCGCAGGCTGATGCGCCGCCCCGCCGCCAGGGCCAGCCCCATGCCGATGGAGGTGACCCCCAGACCGCCGATCTGGATCAGGCCCACCAAAACCGCCTGACCGAAAGGCGTAAAGGATTCGGCCGAGTCCACCGCGATCAGACCGGTCACGCAGACCGCACTGGTGGAGGTGAACAGGGCATCCACCCAGCTGACGGTGGCGGTGTCCCGCACCGAAACCGGCAGTTTGAGCAATGCCGCCCCCAGCAGAATGGCCAGGGCAAAGCCCAGGGCAATGATGCGGGCAGGCGGCTGCCGCTTGAGAAAATTCAAAAAACGTTTTACAGTATTCATTCGGTTCCCTCTGCGGTGAAAAAAGGCAAAAAAATACGAGCCTTCCCGTCTGTTTGGAAGTCCCGTCCTGCCCGGCAGGCCATACCGCTGTGCCCTGCCTTGTAGCCGGATAAATAGAGCCATCCAACGGTGTCGGATACTCTATGACAGACTCCACCACTTATCCTGACTGATATTGTCCCTACCATAGCACGAAACCCGGCGCTCGTCAAGAGGGGGCAAATTCCCCCGGACGGCAGCACTTTTGCTGCGCAGCAGCAATTCAGCGCTTTATCGTTTGTTTTTGCGCAAAAAGCAGTTTCGGCGGGCAGTGGCGGAATCGGGGCCTTCTCTTGCGTGGTATCGTAAAATCGTGTATAATGAGTTGTTACTTCTATAAGTATAGTCAGGAGGTGCGCCGTTGAGCCTGCAGAGTTTCGGCTTTTTCGGCTTTTTACTGGTGGTGGCTGCGGTGTACCTGCATCTGCCGCAGCGGTGGCAGAGCCCCTTTTTGCTGGGCGCCAGCTGGGTATTCTATGCGCTGGCCATGCCGTCCATGCTGCCGGTGACCATTGCCATTGCGGTATTTACCTATCTTTGCGGCCGGGCCCTGGCCGGCCCCCACAAAACCGCCGTTCTGCGGGTGGGGGTCGTGGGGCTTCTCTTCATCCTTGCCTTTTTCAAGTACAACGGTGCCTTTGCCGGGTTGGCGGGCTGGCAGGCCGTGGCCATGCCTCTGGGCATCAGCTTTTACAGCTTTGCGGCCATCGCCTACCTGATCGATGCTGCCCGGGGCGACTGTGAGGTGGAGGCCAACTTCATCCACTGTGCGCTGTTCCTGAATTTTTTCGCCACTGTCACCCAGGGCCCCATCTGCCGGGGCGGCGCGTTTTTGCCCCAGCTGAAAGAGGAACACCGCTTTGACGCCGCCCGCACCGTGCGGGGCCTGCGGCTGATGGCACTGGGCCTGTTCAAGCTGGTGGCCGTGAGCGACGTGCTGGGGGTACTGGTGGATGAAGTATTCCCCCACTACCAGACCTACGGCGGCCCCATGCTGATTCTGGGCGCCGTGGCCTATACCTTGCAGCTGTATTTCAACTTTTCCGGCTATTCCGAGGTTGCCCGGGCCGTGGGCCTGTTCCTGGGGCTGGACCTGCCGGAAAACTTCAAAACGCCTTTCTTTGCCACCAACTTTTCCGGATTCTGGAGCCGGTGGCATATCAGCTTTTCTTCCTGGTTACAGGATTATCTGTTCATGCCGCTGGCCTGGGCGGATCTGTCCGGCGTGAGCCGGGGCCGTCTGCAGCGCCTGCCTGCCGAAGTCTGCGTCTTTACGGTATTCTTTGTATCGGGCTTCTGGCACGGCAACACCCTGCCCTTTGTGGTGTGGGGCCTTTTGCAGGCCTGCTATCGTCTGGGGGAGGAACTGCTCCACCGCCGGTTCGGCAAACCCAAAAAGAAAGCCCCCCTGCGGGTGGTGCGCGCCAAGCGGGCCGTGGTCTTTGTGCTGTGGACGGTAAGCATGGTGTTCTTCCGGGTGGGTTCCGCCCCCGCAGGTACCCTGACCGTGAACGATGCCTTCGGCTATCTGGCCGGGTGGTTCCGGGGCTGGAATCCCGCCCGCTTTGCCGGGGAACTGTACAGCGCGGTGTATACCGCCTTCTACGCCAACACCATCATGGTGGCGGCCTACTACGCCTTTATGGCAGCGGTGCTGGTACTGGCCTTCTGGCTGGATACCCGCCGGGCTTTCACCTATAAAAACAAGCCTGCCGAGATCGCCCTGGCCGGAGAAAAACACCGCTGGGTGATCTACTATCTGCTGGTGATCTGCCTGCTGGCGGGTTACATCATGCAGAGCGGCGGCTTCGGCAATGCGGGATTCGGCATGTATGCGGGATTTTAAAACGCTGCTTTGCTGCTTCAGAGGGGACAAGTTCCCCGCAGGTGTCTGCATCGTCGGCGCACTGCGCCCGCAGGCGCGTTTCGTAGGCCAACCGCTGCGCAGCAGCGGCTCTTAGGCCGTAGATGTCCGCCGGTGCAGACGGTTTTGAATAACGCCATTGCCACACCAACAGAAAGGATTGGCCTGTGAAAAATATTCTGAAAAAACTGGCGCTGCTGGCCATTCCGGTACTGGTCTGGCTGGCGGTGTTTGTGGCCTTTGAGCCCAACAACTATTTTGGGCTTAAGGCATCTGCCGGTTCCAGCCAGCCGGTGGCGCGGGTGCGCGCCTACCAGCAGTCCCCCGGCACCCACCTGATTTTGGGCGACAGCCGCCTGGCCCACTTTGATATGGACCTGGTGGAGGAAGTAAGCGGCGAAACCTGGCAGAACCTGTCCTTCGGCGGTGCTTCCCTGAAAGAGACCCTGGACCTGGCGGATTACGTACTGGACAGCGGCAACCCCGTGGATAGCCTGCTCATCGGGCTGTCCTTCTACACCCTCAACGAAGGGTACAACACCGACCGGTTTGCCCAGCTGGAGGAAACGCTGAACAATCCCCTTGCCTACTGCCTGAATCTGGAATACAACGTCAACGCCCTGACCGTGCTGATGGACACCATCCGCGGCACGCCGGACACCATTGAATCCGGCGACTGGGTGGAGAGCGATTATCTGGCCGACGACGGCACCGTGCTGCCGCTGCACCGCAAACTGTACGATTACCCGGCCACCATCACCCCCAAATGCCGCAACTGGGCCCTGAACACCGAGCAGTTGGAACGGCTGCACCAACTGGGGCAGACCTGCGCGGCCCGGGGTGTGGAGCTGATCGTGGTGCTGCCGCCCATGGCGGACAACGTGCGCACCGAAGTGTGCGACGTGTTCGGCATCACCGAGGCTATGGAGAACCAGGTGCTGCCCACCCTGCGCACCTGGAGTGAGGAAGGGGCCTTTACCCTGCTGGACTACGAGTGGGGCGGCAGCTGCATTACCGACGACGACACCCAATTTTACGACGGGTTCCATCTGGACGAACGCTACGGCCTGCCCGACTGGACGGCCCAGCTGTTCAGCGACCTGAAGGCCTGAGAGCAAGGAGAAGCTTGTGGCACTGGATTTTTTGATTTTGTATGAGCACACGGTGCGCGAATACGAGAGCGACCTGCTGCTCAAATTAGAGCTGGAACGCCGGGGCTACTCGGTGGAGATCCGCCAGCTGCTGGACCCCAAATACCTGCGCCTGTTCCGCCGGGACAAACCGGAGGTACTGGTGGCCAGCTGCATGTATGACAACGAGGCCATCAACAGCCATGTGTACAACAACATCGGCCGCTGCAACAAGATCGTGAACCTGCACTGGGAGCAGATGCTTTCCGACACACAGGAGGAAGGCGACTGGTTCAACATGAACGGCAACGCCAAAAAGTGCGTGCAGACCTGCTGGGGCAAGCGCACCGCCTTGCGGCTGCAGGCCCACGGCATGGAGGCCAAGAACACCCCCGTCACCGGCGCCGTGATGATGGACTTTCTGCGCCCGGAATTTACCGGTTATTTCCTGGACAAACAGGCCCTGTGTGAGAAATTCGGCCTGGACCCCGCCAAAAAGCTGCACCTGTACATTTCCAGCTTTGGCTATGCCAGCATGAACGATGACGAGGTGGCCGAACTTTCCAGAATGGCGGGTACCGACTTTACCGGTTTTGCCCGTACCAACCGGGTTTCCATGACCCAGACGCTGGACTGGTTTGACCGTTACCTGGCCGAACACCCCGAGGTGGAACTGGTCTACCGCCGCCACCCCAGCGAGTGGAACAGCCCCGCCCTGGAAGAACTGGCCCGCAAACGGCCCAACTTCCACGTGATTTTTGCCGATTCGGTCAAACAGTGGATCGTGGCGGCGGATTCCATCTCCATCTGGATGAGCACCGCCATTGCTGAAGTATACATGGCCGGCAAAAGCTGCCACATCCTGCGCCCCGTGCCCATTGAGCACGAGTACGACCCCGTCATCTACAAGGGCGCCCGCTATGTGACCACCTACGAGGAATTTACCGCCGCCATGGCCGAGAATGACCCGCCCTTCCCCATTGAGCGGGAGGTCATCGAGGGGTACTTTGACCCCTCCCCCATCCCCGCTTACCGCCGGATGGCCGACCTGCTGGAGGATGTGTACAAAAACCCGCCCCGGGACGAACCCATGGGAGAAGGCTTCAAGCCCCATTTCAATCTGCTGAAATTCTGCGCCCTGGCCGGGGTACACTTTTTGTACCGCCGGGGCTGGGAACCCCGCCGGGTGTTTGGTTTCTGCCCGCCGCTGGCCAATTTTGCCCAGCGCATCTACGGCTATGTGGACAAGGCCCATGTGACCCCCGAACAGGTGGCCGCCATGACCGACCGCATCCGGCCTTATGTCCGCTAAAGGAGGCGCCTGTATGCCAGACAGCGAAAAGAAAGCGTCCGCCGGGCAGAGCTTTGCGGGCAACGTGATGAAATATTCGGTGGCCACCTATCTGGGTTTTGTGATCACCGGCGTGGCCCTCATCGTCAAAGGCCTGCTGCCCAGCGAGGTGCTGGGCGCCCCGGTCACCTTTATGACCTACACCGCCACCTTTATGAACATCGGCATCCTGGGATTGGACCAGGCATTGCTGCGCTTTTACCACGAGCCCCCCGCCGGAGCCAAACCCCGGCAGCTCTTTGCCGGGTGTACCCGCCTTTCGGTGGCGTTCATGCTGGCGCTGGGCGTGGTGTGCAGCCTGTTTTTTGCCCGGCCCCTGGCCGCCGCCCTGGGCCTCGGCACCGCCGGGCCCGGCATCATTCCGTTGCTGTTTGTAAATGCCGGGCTGTACATGCTGGTGCGGTACCTGAACGTATTGCTCCGGCTGGAAAACGACCTGCGGGCCTACACCGCCGAGACCCTGTGGATGCAGACCTGCTACAACCTGATCTACCTGCTGCCGGGCTTCTTCACCTCCAATGTGACCATCCTGGCATTGGCGGCCATCCTCAGCTTCGGCGTGGTGGTCATTGCCTTCGGGTTCAAGTACCGGGCCGCCGCTTTCAGCGATCTGCCCGCTCCCATGGCTGCCGGCATCGCCCGCACCGTGCTGCCCTACGGCATCGCCCTGGCCCCGGCCCAGATTTTGTTCAGCCTGTCCAGCGGCGTCTGCCTTTCCTTCATCAGCAACTACTGCGGCGACAACGCCCAGGGCCTGTTTGCCTTCGGCTACAGCCTGGCCCAGCTGGTCACCGCCATCCAGGCAGGTTTTTCCACCTACTGGGGGCCTTACGTTTACGCCCATTACCGGGAGGAACAGGAGCGCATCGCCCGGGTGCATGACATCCTGAATCTGCTGATCTTCGGGTTCTTCTGCGTGCTGGTCATGTTCGAGGACATCGTGTTCTGGATCTTTGCCAACAAACGGGACTGCCTGGCCATCTTCCCCCTGCTGATGCTGGCCGTGGTGTTCACCATCCTGTGCGAGGGCACCGTCTACGGCAACTCCATCGCCCGCAAACCCTGGCACGATACCATCGGCATTGCCATCGGCGCGGCAAGCAACTTTGTGCTCTGCTCGGTGCTGGTGCCCTCCATGGGGCTTACCGGTGCAGCCCTTTCCCTGGCTGCCAGCAACGGTCTGGCCTTTTTGTACCGCACCGTCACCGGCCAGATGTACTACCGCACCATTCCCAGCTTTGCCAAAACCGTTTCGGGCTTCCTGCTGGCCTTTGCGGTAACGGCCGCCGGTACCCTGCTGTGGCAGCATTTTGTGCTCAAGTTCCTGCTGGCGGGCACCACCCTGTTTATCTATTGCACCCTGTACCGCACCCAGCTCATCAAATTGTGGCAGATGGGCCTGGGCATCCTGCGGAGCATTCTTTCCAAAAAGTAAACCGTCTGAAAAGAGGAGTCAACCATGAAACATTGCGGCACCCAGGAGCTGGAAACCGGCCGCCTTGTATTGCGGCGGCTGTCGGTGGATGACAGCGAAATGATGTACAACAACTGGGCCAGCGACCCGGAAGTGACCCGGTACCTGCGGTGGAATGCCCACCGCACCTGGACCGAAACGGCGGAGCTGCTCAACGAATGGGAAAAACATTACCCCGACCCTGCCTATTACCAGTGGGGCATTGTGGAAAAACGCAGCGGCGTGCTGTTCGGCACCATCAGCCTGTTTTCGGCGGTGGATATGAAAACCGGATGGCACCTGAACACCGAACGCCTTGGCCCCACCTGGGAGACCGGCTATGCCCTGGGCCGCAAGTGGTGGAACAAAGGCTATGCCACCGAGGCCCTGTGTGCCGTGCGGGACTACTGGTTCGACACGGTGGGCGCCCTGTGGCTGGCAGCCTGCCATGCCAACGACAACATTGCCAGCAGCGCCGTGCTGCAAAAGGCAGGGTTCGTGTATGACCACGACATCACCGACCACAAATTTGACGGCACCCCGGTACCCTGCCGGGCGTACCATCTGATCAAAGAGGATTTATGAGCGAGATTACCTTGGATTTCGGCACCACGGCCCAGAAGCAGACCCAGGGGGAGGCCATCCCCGTGGTATTGCTGGCACTGGACCAGGGCCGGTACGACATGACCCGCAGCCTGGACGAACTGCGGGCACTGGCTGACGCCAACGGCATGGAGGCAGTGGCCGAGGTGGTGCAGAAGCGCGCCGTTCCGGAAGCCGCCACCATGCTGGGGGAAGGCAAAGTGGCCGAAGCACGGCTGGTCTGCCAGAACCTGAACGCCCAAGCCGCCATTTTTGACGGCGAACTGACCGGCAGCCAGATCCGCAACCTGTCGGCGGCGCTGCAGGTGGAGGTGCTGGATCGCACCATGCTGATCCTGGAGATTTTCCGGGCCAGAGCCACCACCAACGAAGGCAAGCTGCAGACCGAACTGGCCACCCTGCGCTATCAGCTGCCCCGCCTGCAGGGGCTGGGCGAAAGCCTGAGCCGCCAGGGCGGCGGTGGCGGCGGCGGTGCCGGTGCCCGCCGCGGCGCCGGTGAAACGAAACTGGAACTGGACCGCCGGCACCTGCACCAGCGCATCGAACACCTGGAAGGCAAACTGCGGGAGATGGAAAAGCGCCGGGGTGAAACCCGCCGCGCCCGCCGCAAGAATAACGTGCCGGTGATTGCCCTGGTGGGCTACACCAACGTGGGCAAATCCAGCCTGCTGAACGCCCTGTGCGGGGAACAGATTTTTGAAGCGGACATGCTGTTCGCCACCCTGGACCCCACCGCCCGCAAGCTGACGCTGCCCAGCGGGCTGCAGGTCATTCTGGTGGACACCGTCGGCTTTGTAAGCCGCCTGCCCCACCACCTGGTGGAAGCCTTCAAGAGCACCCTGGAGGAAGCAGCCTTTGCGGATGTGATCGTAAAGGTGGCCGATGCTTCCGACCCCCAGGCCACGGAACAGCTTTCGGTCACCGATGAGGTGCTGGGCACGCTGGATTGCGGGGATATTCCCCAGCTGGTGGTCTACAACAAATGCGACGCCGCCAACCTGACGGCCTTTGACCCGGCCATGCTGCTGACCAGCGCCAAGACCGGCCGCGGATTGCCGGAACTGCTGGCCCGCCTGGACGAGGAACTGGCCCACCGGGTACGCACCATTGAGGTGGTGCTGCCCTACGACAAGCTGGCGCTGGCAGACATCCTGCGCAGCCGGGGCAGCGTTCTGGCCGAAGAATACCGGGATACCGGCGTCTATTACCAGGGCACCGTAAAGATCGATGATCTGCATCGGTTTGAGCCCTACCTGATCTAAGTTGACAGGTCCCCTCCGGGCCGCTATACTTTCGATAGAAACACAGTACAAAGAACAAAGGGGTTTTGTTTATGGCATCCAACGTACGCACCCGCTTTGCGCCGTCGCCCACCGGCTATATGCACGTAGGCAACCTGCGCACCGCGCTGTACACCTATCTGCAGGCCCGCCACAATGGCGGCACCTTTATCCTGCGCATTGAGGACACCGACCAGGGCCGTCTGGTGGAAGGCGCCACCGATATCATCTACGGCACCCTGCGCGCCACCGGCCTGACCTGGGACGAAGGCCCGGACATCGGCGGTCCCGTGGGCCCCTACGTACAGAGCGAACGCATGGGCATGTTCAAGCAGTATGCGGAGCAGCTGGTAAAGGAAGGCAAGGCTTATTACTGCTTCTGCACCGAGGAGCGGCTGAACGAGCTGCACGAGGCACAGCGCGCCGCCGGTGAGATGACCCACTACGACGGCCACTGCCGCAACCTGAGCGAAGAGGAAGTGGCGGCCAAGCTGGCGGCAGGCGAACCCTATGTCATCCGCCAGAAGATTCCCGAGAGCGGCGTGGCGGGCTTTGACGATGTGGTCTACGGCCACATTGAGGTGAACGTCAGCGAACTGGACGACCAGATCCTGATCAAGACCGACGGCATGCCCACCTACAACTTTGCCAACGTGGTGGACGATCACCTGATGGGCATTTCCCACGTGATCCGCGGCAGCGAGTACCTGTCCTCCACCCCCAAATACAACCTGCTGTATGAGGCTTTCGGCTGGGAGAAACCCATCTACGTCCACTGCCCGCCGGTCATGAAGGACGCCCAGAACAAGCTGTCCAAGCGCAACGGCGACGCCAGCTACCAGGACCTGGTGGCCAAAGGCTATCTGCCCCAGGCGGTGCTGAACTATCTGCTGCTGCTGGGCTGGGCCCCGGAAGGCGAGCAGGAGATCTTCACCCTGGACGAGATGATCAAGATCTGGGACCCCAGCCGCATTTCCAAGTCCCCGGCCATCTTTGACCCGCTGAAGCTGCGGGCCATCAACGCGGCGTACATCCGCGCCCTGCCGGCGGAGGAGTTCCGCCGTCTGGCCGACCCGTTCATTGACAGCGCCGTGCATCGCGACATTGACCGCGACCTGCTGTGCGCCAACCTGCAGCCCCGCTGCGAAGTGCTGGAGGATATTCCCCCGCAGCTGGATTTCTTTGACGCGGTGGTGCCCTATGATGCGGAGCTGTACCGCAACAAGAAGCAGAAAACCACCCCGGAAAGCGCCAAAGAGGCCCTGACCGCCCTGCTGCCGGTGCTGGAAGGCATGGCAGACTGGAACCGGGATGCCATCTTTGAAGCCTGCAAGGTGCTGGCCGAGCAGATGGAGAAAAAGAACGGCTGGCTGCTGTATCCCCTGGGCATCGCGCTCTCCGGCAAGAGCCGTACCCCGGGCGGCGGCACCGACCTGGCCGCCATGCTGGGCAAGGAGGAAACCCTGGCCCGCGTACGCACCGCCCTGGCGGCACTGTAACCTGAATCAAAAGGGGGAACGGGCCCGCACGGCAATTGCCTGCCGGGCCTGTTCCCCCTCTTTGGAATCCCCCTCGACAAAATTTTACCCAAAACCGCGCACTCGGCCTTTGGGCCTCGCACACAATTTCGGGTAAAATTTCCCTGTCGGTGTTCCCATCGTCGGCACATGTCCGCTGATGGGAACTTTTTTTATTCTTTCTGTGTAAAGGCGTACCAAAAGAACTTTCCATGAAAAAGCAGAGGCCCGTGGCATCCGCCACGGACCTCTGCTTTTTGTTTGGAGTTTCTTTGGTTCTTTCTTTGCAAAGAAAGAACAGGAACAAGTCCCCTTCCGGGGATTATTCGTCGTCGGCGAAGTTGCCCAGCGCCTTGGCCTGTTCAATCACCTTGGCTTCCAGCATCTGGGGCAGGACCTCATACCGCACGAAATCGAAGGTATACCAGCCGCGGCCCTGGGTCAGCTGCCGCAGGAAGGTAGTGAAATCCTGCATTTCGGCCATGGGCACTTCCGCTTCCACCACCTGCATGCCGTCGTCGTCCGGGTTCATGCCCAGCACGCGGCCGCGCCGCTTGGTAACCTCACCCATAATATCGCCGGTGTTGTCCGCCGGGACGTGCGCCTGCAGGGCGCCGATGGGTTCCAGCAGCACGGGGCCAGCCTCGGGCACCGCAGCCTTATACGCCAGCTTGGCGGCCATAATGAACGCCATTTCGCTGGAGTCTACGGGATGGTAGCTGCCGTCCAGCAGGGTGGCTTTCATGCCCACCATGGGATACCCGGCCAGCACGCCGTGCTCGGCAGCCTGGCGGACACCCTTTTCTACCGCCGGGAAGAAGTTCTTCGGCACGCTGCCGCCGAACACGTTCTCGGCAAATTCAATGGTTTCGCCCTCGATGGGCTCGAACTGAATCCACACATCACCGAACTGGCCGTGACCGCCGGTCTGCTTCTTGTGGCGGCCCTGGGCCTTGCAGCTCTTGCGGATGGATTCACGGTAAGCGACCCGCGGGGTTTCCAGCGTGATCTCGACACCGAACTTATTCTTGAGCTTGGCAAGCGCCACTTCGAGATGCTGGGTCCCCAGACCGCTGATGATCTGCTGTTTGGTTTCGGGGTCCACCACAAAGGTGATGGCCGGATCTTCTTCAATCAGGCGGGCCAGCGCACCGGAAACTTTGCCTTCGTCGCCCTTCTTGGCCACCTTGACCGCCATGCGGTAGCTGGCAATGGGGTAGGAAGGCGCCGGCAGGGCTACCACACGGGCAGGATCGCACAGGGTGTCGCCGGTTTTGGCCGTGGCCAGTTTGGCCACCGCACCGATGTCACCGGTGGTGATGGCCGCGGTATCGGTCTGCTTTTTGCCGCAGATGGTCAGGGTCTTGCCCAGGCGCTCCGGCTGACCGGTGCGGCTGTTCACCACGTTGCTGGTGGCCGTCAGCTTGCCGGACAAAACCTTGATGAAGCTCAGCTTGCCCACGAACGGGTCCGCCACCGTCTTGAACACATAGGCGCAAAGGGGTGCATCCGGGTCGGCGGTCACTTCCACCGGCTCGCCGTCCTTGGTCTCGCCCACGGCTGCGGCGGTGTCGGCGCCGGGCAGCAGCACGTTCATGTTGTATAGCAGCATATCCAGCGCCTGGTTGTTCACGGCACTGCCGCAGAACACCGGGGTGATCTGGCCGCTGCGCACGCCGGTAGCCATGCCCTGTACGATCTCTTCCGTGGTGAAGGGTTCGCCTTCAAAGAATTTTTCCATCAGGGCCTCGTCGGTCTCGGCGATGGCCTCGCTCATGGCCTGGATCAACCCCTCAAAACGGTGGCCGATGTCGGGCAGGTCGATCTGGATCTGCTTGCCGCCCTCATACTTGAAGGCCTTCTGGCTGAACAGATTGATGTATGCAACGGTGCCGTCGTCCAGACGAACGGGCACCACACAGGGGCAGACACTGGGTCCGAACTGGATCTTCATCTGCTCCAGGATCTTGAAATAGTCGGCGTTTTCGAGGTCGGTCTTGGTCACAAAGATCATCCGCGCCTTGTTGTTCTTGCAGGCCAGGCGGTAGGCTTTCTCGGCACCTACGCTGACGCCCGAACGGCCCGATACGCAGATCAGCACACTCTCGGCAGCCATGACACCCTCAGCGGCGCCGGTCTCAAAGTCAAACAGACCCGGGGTATCGATCAGGTTGTACTTGATGCCCTGATACTCTACCGGAACCACGCTGGAATTCAGCGATGCTTTGCGGCGTACTTCTTCGGGGTCAAAGTCACTGGTGGTGGTGCCGTCTTCCACACGGCCCATGCGCTCGGTCGCACCGCTCAGATACAGCAATGCTTCGGTCAGCGTCGTCTTACCGCACCCGGCATGACCGGCCACCAGAATGTTGCGGATGTCTTTGCTTGCATAGTCCATGAATCGTCAAACCTCTTTTCGCGCCGGGGCTTTTACGCGCGCCCTGCGGCGTAGAATTATGGTGAATTTGAACATTTCTCACCGATTGATACTACTTTACCACATATTTGTGGAATTTTAAACAGTTTTTTCTGATTTTCTTGAAATATTTTTAGGCAGTTGACAAATCTATCCCCCTCCCTGCTTTACGGCTGCGCCAGACGCACCACCGCCACGGTGATGTCATCCTGTTTTTCTCCCGCACGGCGCACCGCCGCGTCGGCAATGGTCTGGGCTGCCTGCTGGGGCGTGTGCCCCAGTTTGGCGCACAGCTGCAGCTGCTGCATCAGCCACTCGCTGCCGTCGGCCAGGGCGCCGTCACTGACCAGCACCACCCAGTCCCCCGCATCCAGCCCAAAGGTAGTGGACCGCCCCACCAGGCTGTCCATCACGCCCATGGGCAGGCTGGCGCCCTCCAGCATACGGGGCACCCCGCCCCGCACCAGAAAACTGGGCGCGGCACCGGCCTTGAACAGCCCGGCCCGGCCGGTATACAGGTCGATGGTCAGCAGGTCCAGCGTGGCGCCGGATTCCTGCTCGGCACTTTTCAGGCCCAGGGCCACATTGACCAGCCGGGCCGCGCTTTCGGCGGCAAACCCCGCCCGCAGCAGCTGGCTGGTCAGCCGGGCTGCCATCTGGCCGTCCACCGCCGCCGGACGGCCGGTCCCCATACCGTCGCACAACAGCATCTGGGCACGGCCGCTGGTATCACAGAATTGTTCCAAGGCATCGCCGCTGACCGTCTGCCCTTTGGCCGGGCGGCCCGCCGCGCCGAACTCGGCACGGAAAACAGGCCGCTCCCCAAAGCTGAGCATGGTAACGGTGCGGCAATGGGTGATTTCGGGCAAATCCAGGTCACGGCGGCAGATACGGCTCACCTCCCCGGTCAGCTCCGTGACTTCTTCCTCGGTAAATCGGGTACGGGCTATGGTCACCGCTACGGTCAGGCGGCCCGCGAGGTCGGAGGTCACGCTGCATTCCAGCGCGTCCAGTCCCAGCCCCATAAACAGCTGGGCCACCTTGCTCTCCCTCCGGGGGTCCGGCAGCCCCGCCTGGCCCAACCGCCCCGCCAGCTGTGCCAGCGCCCCTGCCAGGGCGCTGTACTGCTCGGTCAGCGCGGCGCGCAGCTGGGTGGCCCGGGCCCGGGTCTGGCGGCGGCTGCGCCACAGACGATACCCGTGGTTGGCCGCCGTACACAGGTCGCTGGGATGGATGCATACCGAAAGCTGTCCCGGCAGGTCCTCCACCTCCACATGGCCGCTGCTCTCCAACGTGGGCTTTAACTGGTACAAACCATCCATGGCCGTGGCATAGCCCCGCACCCAGCAGCGGCTGCGCCGGGTGCAGGTCTGGCAGGTGGTGCGGGCGATGTGCTCCACCACGAAGTCGAAGTTTTCCCCTTTGGGGGGCATCTGCCGGGCGCATACGGCGTTGACCGTATCGGCAATATCGCTGAGGGTATCGGCCACACTGGCCAGACGGCGGGCCGCCCCGCTGATTCCCTGGGTCTGGGCCGGCGGCGCGGGCGGCGGAAAGACGGTACGCAGCCATTCGCCGGGCAGGCTTACCGCAGTACAAAGGCCCAGCCCCCCGCCGGCAGCCAGGGGCAGTACCCCTGCGGCGTCGGGCGACGCCAGTGCCCCCACCGTACACCCCACCACGAACACCCCCGCGCAGCGCCACCGCTCCCCCGGGAACAGGCAGGACGCCGCCAGGCTGCCCAGCGCTACGCTGAGGGCCGCATAACACAACGACGGGCTGGCGGCCGTAATGGCAGCCGCCAGCGCAATGCTGAGTACCGCCGTCTGTTCCAAAGTACCTGCCACGGCGGCGCACAGCCCGGCCGCCGCGGCCAGTGCCAGGCCCGGAGCCAACGGCCCGAGGGAACAGCGCTGCAGGCAGGCCACCCCCACCGCCAGCCACAGGCAGGCTCCCCTTGGTTCCCGGAGCGGAAAATGGACGAACGCCCAGCCAAGTCCCGCCGCCAGCAAAGCCGTGCATCCCGTGGCGACGGTCTGCCCGGGGTCCAGGATGCCGCCTGCAAAAAAAATTTCCAGAAACTGCGCCGTCAGCAGGGCAAGACCGCCGGTCAGGGCGCCCACCCGCAGCTGCCCGCCGCCCAGCCATCGCCCGGCTACCGCAGCCGCCACCCCGGCTGCCAGTTTGAGCCCCATAGCCAGCGGCTGAAATGCCAGGCTGCCCACCAGCGCCCCCACGCCGGAAGCCAGCAGATACGCAGGCGGGCACCCCATGACCAGCGCCAGACCGAAAGGCGCTGCGCCGCCATAGACTTGCCCCGCGCCCAGGACCGCCCCGGTGACGGCGGCAGCCCCCTGCCACGCCAGCGCCGACCAGCGGGCCCCTGCGGGCAGCAGCACCCCGATGCCGGATTCCGGGGTATGTACATTCTCCTTTATATTGGTAAAAACAGCCATTGGATCGTTTCCCCCTTTATGTTGTATGCCGTACGGTAGCTGCACTATACCATGGAGCAAACGGTACTTTTTGCCGCAGGCCGTGGAAACCCAAAAACTAGTGGGAAACTGTGCAAATGCCCGCCGGGCGGACAAACCCTGCCCAAAATCCCGGCAAAAGTGCGGCGTACCGCGTACAAGGCGGCAAAACAACAAAAAAGACAGCCCCTGCGCACAAAGTTCGCGCAGAGGCTGTTGTTTATGTCAGGCTGAAATAGCTGCAGATACAATCGTAGTAGGCCTGGGCGGCTGCCTGGCAGCCATCCTCCCCGGCCAGCAGCGCCATATCGCCGCTGTTGCTGATGAACCCTTCCTCGCAAAGCACCGCGGGGCAGCCGCTGGCTTGCAGCACCGTAAAGGTGGGGTCCCAGCGCACCGTGGTGTCGGTGGATTCATAGATTTGCTTGTTGTCGTTGGCATCATAATATAAGTACCGCACGCCGTTGGTGCCCCGCAGGTGCAGCCCCAGGTCGCTGAATGCCCGGGCCACCAGCTGCCCGAAACGGACGCTCTCGGCGTTGGTGGAAAGGGCCGGCGGCGCGGCATAACACTCAAACCCGTTGGAGGAGGCGCTGCTGTCGTAGTTCAGATGGATGGAAAGGAACAGCTGTGCCCCCGCCTGTGCGGCCACAGCGCCCCGTTCGCTGGGTTTCAGGTAGGTAGTACCGTCCGCCGTCAGCACCGGGGCAAAGCGGTCATCCGCCGCCAGCAGATCATACAGCGCCAGCGCCGTGGCCAGGGTCACTTCACTTTCCCGCAGGCCGTTGGCCTCGCTGCCGTAGTCCTCGGCGCCGATGTTGGGGTTGACGCCCCCATGCCCCGGGTCAATGGCCACCACAATGCGCCCATCGGCAGGTTCGGCCGCCGCCGCGGTCAGGTCGGTGCTGTCGGCAGAACCGCCGGTATCACTTTCCACCTGGTCCCGGTCCGCATCGGAAATCACACTGTCGGCAGGGGAATGGGTATACCAGAGCACATACCCCACCGAGGAAACCACCACCAGCAGTGCCAGGGCAAACAGCAGCCTGCGCCCCCGACGGCGCCGTTTGCGGCGCTGCCGCCGTGCCTGGTTGGTATAGACCGTGCGCGGCGGTGCTGTCGGCCGGTCGGATTCCTCGTAAAACACTACACGTCCCTTTGCCATTGTACACTCCTTTTGCCGCTGTGACGCCGGCTATCTATGAATATTTTACCGGCAAGTTGTGTCGAAGTTGTTTCGGACTTGTAACGGTGTTGTGAGAACCCCGTGCCGCGGCCCTTTTGTTTTGCTGGAAATCATGCAGCCGCAGCTTCCGCCCTCACGCCGGGGCAAGTTTTTCTATTTTTGTCGAAGGAACGTATTTCGTCGGATTTTGTCGAAGAGTTTTCCTCTTCCAAATATTGACAATATTACCAAACTCTCGTATAATAACTACAAGAAGTTGCGTCAGGGGACAAAAAAATCCACCATATTTTGCACGATTTGCCGCAAATTGACACCTGCCGCAACAGGAGGTTTTTCTATGATTTCAACCGGGATCGTCCGCCATATTGACTCGCTGGGCCGTGTGGTCCTGCCCAAGGAACTGCGCCGCACCTTTGATATTACCACCGACACCCCGCTGGAGATTTTTACCGAAGGGGACGCCATTCTGCTGCGCAAATACCGTCCCGCCGATGCCTGCGCCCTTTGCGGCGAGGTCGTGACCGGGTCGGTGCAGCTGCACGGCAAATTCGTCTGCCCCCGCTGCCGCGCCGCCCTTGCCGGAAAATAACAAAAGCCGCCGCCCGTTGCCGGGCGGCGGTTCTTTTTATGCGGCAAGGCCGCCTTATTCCATTTTTTGCAGGCTGCGCATGGATTCCTCCGCCGTTTTGACCAGGTTCAGCAGGCTGGTGGCATGGCGGGGATAATCGTGGGTCAGCCGCTCGGTGGTCAGGGCCATGGTGGCGGGGTCCACACTGTCCCGGTTCCCCTCTTCCCCTTTCAGGGTGGCGGTCAGGTCTGCTTCGGTCAGCCGCATGGCTGCGTCCGCACTGGCCTGCCAGCGCGCCGCCCCAATACGGAACATGCCCGTCACATTGCGGGGGCAGGCATCGTGCATCTGGCGGAATACCTTGTACACCGCCAGCATCAGGTAGCGGCTGATGTCGGTGACCAGCTGCTTGTCGCCGCTTTCCTGCAGTTTATCGTACAGAATATCCAGGGAATTCTCGATGAGCTTTTTGTACATGGTGGGCAGCACACTGCCGCGGTAAACGCTGCCGCTGGTGGGGGAACCGGTCTCGGGCAGGTCCTCCACCCGGATGGTCTGGCCGCTGCGCTCCGCACTGCGGCCCAACAGGTAATCACAGCTGACGCCGTAATAGTCCGCCACCTGCACCACAAAGGCCAATCCGCACTCCCGGATGCCTTTTTCGTAATGGGAAAGCTGGGCCTGGCTGATCCCCAGGTCCTGCGCCGCCTGTTTTTGTGTAATGCCCCGTTCTTTGCGCAGCAGCGTAAGAATGCGGCTGAACTCCATGGCCATATTCATCCTCTTCCGTGGCAGGTCCCCCCGGTGCCCTGGCACCGGTCCGCCGGGACCGCCAGTGTTGGTATTTCTACGTGTTGTATATTATATCTGTCAAAAAACATTTTGTAAACCCGGTTTTCGACGCTTTTTGGCTGTTTTTTTGCTTTTGCCCGCGGGGGCGCTCCGGGTGGCCCACATGTGGGGAGTACAACCTGTAGAAAGGTATAAATATTGTGGGCAACTGCGGGGTCCCCGGGACCGGGCTTTTGTTTTGTAACCAAATTGTAACTATTTTCCGTTGCGGCGGCGCCCATTTTGGGGTATGCTGGTAACGATACCTTTATACGGAGAAAGTGAGAAACACTGTGAAATATTACAAACTGCATCTGATCCGCCACGGCCTGACGGCCGGCAACCTGCAGGGGCTGTACATAGGCAGCGGCACCGACCTGCCGCTGTGCGATGAGGGCCGCGCCCAGCTGGAAGAACTGAAGGCGCAGTTCACCTACCCCACAGTACCGCTGGTATTCACCAGCCCCATGCTGCGCGCCACCCAGACGGCGGAGCTGCTTTTCCCCGGGGTGCGGCAGATCGAACTGCAGGACCTGCGGGAGATGGCTTTCGGCAAGTTTGAAGGCCAGCCGCTGCAGCAGCTGGTCAAAAACCCCGAGTTTGCCCAGTGGATGGACCCCACCAGCCGGACGGTGCCGGAAGGCGCCGAGGACCGGCAGGCCTTTTTCAACCGTACTTCGGGCATGCTGATGAAGATGTTCGAGTATATGCTGCGCACCCACACCGAGGAAGCCGCCTGTGTGACCCACGGCGGCGTGATCATGAACATGCTGGCCCAGCACGCCCTGCCCTTCCGCAAACCGGAAGAGTGGATGACCGACCCCGGCGCGGGGTACAGCGTGCGGCTGGACGCCGAAATGTGGATGCGCGACCACCTGGCCGAAGCCTACGACGTAGTGCCCACCGGCTACCTGGACGCCATGGAATAACCAAAAAACGCCCCGGCAGGGTAACCGCCGGGGCGCTTTGTTATTGTTGTCAGGATGCCGTGGAGGAAGCCGCGTCTGAGGAGGCGGCCTCGGGGGCCGGGGTTGCTTCCGGTTCGGCGGTAACACCCGCCGCGTCCAGAATGGCCTGGTTATCGGCAATGGTCTGGTTCAGGCTGTCCACCAGCGCCTGGGCTTCGTCCCGCTTGGTGATCAGTTCCTGGTTTTCGCTGTCGGCATCCAGGGCGGCCTGGGCTTCCTGCAGGGCGGTCTGGGCCTCGGACAGTTGGGCGTTGGCCGCATCCAGCGCTGCCTGGGCGTCGATGATCTTCTGCTTGGCGTCAAATTCCGCCTGGGCAGCCGCAGCCGCTTCGTCGCTGATGCCGCTTTCCAGCAGGGCGGGTTTTTCGGGCAGGGTCTGTTCGGCACCGTCCGCACCGGTCAGGCGCAGGCTCTGGCCGTAATAGCCGCCCCATACCGCAATAAAGCTCTTGCCGGGGCTGACCACCAGCGGGCTGCCGTCGGCGGCCGTCAGCTGCAACGGGGCGGTGGCGTCCTCCTTGGACCACTGGATCTGCTCCCAGGCGCCACCGGTCAGGTAAAGGCCGGTACCGCCGGTCAGATCGTACTGGCGGGTGTAGCCGTCGTCCTTGATGCCGCTGGACGCATAGAGCACAAACACATTGGTAAAGGCCACCTGCTGGCCGTTGTCAGCGTCGGTGGTGGGGGAACCGTCGGCATTGGTCTTGACGTACAGACCGGTTTCCGGGGTATAGATCAGCTGTTCGCTGTCATCGGGGGAGAAGGTGATGGTCAGCGCCGTGGCGTTGCGGGCGCCCTCCTCCACCGGCTGCCGCTCCCCAAAGAGGAACAGCGGCGTGTTGGCGCCCTCCAGCGAAGTGCCGTAGGTGTTCAGCCCGTTGCGGATCATCTCGCCGGTGGTGTACCAGCAGTTTTCTTCCCGGTAACCGGCATTCTGGCGGTCCTGGTCAAAGGCAAAAGCTGCCTTGCCGATGTGGTAACCGTCCAGATCCTGATAGCTCAGGGTATTGAGCAGGTTTTCGGCGTAGATATTCTTGTCGATATGCACCGGGACGGCGTTGAGGGGCAGGGCAAACTGCAGCAGCAGATCCCGCCCGGGGCCTACCGGTCCCGCCTTGCTGATGTTATCGGCGCGGGAATACAGCGCCATCAGGCTGGCGGTGGTGCCCTCGGTCACCCCTTCCACCAGCACATCGGCGCTGGAAAGCCCCCAGTGGGGGGTAGCGCCGGACAGGGTGCGCAGTGTGACGGCCACCGGGCGGCAGTTGGTATAGTCACCATCGGCCACACCGGTCAGGGGGTTGGGGACCGGATCGGTCAAAGGGGTAGGTTCGGGGGTGGCGGTGGCTACGGCGGACTCCGACGAGGACGCGCCGGACTCTCCCTGGCCGGAACAACCGCCCAGCAGCAGCGCTGCCAGCAGGGCGGCCGCCACACCCAATGCCTGTAAACGTTTCATAAACGGGGTCCTTTCAAAAGAACCAGCGCAGCCCGCGCCGGGCGGACTGCGCTGGTGTTTGTTTTGGTATGCAGGATGCCGGATCAGCCTACCGCTTCGGGATCATCCGCCACGGGTTCTTCCGGTACCTCTTCCGCAGGGGTTTCCTCCTCGGGCACTTCCTCGGTAACGGTTTCCTCGGTGGTGGTCTCCGCCTCACCGCTGCCGGTGGCACTGGTGGTCAGATCATCGGTGCTCATGCCCAGGGTCTCGCCGGCCTCGGCGTCGTCTTCCACGTAGTTGCTCTCGTAGGTCTTGGTGGTGGCGCTGCTCAGGTCCACGCCGTCCAGGGTGCTGTGCACAAAGTTTTCGGCGTAGTCAATGTCGGTAACGGCCACGTAGCTCTTGCCGATGTTGACTTCCAGCGGGGTATCGCTGCACTGGCCGTCCTCGGTCAGGTAGTACAGGCGCAGGGCTTCCTGCGGGGTGCCCTTCTGCCAGTAGATCTTCTCGCACTTGCCGCCGTAGCAGTAGTAACCGATGCCGCCCCAGGAGTACTCAACGTACTGCAGGTCCTTGGCCTCGTGGCCGGGGTAGGTGTGGATGTCGGTGTAGAGCACGATGACGTTGGGGAAGCTGAGAACGGTGTTGTCGGCAGCTTCGTCCACGGTGTCGCGCCACTGGCCGTCAGTGTAGTTCTGCTGCATCTTGTAGGTGTTGGAGGCGGAATCGTAGATGAAGCGGGTCTTGTAGGACGGGCTGTGCTCGATCTCGATATATTCGCCGTCACTCACCACAGGGCCGTACTTGTCGCTGTAAGCGCTGTCCAGGCTGTTGGACAGGTCGCGGGTTTCGCCGGTACGGTAATCCACAAAGTTGAAGAAGGTGGAGTTGTAGGTGCGGTCCATATCCACGCTGTTGTCATCGATGTACTTCTGGATGTTCTCCGAGTCGGTGTACATGGTGTGTTCCAGCGCCAGGGTTCCGTTGTTGTAGGAAGCGCCGTTCCAGTTCACACGGCCGTAGTCACGGTAGCCGTTGGCGCCGTCGTTGTTGTTCAGGTTGCCGTAGCTGTAGTCGATGGCATACTGCTGCATGACCACGGACTGACCCTCGTGGATATACAGGGCCTGCCAGGGCAGGATCAGGCGGAAGAACTGGTCACGGCCGGAACGCACAGGGCCGATCTCGCCAATATCTTCATAATCGGTAAAGACCGGCATAAAGCGGGTGATGCCGCCTTCCACCTTGATCTCAAACAGAATGTCCGCCTTGGACAGACCGCGCTGAGGACGGGCCGCCACGATGTTGTTGACCATGACAGCGGTGATGCGCTGGTTCTTGTAATCGTCGCCCTGGGGTTCACCGGTGAGCACGTTGGCCATGTAAGGTTCCATGGACGGTTCAGGCGTGGCGGTAACCTCCGGCGTAGTGGTACCGGAGGAGCTGGCGGATTCGTCTCCTCCCTTTTTGCAGGCCGCCAGCAGAACGCACAGCGACAGGATAGCCATGACGAGCAGTAGCTTACGTTTCATTCACAGTTCCTCTTTTCCTAGGTTACTCCGTCCGTGCGGCAGGATACGCACGGAGATGGTTTTGTCGGGACTAGTTAGTTCTTATTGTAGCCGCTTTGTAATCATTTGTAAAGCAGGGCGGCACAATTTTACAATTCACAGCCCTGCTGGTAGCATTCCCCGGCGCAGAAGGCTTCAAACGAACAGAAGATTCCTTCCTCCGCTGTAAGTCTGCACACCGCGGCGTGTCCCTGGTGTCCGTTTTCCGGCAAGGCCAGTGCCGGATGTTTTGCGGCGCTCGAAAGGGAGGGCGGCTCCGCCCCCATGGGTCTGTTGCGGCAAACAAGCATAAGTATTACGTTGTATTCCAGCTTTTGTGCTTTCTTGCCGCAGTCCTCCCCATAAAACGCACAATCACGTGGTTTTATTATCCAGCTCCAACAAATTGACCGCTGATTTCCCTGCACAGTTTTGTTGAATCTGTCGAATTAAAGGTGCGTTCTTGATTTCAAAAAAATAGCATGATAATATTGACAATATAGTAAATATCGCCTAAATCCCATCGTGCGGAATCCAACAGCTTTTTGTACGCTTTCATAAAGCTGTTCCAGACCCTTTGCCGATGTCTGCTGTTGCAACGGGATGGCGGCAAAATCAAAGACATAAAACAGGAAAGGAAGAAAACGCAAGATGAGAAGAAGGATTCTGTCCGGCATGCTAGCCCTGTGTCTGCTGCTCTGCCTGACACCGGCGACCGTACTTGCCGAAGAATCATCCGAACCGGCAAATTACAGCCAAGTTTCCAATGACGGAGAAGACAACCCCGGGATCGTCGTCAACGCCAACGGCGGGGACGAGGAAATTCTTTCCGATGAAGAAAACAGTGTTCAGCCCGGCGCCCCTGCCGGGGAAGACGGTGACACCGGTGCGGGCGACGAAAACGTCTCCCAGGATCCGGCACAGCCCGACGATCAGGACGGCAATGACGCCGGCGACCAGCCCGGCGCCCCTGCCGGGGAAGACGGTGACACCGGTGCGGGCGACGAAAACGTCCCCCAGGATCCGGCACAGCCCGACGATCAGGACGGCAATGACGCCGGCGGCCAGCCCGGCGCCCCTGCCGGGGAAGACGCCACTGCCGGTGAGGGCGGCGAAAATGGCCCCCAGGATCCGGCACAGTCCGACGAACAGGACGGCAATGACGCCGGCGGCCAGCCCGGCACCCCTGCCGGGGAAGACGATGACGCCGGTGAGGGCGGCGAAAATGGCCCCCAGGATCCGGCACAGACCGGCGGCCAGGACGGTACTGATACCAACGGCCTGTCCGCTCCGGCCTTTTTCTCCACCTATACAGGGCAAAACGAATATGATGCAGCTAACGAAAGCCAGCTGGAAGCGGCTGTGGAAGTTGCCAATGATGCGGCGAAACAGGCCACGGCAGCCGGCACGGAGATCCCCCAGATCACCATCCGACTGACAGCGGACATCCAGCTGAACAATGGCACGCAATCTGGAGCTTATTATAGCCTGACAGACGGCGCCAACGTGCATCTGACCAGCAGCGGCAACTACACGCTGAGGTTTGATAACAGCCACGCAACATCCGGTGTTTACTTTTTTGAAGTAAAAACCGACAGTTCTCTCACCCTTTCCAACATTACACTGGACTGCAACAGTGTCGGCCAGACGAATTTCAAGAGCGGCGCCCTGTATGTGAATGGTGCGCATCTCTATATTCAGGACGGAGCCCGCATTATAAACAGCAACGTCCACGGCTACTCATCCACTGTTATTAATTTGAATGGCAGTACCTGTGTCATGTCCGGCGGAGAGATCAGCGGGCACGACAACACTAATATTCCTTCGTCCATGGCGGCTGTGTTCCGTGCGAACTGCTCCTCCTTCACGATGGCTGGCGGCACAATTTGCAACAATAAACTTCTTCAAGATACTACATGGGGCCGCTGGGGTATGGGCGGTATAGTCGGCGTTGTTTCAACAGCAGTAGACAAAGCTGCCTCCTTTACCATGACGGATGGCACCATTTCCGACAACCAGGTTCTCAAGGGGTACGGCGGCGCGATCACCGCCGGGACAGGCATAGCGGGTTCCACAACCGTTTTGATTGAGAATGGCACAATCACCCGCAACTCCGCCATCAATAAGTTTGGCGGTGCTATTTCTGCCATCACGCAAGAGCATGGCACAGCAAAGGTCACAATCAATGACGGTACCATCTCCTACAACAAAGCCCTGGGCGGCGGAGCCATATACGTTCGCGGCGCAGCGGATGCACCCAGCGCAGAGTCCTGCAGCCTGACCATAAACGGCGGCACGATTGCCAACAACAAAGCCAAAATCACGGATCGTGAAGATGCGGATCCGTCGAAAGGCCCCCAGGCCGGAGAAGGAGGCGGTGCGATCACCGTCAATGTGAACGCAACCTTCAATCTCAATGGCGGCACCATTAAAGAGAACTACTCAGATCTGTCTGGCGGCGCCGTACAGATCGCCAAAGATTGCCGTATGTATATGTATGACGGTGTCATTGCAGACAACACTGCAGAGTCGCACGGTGGAGCCATCTGCGTGGCCGCCGATTTTTCCGTCGGTGAAAACGGAAACCCCGAAGATTCTGTGCTGTATATGTACGGCGGCACGATCCAGGATAACATCGCAAAATCCACGTGGGTGGTAGAAAAGCACGACGATGACCCCTATGCCCCGGGCGGCGGCGGCATCTTCCTGCACGGCAATTGCCAGCTGTACCTGTATGGTCCAACCGACCAGTACAGCGGTGCAAAAATCACCGGCAACGAGACAGGAAATGAGAGCTGCGGCGGTGGTGTATACGGCTGCTTTGGCTCCACCATCCTGATGAACGGCGGCTGGATTGAAAACAACACCGCTGCGCACTCCGGCGGCGGCGTATACCTGGACGGTGTGGGCAGTTACGAAGGGTATACCCACGACTTTGACAGTGATGACAGTTACGGCACCGGCGCACGATTCCGGATGTATGACGGCCGTATTGCCGGCAATACCGCGAAGGAAAACGGCGGCGGCATCTACCTTTCGGGTGAGAATACCATCTCTGAGACCCAGGATGGTCCTCTGCCGAATCCGCTGGTATTCCGCGGCGCAGTCTACGCGATGAGTGGCGGTGTGATCACCGACAACACCGCCTGGGATGCAGGCGGCGGCGTTTATGTGGAATCCACCAAAGATCAGGGCGAGCAGGCGGCCACCTTTGTCATGACGGACGGTGCGCTGTACTTCAACGTGGCCGGCGAGAAAGGCGGACAGCCTGACAACACCAGCCCCGATGCCAATGATGCGGGCGCCGA
Source organism: Gemmiger formicilis (assembly GCF_016901605.1). Classification (GTDB taxonomy): domain Bacteria; phylum Bacillota; class Clostridia; order Oscillospirales; family Ruminococcaceae; genus Gemmiger; species Gemmiger formicilis_B. Next base: position 36,506 of record NZ_JACJKP010000003.1, read on the forward strand.
ACTGTATGCCCAGGGCGGGAAGAGCCAGTTCACGGTTCCGGCGGCCGAGGCGATCACCGCCTATATCCAGGACAGCACCCATACCTATGTGCCCGACGAAGACCGGGCCGTCTGGTTCACCAGCTGGTATGATGATTACAGCGATCAGGATTCGCAATATGGCAAAGGCGATTCCCAGACCCTGCAGACCGCGCGCCACACCGGCCGCTATATGAGCAGCAAAACGCTGGATCGGATGGCGTACCTCCCGGTCAGCACGGACAAAGCATACCGTGCCCTGATTCTGGACCGGAGCACCAGCCTGCAGCTTGCCAAGCAGGTCAGCGGGGAGGACATCCGCCCCGGTGAGACCTATGCCTTCACCCTGACTGTCTCCAACCTGCCGGACCTTGCGGTGGCTGGTGACTAGCCGCCCTGTGCCCGTTTGACAAGCACCGTCTCCAACCTGCCGGACCTTGCGGTGGCTGGTGACCGATACCCGGTGGAGCTGCACAGCAGCACGGAAAATCCGGCCATCGGCACCCTGACGTCGGGGCAGAAATATCTGACCTTTGCGCCGGGCAACACCGCAACGGTTTACCTGCAGGCCGGGGACAGCCTGTTGGTTGATGGTCTGCCCGCCGGCGCCCAGTTCTCCATCACCGAGACCAATGCCGGTTCCGCTGCCCGCTTTGCGGCAACCGTCACAAACGGCGAAAACCCGCAATACAATACCGGCACCCGCACGGTGACCGGCGCCACCACCGCGCAGTGGAAAGGCAGCACGCAGTATACCCGCACCGAAGTGCAGGTCGATAACGGCTATGTAAAGCCCGTACCGGGTACGCCGGCTTCCCCAACTCCCGCGGCAACGCCGGCCCCCGCCGCAACGCCGGTACCTTCGGCCGAGCCTGTAGCAGTTGCCACCGCCACGATTCCCCAGACCGGGGATGCCAGCCAGCCCGCGCTTTGGTGGGCATTGCTGGTGATTTCCGGCATGGGCCTGGTTGCGCTGTTCCTGCGTAAAAAGACGCACTGATAGCGATCAGCGCATTTCATTTTCACAGATACAATAAAGCATCCGCCTTCGGTTCAGACCGAAGGCGGATGCTTGTTTTTGTTTCGGAGGATTCACCCCCGGGTCTCTACCCAGTATTCCCCCATGCTGGACCCCGGCTTGCCGGTGCATTCGTCGGAGAGATACTGGCCCAGTCCCGCCGATGCAGGGTCCCAGGCCAGGGCCTGGGCTTCGGTGGCAAATTCCACCTCGGCATACCAGAAGGCGGTGGGCAGGTCCGGGTCCACGCAGTTTACCTCCAGCGTCAGACCGCCGGGCAGCGCGTAGCCCCGGCGTTCCTTATGGATCAGCGGCTTGCCGATGAGGTGTTCCAGCCGGGCAAACAGTTCCGCGTCGATCTCGGTCTCGATCTCCTCCCGGCTGAGGGTGCCCTCTCCTTTAAAACAGAGCACCAGCGCCGTGGCGCCGCCCTGCAGGGCCTCCCGCCGGATGCGCACGGTGGGCCGCACGCTGATGTACCCCTGGTCCATCCGGTAATCCTCGGTCATGGGCAGACCTTCCGGCCAGCCGGCGACCATCCATTTGCGTTCAATCTCCATAGTATGCCCTCTTTTTTGATTCCAACGGTGTTGTACTAGTATACCATATTTTATAACACCCGGACGATGGACAATTTTGCCAGTTTTTGCCCCGGATATTTTTACGATTTGAGCAGTTCGCCAGTTGCATTTTGGCGGCACACCCCGTATAATGGGAACATAACAGCAAGGGCGCTGCGAATGTGTTTTCGCAGCGCCCTTTCCTGTAATCCGATATTGAAGTAAGGAGTATGAAGTATGGCAGCAACCGTCATGGAACTTTACGGCAGCAAAGTCTTCAACGAGCACGAAATGCGTGAGCGCCTGCCCAGCTCTACCTACAAGAGCCTGAAGGCGACCATCGAAAAGGGCCAGCCGCTGGACCTGGAGGTAGCCAACGTGGTGGCCAGCGTCATGAAGCGCTGGGCCATTGAACTGGGCGCCACCCATTACACCCACTGGTTCCAGCCCCTGACCGGCATTACCAGTGAGAAGCACGACGGCTTCGTCAGCCCGCAGCCCGACGGTACCGCCATTATGGAGTTTTCCGGCAAAGAGCTCATCAAGGGTGAGCCGGACGCTTCCTCCTTCCCTTCCGGTGGCCTGCGCGCCACCGCCGAGGCCCGCGGCTACACCGCCTGGGACCCCACCAGCTACGCCTTTGTAAAGGATGACGTGCTGTGCATCCCCACGGCGTTCTGCTCTTACACCGGCGAGGCTCTGGACAAAAAGACCCCGCTGCTGCGCTCCATGCAGGCCATCAGCGACCAGGCCTGCAAGGTGCTGCATCTCTTCGGCAAGGATGTGCCCCGGGTAGCCACCACCGTCGGCCCCGAACAGGAATATTTCCTCGTCCGCAAGGAAGACTACGATAAGCGCCTGGATATTGTGCTTACCGGCCGTACCCTCTTCGGCTCCGCTCCCTCCAAGGGTCAGGAACTGGAAGAGCATTACTTCGGCACCATCCGGCCCATCGTTTCGGAGTTCATGAAGGAACTGGACGAAGAACTGTGGAAGCTGGGCATCCCCGCCAAGACCAAGCACAACGAGGTCGCCCCCGCCCAGCATGAACTGGCGCCCATCTACGACACCACCAACGTGGCCATTGATCACAACCTGCTGACCATGGAGATGATGAAGAAGATCGCCGCCAAGCACGGCCTGGTCTGCCTGCAGCACGAGAAGCCTTTTGAAGGCGTCAACGGCAGCGGCAAGCACAACAACTGGTCCCTGTCCACCACCGAAGAAAACCTGCTGGACCCCGGCGATACCCCCATGGAGAACCTGCAGTTCATGGTGTTCCTCACCGCCGTCATCAAAGCGGTGGATGAGTACGCCGACCTGCTGCGCACCTCGGTAGCCACCCCGGGCAACGACCACCGCCTGGGCGCCAACGAGGCCCCGCCGGCCATCATCTCCATCTTTGTGGGCGAGGAACTGGAAGCGGTCATCGATGCCATCTGCACCGATTCCCCCTACGCCGGCCCCGTGAAGATGAAGATGGACCTGGGCGTGGATGTTCTGCCCAAGTTCAGCAAGGACACCACCGACCGCAACCGTACCTCTCCCTTTGCCTTTACCGGCAACAAGTTTGAGTTCCGTATGCCCGGTTCCGCCCAGAACCTCTCCGATGCCAACACCATCCTGAACACCGCGGTGGCCAAGGCATTGAAGAACTTTACCGAGGAGACCTCCTCCGCCGCCGACTTTGAGTGCGCGGCTGCCGCCTGGGTCAAGAAGACGCTGAACGAACACCGCCGCGTCATCTTCAACGGCAACGGCTATACCGACGCCTGGGAGGCCGAAGCGGAACGCCGCGGCCTGCCCAACCGCAAGTGCACCCCCGACGCTATGATCGCCCTGAAAGAGGCCAAGAACATTGCCCTGATGGAAGAGTTCGGCGTCCTGACCAAGACCGAGATGCTCAGCCGCTACGAAGTGGAGATGGAGCATTACTCCAAGATCATCAACATCGAAGCGCGCACCATGCTCAAGATCGCCAACAAGCAGCTGATCCCCGCCGCCACCTCCTACATGGGCGAGGTGGCCAACGCAGCCGCTGCCAAGGCTGCCGCCGTGGAAGGCATTTCCACCAAGGCCGAGAGCAAAGTGCTGAAAGCGCTTTCCCAGTATACCGACGAGATGTCCGACGCTGCCGATGAGCTGAAAGCCGTCACCGACAAGGTCTGTGCCCTGGAGGACGAGAGCGCCAAGGCTCACGCCTTCCATGACGAGGTTCTGCCCGTTATGGCCCGGCTGCGTGCCGCCGCCGACGTAGCCGAGGAGCTCGTTGACGAAGAATACTGGCCCCTGCCCTGCTACAGCCGTATGCTGTTCTACACCGAGTAAGGGCCCACCTGTATCGCCATTCTCCTTTTCCTATTTCTTACACCAACCTGAAAGGCCCGCCTGCACAAGCGCGTATTGCCCGGCTGTTTGCCGGCGCCTACCGCCCACCGGTGGGCCTTTCGGGTATCTGCGGCCGCCCTTGCGCAGGATGCAAACCGATTCCCGGAGGCTTTTATGAAACGTACCGCACAGGATATTCTGAATTTTGTGGAGGACAACGACGTCAAGTTCGTCAAGCTGACCTTCTGCGACATCTTCGGCAACCAGAAGAATATTTCGCTGTTTGCCAGCGAGCTGCCCCGCGCCTTTGCCCAGGGCATCAGCTTTGACGGTTCCTCCATCGCCGGCTTCATGAACGTGGAGGAGAGCGACCTGGTGCTGTGGCCCGACCCCGACACCGCCACCGTGCTGCCCTGGCGCCCCACCGAGGGCCGGGTCATCCGCATGTACTGCGACATCACCCTGCCCGACGGCAAACCCTTTGAGGGCAACTGCCGGGGGTATCTGCAGTCGGTGGTGGGCCGTGCCAAGGCCCTGGGCCTGACCTGCAATGTGGGCTGCGAGTGTGAATTTTATCTGTTTGAGACCGACGAAGCGGGCAACCCCACCCGGATTCCCCTGGACCACGGCGGCTATTTTGACATTCCGCCCCTGGACAAGGGCGAAAACATCCGCCGGGAGATCTGCTTTGCCATCGAGGAGATGGGCCTGCACCCCGAGCACAGCCACCACGAAAGCGGCCCAGGCCAGAACGAGGTCTGCTTCCTGTACACCGGGGCGCTGAAATCGGCCGACAACCTGAACACCTTCAAGAGCACCGTCAAGGCCATTGCCGCCCGTAACGGCCTGTTCGCCAGCTTTATGCCCAAGCCCCTGGCCGACCAGCCGGGCAGCGGCCTGCATGTGAACATCTCGCTGCTGCGGGACGGCAAGAACCTGTTTGAAGGGGACCTGGCCCCCGACAGCGAAGCCGCCCACTTTGTGGCGGGTATTCTGGCCCATGCCCGGGAGCTGACCGCTTTCTGCAATCCGGTGCCCAACTCCTACGCGCGGCTGGGCGCCAACGAGGCCCCGCTGTATGTGAGCTGGAGCCGCCAGAACCGCAGCCAGCTGGTGCGGCTGCCCAGCGCCAGCGGCGAACTGTGCCGGGTGGAGCTGCGCGGCCCCGACCCCGCCGGCAACCCCTACCTGGTCATCGGCCTGATCCTGGCCGCCGGGCTGGACGGTATCCAGCGCAAACTGCCGCTGCCGGACCCCGTGAACCGCAATCTGTTCCGTGCCAGTGCCGCCGCCGGGCTGGAAAGCCTGCCCCGCACCCTGCGGGAGGCCATCACGGTGGCCGGGCAGAGCGAGTTCATCAGCGCCGAACTGCCCATTGCACTGCAAAACCAATACTTTGAATACCAGACCCGTCTGTGCCACGACTTTGAGGCCGCCACCGACGTGGACGCCTGGGAGCGTGCCAACGGGTTCCTGATCATGTGACTGCCGCATACACTTGCAGGAAAGGAGGGGGCGGCCTGTGGCAAAGGCGCTGATCGTATCGGCGGGAACCAACGCCAACGAATATCTGGCCCGGCACATTGCCGAACTGGGTTATACCCGCCCCGTCATTGTGCCCAGCGGCGGTGAAGCCCGCCGCCAGATGGACGGCAAGGACTTTGAAGTGATCGTCATCAACACCCCGCTGCCCGACGAATTCGGCCACGAACTGGGCACCGACGCCGTACAAAAGACCGACGCCGGGGTGATCCTGCTGACCAAGACCGGCACAGCGGAACAGATCTCGGACAAATTGCAGGATTTCGGCGTGCTGGTGCTGGGCAAGCCTTTCAGCGCGCCCCAGTTCCGCCAGGCGGTGCAGATGGCCGCCAGCAACTACAAGCGGCTGGCCCTGCTGCGGGCAGAAAACCAGAAACTGCTGGACAAAATTGCCCAGCTGCGGCTGGTGGACCGGGCCAAATGCTACCTGATCGAGAAGAAGGGCATGACCGAGACCGAAGCCCACCGGCTGATCGAGAAAAACGCCATGGACACCCGCCGCAGCCGCGGCGAGGTGGCCCGGGAAATCCTGGACGAAGAGGACGACGAATAAAAAAGGCGGCAGAACCCTGGGTTCTGCCGTCTTATTTTTTCTTTTGTTTATCCCGCTCTTTGGCGGCGGAGAGGGCTGCCGGGGCCCGGGTTTCGGGTGTGAGCAGCTTGGCCCGGGTCACCGCCATGCCGCCGAATTTGCGGCGCAGGGCATCTGCTGTGCGGTCCAAAGTTTCCTGTTTCTGGCGGCGGGTGCTGTCGGTAAACAGGTCCAGCTGTTCAAAGTTGTCGGTGCCGGTCTTTTCGGCACTGACCCCCACCAGCCGCACCGGGCGCTGGGGCCACATCTGCCGCATCAGCCGCAGGGCTACCTCATACAGCCGGTCGGTGGAGTTGGTAGGGTCGGGCAGGGTGGTCTGGTGGCTGGTACGGCGGAAGGCATTATCCACCAGCTGTACCGTTACCACCCGGGCGGTCCTGCCGTCGGCCCGCAGCCGCCGCCCCACCGAGTCGCAGAGGGCCAGCAGGGTGGCGTCCGCCTGTTCGGGCCTGGCCAGGTCCTGGGGCAGAGTGACGCTGTTGCCGTAGGTATTATCCCGGGTGGCCTGCTTGGTCACAGGGTCCGCCTCCCGGCCGTTGGCGTAGTTCCACAGGGTATCTCCCCGGGCGCCGAACAGCCCCACGATCACCTTGCGTTCCGCCTGGGCCAGGTCCCCGATGGTATACATGCCGCACTGGTTCAGCCGTTTGACCGCACTGGGTCCCACCCCGAACAGCGCCCCCACCGGCAGCGGCCACATTTTGCGGGGCACTTCATCGGGGAAAAGGGTGTGCACCTTGTCCGGCTTTTCAAAATCCGAGGCCATCTTGGCCAGCAGCCGGTTGGGCGCCACCCCGATGTTCACCGTAAACCCCAGTTCCTCCCGTACACGGTTGCGGATGGTGTGGGCCACCGTCAGCGGCGGGCCGAACAGGGCTTCGGTGCCGGTCATATCCAGGAACGCTTCGTCGATGCTGTACTGTTCCACATCGGGGGTGTATTGCTGCAAAATGGCAATGAGGGCCTTGCTGTTCTGCACATAAAAATCAAAGTCCGGCGGGGTCACGACCAAATCGGGGCATTTCAGCCGGGCGGAGAAAAGGCTTTCCCCCGTACGCACACCGAATGCCTTGGCAGGGCCGCTTTTGGCCAGCACCACGCCATGGCGCTTTTCCTCGTCGCCGCCCACCGCCGAAGGCACCGTGCGCAGGTCCAGC